>CAMDQH010000141.1 GCA_945905815.1 Bacteriovorax stolpii | reverse complement strand
GTTTTGGTTATTGGCGCCGGTGGGCTTGGTTGTCCAGTGCTGCAGTACCTTGCTTCATCCGGAATTGGAAAAATTGGGATTGTTGACTTCGACACCGTTGGTGTTTCAAATCTACAAAGACAAATTCTTTTTAATCTTAACGAAATAGGGCTAAAAAAAGTGGATGTCGCAAAAGAAAAACTGGAAGCACTTGCTCCCTTTTGTGAAATTCAAACTTACCCTCTACGTTTTGACGGCACGAGTGGTGAATCGATTATTTCTTTTTACGACGTGATAGTAGACTGCACAGATAATTTTACTTCGAAGTTCTTGATTCATGATTTTTGTTTTAAGGCGAATAAGGTTTTAATACAGGCATCGGTCTATCAACACGAAGGGCAACTTAACCTTTTTGACTTCAGAAAAGAATTAGGTCCTTGCCTTAGGTGTCTTTGGCCTAATGAACCTCAAGACGGTTGTATAGGTACTTGTGAACAAGTTGGTGTGATAGGGCCACTGCTAGGAGTTATGGGAAGCTTGCAGGTAATGGAAACGCTCAAAGTTATTACCGATCAAGAGCACATGAAAAATGGTGAGACTCTATTTGTGGATCTTATGGGACATTCTTATGAAACTCGTCGCTTTAAACAACTCGCAGATTGTTCCTGTTGTATAAAAAAAGAGATTTTTTCAAAAAACAGTTTAGAGATTGATCTTCCGGCCGATTTGAATAATTTTTTTATTTTGGATGTACGTTCAGACACAGAACACAAGGATTGCCAGATCGTTAGTAGTCTTAAATCGAATTATACAGTTTTACATGTTCCTATGGAAAATCTTCCAAACTTTCTTCCGATTCAAGGACAGAAGTATCTTACAGCTTGTGCTAGTGGACTACGTTCTTTAACGGCCAGTATGATACTAAATCATATGGGTGCTGAGGCCTATTCACTTTCTGGTGGATTTAAACAAATCTCTCATCTAGTTTAAAGTTTTCTGGGTTTTTGGCGGTGATAGGGCGGTAGAATTCAGTTATTTTTTTCATATCCTCTTCAAAGTTCGTCGGATAAATGACCATCCCTAGTCCAGCTTCTTTTTTTGCATAGTCTGCAAACCCTACAACAATTGGGACACCGGCCTTGACAGCGGTGTAATAAAACCCTGTTTTCCAATGGGCGTTTGGACTTCTAGTTCCCTCGGGTGCAATCATTAGGACTAAATCCTCATATTTCTTAAAAAGGGCCGCGATGAGTTCAGTTGTATTGCTAGAGCCTTGCTGTTGGATCTGTTTTCTATCAACACCAATTGCACCAAGTGATCTTAACAATATTCCCAAGGGGAATTTGAGCCACTCGTTTTTTATAATGAATTTGCAATTATTTTTCATATAATAGGCCATGGCCATCGCTGGAATAAAATCGTAATTGGAAGTATGTGGAGCACCAACAAAAACGAAAGATTTTAAGTCATTTGGGGCATTGTTGACGAATTTCCAACCTTGAAATTTAAAAATAGTTTTGCAAATCCACATTAACATTTGTTGGCCTTATTCAAAATTATATAACAATTTTTCGCTGATCTGGTTCTGCCATGGAAATGATATAAGGAGTGGTAGCTTGTAGCTCCTTAAATTCATCTTTGTTCTTAATGGGCTTGAGTTTATTGTTGATCAAAACCTGTGCCACGGCACCACCAAGAGTCATGCCTGGACCAGTGATTATTAAGTAATCAGGTGCAAATTCCTTAACCGCGACATCGATGCTTTTTGTGAAGTCATAAGTATGATCTACTTGGTGTCCTAACGTATAATTCCAAAGTTCGTTTACATCAGTCGCGTTAGGCATCCAGATCTTTCCGCGACCATCTACGAGAGGAAGTTTGGGAGAAGTGAAAAAGTGTGATCCTAATTCTTGCTTTGCTTTAATTGAAGTCTCGGTCAAGAGAGGAGTATGGAAGGCAGCGTTTCCCATTAATTTAAATGGGTAACGATCTTCTCTCGGTGGAAGAATCTTCATCATTTGGCGTAGACCATTTTCCGTACCGCCAATAACTCTAAGACCACCGAAGAAAATCGACGTAAATACTTCAGGACTGCTTTTATTTACTTCATTCATCTTCTCATCAATTAAATTAGAAAGTTCTTGAGAGAAAATCCAGTTCTCGTCGACTTCTGGATAAATGATTTGACCACCGATGAGTTTTTCTCTCATTTGTGAGCCCATCGTGTTGATGATATGAGTTCCGTTATTAACATTGAGAGCACCAGCACAAACACAGGCCAGATACCAACCCATACTGTTTCCAGCAACGGCAACGACTTCAATTTTTTCTTGATCAATGTCTAAAAAATCACCATAGGAGCAAGAATAGATGATGGCCGCCGAATTCTCTCCAGGGATATGTTCTTTGATAGAATATTCACTTCGCCCGTCGAGTTCCCAAATAGAAGGCTGATCATGTTTAAAACGGTAGTCATCAATCGATTTAATAAGATTCATTTTATTTGAATGATATTTATGAAGATAGCCTAGTTCGGTTTTATTGTAAGTGCCTCGACCTGGACAAATGACAACGGCGGTTTTTTTTGTCATGATTTTTTGCCTAGTAAATTAAGTGCATTTTCCACAATATCCTGGGTCTGAACTAAAACAAGATTTGCTGCGTCTGCGAGAGGTATAAAACTATCAAGCGAGCAAAGACGCATAGTCTTAGGCATAGGTGAGCAATTTTCCATTATCAACGTCATAAGGGCTTCGCTTAGAGATCCTGTTTTACGACATTCATCGACAACTAATACATGCGCATATTTGGACAATTCTAAGGCCAATGCTTTTTCATCCAATGGAGCAAGCCAGCGCAGATCTATTATCGTTGAATTGATGCCTTGATTCTTCAATATTTCTTTTGCCTGCATGCTCAAGTAAAAACCATTTCCATAAGTGAGAAGACAAAGTTTCTTCTCACCAGGTTCAACGTGAAATTTGCCGAGTGGAATGTTCTCTGACAAATCTTTTGGATATTCACAGTTCCATAAATTGTCTCCAGCAGCGTGAAGGTCGCGAAC
>CAMDQH010000140.1 GCA_945905815.1 Bacteriovorax stolpii | reverse complement strand
GTGTTCAAATTGAGTACCCAAAGGAACATGTCATGAAGAAATATGAATCTCTTAACTTCATTAATTTTGAGTCACTACTTACCTCTGAACAAAAAGAAATTCGTGATTCTGTACGTAAGTTCGTGGATGATGAAGTCCTTCCACTAATGCAAGAAGCATTTCGTAATGAAACTTTCCCTAAACAACTAATTAAGCGTTTTGGCGATCTTGGACTTTTAGGTGCTAACCTAAAGGGTTATGGATGCTCAGGAATTGATACAGTTTCCTACGGCCTAGTCATGCAGGAAATTGAAAGAGCAGATTCAGGTGTTCGCTCTTTTGTATCTGTCCAGGGTGCCCTTTGTATGTACCCTATCTATGCTTTTGGTAATGAAGAACAAAAACAAAAATTTCTTCCCCCAATGGCACGTGGAGAAGTTATCGGTTGTTTTGGGTTAACAGAACCAGATGCCGGTTCAGATCCAGGAAGTATGATTACAAATGCAGTTGAAACTGCTGACGGATATGTTTTAAATGGTAACAAAATGTGGATCACGAATGGTTCAATCGCAGATGTTGCCATCGTTTGGGCAAAACTAAATGGAGTGGTTAGAGGTTTTCTCGTCGAAAAAGGAACTCCGGGTTTCAGCACTTCTTTAATGAAGGGTAAATTCTCCCTTCGTGCTTCAATCACTTCAGAACTACATTTTGAAAATTGTAAAATTCCTAAAGCAAATATTCTTCCAGGAGTACAAGGACTCAAAGGTCCTTTGAGTTGCCTCTCCCAGGCACGCTTTGGTATCGCATGGGGTGCTATTGGTGCAGCCAATGCTTGCTATCATGAAGCCCTTAACTATGTTCTTAATAGACCTATGTTCAATAAGCCACTCGCTGGCTATCAATTGGTTCAGGCCAAGCTTACAAAAATGGTTCAAGAAATTTCAAAAGCTCAGCTTTTAACTTGGCATTTAAGTCAGGTTAAAGATCGCGGCGAACTTATTCCTGCTCAGATTAGTCTCGCTAAAATGAACAACGTAAGAATGGCACTTGATGTTGCAAGAGATGCCAGAGACATGCTGGGAGCGAACGGAATCATTGATGAATATCCTATTATCCGTCATATGTTGAACCTTGAGACAGTCAACACATACGAAGGTACTGAAGATGTGCATCGTTTAATCATAGGACGTGAGGTTACAGGCATCTCCGCCTTTAACTAAACATTATGTTTGATCGTGCGAAAATAATTGATACAACATTTCGGAATTTCCTCACGAATAAATCTGACGTGGGTAACTTTTCTTTTGCAGGAAAGCACTCCCCCGTTAAGATTATTGATATTTTCGAATCTCAACTCACCTCACGCCTACTTGATATTAAGGCGAGGAAACTAAGAACTCAGGGTAAAAGTTTTTATACCATCGGATCGAGTGGACATGAAGGTCTTGCCGTCGCAGGAGAAGTTTCACGCCTTACTGATATGGCATTTCTTCATTATAGAGATGCTGCTTTTCAAATCCAGAGAAGTAAAAAACTTCCAGGCCATACCGCTATCTATGATCTACTTCTCTCCTTTTGCGCTCGTAGCGCAGACCCGATTAGTGGCGGAAGACACAAGGTATTAGGTCACAAAGAACTTTTCATACCTCCCCAGACCTCCACTATTGCGTCCCATTTACCTAAGGCCGTTGGAACTGCGTTCTCAATTCATAAAAATCACAAGCTAGGAATGAAGGGTGTTCTTCCAGAAGATGCTGTTGTTGTCTGCACTTTTGGTGATGCTTCATTAAATCACGCTTCTTCACAAACTGCCCTCAATTGCGCCGACTGGATAAGCTATCAAAACTTACCTCTCCCCTTAGTTTTCATCTGTGAAGATAATGGAATTGGTATTTCAGTTAAAAGTCCCGGTGACTGGGTTAAGAATTCACGCCTAAAATCGGCGACTATAAAATATTTTGAATGTGATGGCATGGATATCATAGAAAGTTTGAATGTATTAACTGAGGCATTCGCCTATTCAAGAAATGGTCGACGTCCAAGCTTTATACGTTTTAAGACGGTACGTTTGATGGGCCATGCTGGAAGCGACATTGAAAGTGTATACCGCAACCTAAAAGAGATAGAAGCAGCTGAAAGGCAGGATCCACTATTAAGATCTGCAAGGTCGATCATCGGCAACGAAATACTTACCCATGATGAAATTTTAATGATGTATCTGGATTTAGAGAAGCGTATTGACCGTGTTGCCGAACAAATAGTTCTCATGCCGGCCTTAACCGATCCATCAAAAATCGTTGCGAGCGTTGTTCAACATAAAGAACAGAAAAAACTACCTGAAGTACCTTCAGAAGGGTCTCGTCTACAAGTTTTTGGAAGTGAGTGGGAGCAGATGAAATCAGGGCAAACCCTTGCCAAGCTCATTAACTGGGGTCTAACTGATATACTTCATCGCTTTCAAGGAGCAGTTATATTCGGAGAGGATGTTGGCAAAAAAGGTGGTGTTTATAACGTCACGGCCAATCTTGAAAGTCGCTTCGGAAAAAACAAGGTATTCAACTCACTTCTCGATGAAACAAGCATTCTAGGAACGGCCATAGGTCTCGCACACAACAACATACTCCCAATTCCTGAAATACAGTTTCTCGCTTATTTTCATAATGCTGAAGATCAGCTTCGTGGAGAAGCAGCTACTCTTAATTTTTTCTCAAACGGTCAATATTCAAACGGCATGGTAATTCGCATTGCAGGACTGGGTTATCAAAAAGGATTTGGAGGACATTTCCATAACGATAACTCTCTGGCCGTTTTCCGTGATGTTCCGGGGGTCATTATCGCCTGCCCTTCCAATGGAAGAGATGCCGTTATGATGATGAGAACATGCGTAGAAGAAGCTCACCGCTTTGGACGCATCAGTGTTTTTATAGAACCCATTGCTTTGTACCCTGTTCGCGACCTTCACGCTGCTGGAGACAATTTATGGAACTGTGAATATCCAAAAGATTTGTCAGAGAACATTCCACTCGGCAAATTTCACGTTGAACCTGGTGAGAAGAAACTTTGTCTTCTCACTTATGGAAATGGTTTTTACTTGAG
>CAMDQH010000139.1 GCA_945905815.1 Bacteriovorax stolpii | reverse complement strand
TCTTCACATAGCTCTTCCAACTAAGACCCTGCTTTGTGCTCATTAACTAACGCCTCAACTACGTTTGGGTCAGCAAGTGTCGAAATGTCTCCTAAACCACTGTACTCAGTGGCCGCAATTTTTCTCAGAATTCTGCGCATAACTTTTCCAGAGCGAGTCTTTGGTAAACCTTTTGTAACATGTATTCTGTCCGGAGCTGCAAAGCGCCCAATTTTAACTCTCACGACTTCTTTTATACTCTCTATTAATTCCTCTGACAGATCGTGAGACTGATAAAGAATAATGTAAGCATAAATGCCAACGCCTTTAATATCATGAGGCATCCCAACCACAGCAGCTTCTGCAACCGCATCATGCTCCATTAAGGCACTTTCAATTTCTGCAGTTCCTAAACGATGTCCTGAGACGTTAAGTACGTCATCAATACGTCCAGTAATCCAGTAATAACCATCTTCGTCACGACGACAACCATCACCTGTAAAATAAAGGCCGGGATACTGAGTGAAATATGTTTCAATAAAACGTGCATGATCTTTATAAATTGTACGAGCTTGTCCAGGCCATGATGCTTTTAAGCAAAGAGCACCTTCAACATTATTTCCTTTCAACTCTTCACCCGTGTCTGGTTTTACAATGACCGGCTGAACACCAAAGAATGGCAACGTCGCCGAGCCAGGTTTGGTCGGTGTGACCCCTGGAATAGGAGTAATGAGAATTCCTCCTGTCTCTGTCTGCCACCAAGTATCAACGATGTCACAACGACCATCACCTACTACATCATGATACCATTTCCAGATTTCAGGATTGATGGGCTCACCCACAGTTCCCAAAATTCTGATCGATGATAAATCATATTTTTTAACATGATCGTCTCCAAATTGAGCAAGTGTTCTCAAAGCAGTTGGAGCGGTATAAAAAATATTAACCTTAAGATCTTGAACAATGTGCCAGTACCTTCCGGCATCAGGATAAGTTGGAATTGACTCAAATAATACAGAGGTGGCGCCGTTGGAAAGCGGACCATAAACCACATAGGAGTGCCCAGTTACCCAGCCAATATCCGCTGTACAAAAATAAATATCATCTTCATGATAATCAAAAACATATTTATGCGTATAAGCAGCATAAGTTAAATAACCACCAGTCGTGTGAACCACACCCTTTGGTTGACCAGTTGAGCCCGAAGTATAAAGAATAAAAAGAGGATCTTCAGAGTCCATAACAGCACAAGGTGCAACTGGACGGTATTTCTTTATTTCATCTTCATAAACAAGGTCTCTACCTTTAACCATTGGAACTTTTGCAAATGTCCTCTGGACAACAAGTACTTTTTCAACACAACTCACATCTTTAAGTGCATCATCGACTATGAGTTTAAGTGGAATTGCTTTTCCGCCACGCAAACCTTCGTTAGCGGTGATAACCATTTTACATTCAGCATCCAGCACTCTCCCTCTTAAGGCATCGGCACTAAAGCCACCAAAAACAACGGAATGAATGGCACCAATTCTGGCACATGCAAGAACTGAATAAACCAGTTCAGGAATCATCGGAAGATAAATGCAAACTCGATCACCTTTCTTTACTCCATGGGCTTCAAGTAAATTGGTGAGACGACAAACATGTTCATAAACTTCAAGATAAGAAATGTGCTGATATTCTCCTGGCTCATCTTTGGCCCAAATAATAGCGTCTTTGGTTGCATGCTTTGCTAAATGGCGATCGAGGCAGTTAAAAGATGCGTTTATTTTCCCTTGAGGATACCAACTATAATTAACGCGACTAAAATCTCCCTGAGTTGCTTTAAGCGGAAACGAAAACCAATCCATAGTCTTTGCTGCCTCAAGCCAAAATCCATCAGGGTCTCGAACAGAGCGTTTATACAACTCTTGATAAGAATCTATTCCTTTCAAATAGGATTTAGACTCTATACTCTTTTTGACCGGCAAACTTGCAATTTTTGTCATAACCTGTTCCTTTAAAGTAGCTAGATTCTGGCACAAAGCTCCCTTCATTTAAAGACACGACTATGCTAATTTATTCAAGATGCAATATTTTAACATCCAATTGGCCTCTCAACTATCAGGCGTGGCCTCAGCAACTATCAGGGCATGGGAAAAGCGCTATAATGCAGTGGTTCCTGACCGAGCGGAAAACAAACACCGACTTTATTCTGAAAATGACATTGAAAAACTTGCCGTTCTTTTTAGCTTAACTGAACTTGGTCAAAGTATTGGAAAGATTGCTCATCTAGAACTGGAGGAACTCAAAGTAATTTATACGCGTCTCACGCATCGGCCCTATGAAGAAAGACATGTTGTAACTCCAAATCATGAAAAAATTGACACTGAAAAGATGCTTTTAAATTTTTTTTTGGCACTGGCATCTTACAAACTAGATATCATTTCACACGAACTTGAAAAAGCGGGGATGATGTTAAGTCCTCGTGAATTATGTCTAAAGATTCTCATTCCTTTATTTCAGGAAATTGGTAACAAAGTTTATAAGAACGAATTAAATATTGCTCAGGAACATACACTCAGTGCCCTTGTCAGATTTTATCTTGGCCAAATGATTGGCCAGCACTACCAAAAAACTTTGACTCGGGATGATTTGATTTTAATTACGACTCCAGAAGGTGAACTTCATGAAATTGGAATTTTAGGAGCAGCACTCTTGTGCGTTCACTATGGTCTAAAAATTATCTATCTCGGTGCCAACCTACCTGCTGAATCCCTTGCAGAAGCCGCCAATGCTCTCAATCCAAAGGCAATCATTTTAGGCGTTAGTAGATATGAACTTTCTGATGAACAAAGCCTTGATGACTATTTAAAAAAGTTAAAACTACATCTGACAACTGACCCTGATTTATTGATTGGTGGGAACGTAAAACCTCAAATGCGCTCAGAACTGGAAAAGAAAAAAAATCAATTTTTCCCTAGCCTGAACGCACTCGATGATTTTTTGTCTAAATTCTAATTACATTGATAAGCAGTTGCATGTACCGAACGCTTATTTCCATTTGGTACTTCCTGATTCACAACAATACCCGTGGCATTTAATTTAGCTGCTTGATTAACAGCATGATTCGTAGCTAATTCAGTACTGCCATTTTC
>CAMDQH010000138.1 GCA_945905815.1 Bacteriovorax stolpii | reverse complement strand
GATATAACATTTTTAAGTTGGGATCATCCAATGGTCGTAGGGATTATGGATTATATTTCATCTAAAGAAATGGGGAATGTCACGATTTCTTCATGGACGGCGCCATCTAAAGAAAGCTTTTTATTCGAAGGCTATTATTTATTAAGTTGCATTGCTGATAAAAAACTTCAGCTTCAAAAGTTCTTTCCTCCAACCCCACTTAGAGTTCTGTTGAATGGTCAGTTCGCTGACATGACTCAGAAGATTCCAAAAAAGTTTATTGATGAAAATACTGGGTCACTTGATATGGAGAAGCGCGCCCAAATGAAAGAATTGCCCAAAGAATTCTTAAAAGAATGCATTAAGAAAGGTAAAGAAATGTGTATCGCCCGGGCCAAGCAATACAAAGAAAAATTCCGTGATGATATGCTGAAGTCTATGAATGCTGAAATTGGAAGATTGGAAGCTTTAAGGAAAGTGAATCCTACTGTCTCTGAAACAGAGATTCTTATGCTTAAGTTCAGTCGCGATAATATGCTCAAGGCGATGGATAAAGCTGAACTCTCACTGGATTCATTGCGCTTAATTGTAAGTTAATAAAGGAATTATTTATGAATATGATTGAACTAGAAGACGATACCATCTTTGATATAATCGAGAAAGAGCCAATGGTCTTTATCGATTTTTATGCTTCATGGTGTGGTGCTTGTCGTATTGCTGCACCCATGTTTGCTCGTGTTGCGGGTGAAGAAAATGTGAAAATTTTTAAGATAGATGTTGAAAAAAATCCTAAGATCAAGGAAATGCTAGAACTCCCAGGACTTCCTTCTGTAGGTTGCTTTAAAAATGGTGAACCACAGGATTTGATCAATGTAACGAAAGAAGATGTCTTCAGAAACTTTGTTCGAAAAATGAAGGTTTAAATATGGATGTGAAATCTGTTAAGGAACTTGCTCAAAAATATTCAGTGGAAGAATTGAATAAGTTTGCTGATGATTTTGAATCAACAGGAATAGCACCAATTAAAACTCAAGAAGATGCGGGTGAGCAGATGAGTGATTATCTAATGGCCGCTGAGATGCGATCTTATCTTGATAAAGGTATGAGCTTAAATGATGCCCTTCGAGAGTTTTCTAAACGAGTGAGAGGAGTCTTAAGCTAATGGAAATTAAAGTCAGACCTGGATTACTTTTTGATATCCCTATCATTGCTGAATTTCAATGCAAAATGGCATTTGAAACAGAGAATATGAAGCTAGATCCTCCAACTGTTGATAAGGGTGTTACTGCCGTATTTGATGATCCTTCGAAGGGGAAATACTGGTTGGCAGAATCGGATGGTATGGTTATTGGATGTCTACTTACTATACCTGAATGGAGTGACTGGAGAAATGGAACTGTACTTTGGATTCATTCTGTTTATGTTCATCCTGACTTTAGAAAAAATGGTGTCTACCGCTCACTTTATTCTCATCTAAAGAAAATGGTCG
Organism: Bacteriovorax stolpii; assembly: GCA_945905815.1. Lineage (GTDB taxonomy): Bacteria > Bdellovibrionota > Bacteriovoracia > Bacteriovoracales > Bacteriovoracaceae > Peredibacter. The sequence goes on along the minus strand of CAMDQH010000138.1, from coordinate 1,663 downwards.
ATGACTCAAAGGATTTAAGAGGTTTAAGGCTTTACGTAGATAAAACGAATGCTAAGGCCCAGCAAGTATATGAAGTTTTAGGTATGTCAGGTGAGCATTATCATTTGTATGAATGGTTAAAATAGTTTTATGATGAATTCGTTCACCCTATAGTTTAACTGGATAAAACGGGGACTTCCTAAGTCTCTGATCCTGGTTCAAGTCCGGGTGGGGTGGCCATTTTAAAGGTGTCAGTAGAAACCTTTTGTTATGAACCTTCAAGGATGGCCCCTGAGACGAAGGCATTCGATGAGCTAGGATATGTTGGTGAGGCTAGCTCACTTTCAGGTGATGCCAGAGTGGGTGCTCTAAGGTTTACTCCTGGAGAAATAACTTTCAATTACGAGAGCAAAAATGGTGCAGAAATTTTATTGAACTCAAATTACCTAGAGGGTTGGATTGAAAGCAGTGATGAAGCTAAACCATTTGATCACAAAAGTCTTTTGGCCGTTCGGGTTCCTGCGGGCAATCGAACAATTCGGCTTCAATACTCGCCACCCTATTATAATTTTATTATTATGAGTTGTTTGGCAGGCTTGATAGGGTTACTTTTTTTGAGAAAGAAATCTTATGAGCTTTGACTATTCACTGATCCCAAATGGTTATTACGACAATGTCTTGTCGGGTCCTGATGGAATGAGAAAATTCTGGCACTATCATAAGTTCGAATCTGTTTTGAGGTACATACCTGAAAATCTCATAGGTCTTGATAAAAATATCCTCGATATAGGTTGTTTTGCTGGAAGTTTCTTGGGAATGATTCCTCCTGAAATGTTTTCTTACCAAATTGGCGTTGATATCCTTCCTGGTCAAATAGAGTATGCAACCCAAAAGTATGGCACTAAATATAGAATTTTTAGATCTTTCAGTGATGACCTGAATTTAAGCAACGAATTTAAGGGGCACTTCCACGTCATCACTTTAATTGAAGTCATTGAACATTTAAATGTTGAGCAGATTTTGAAACTCTTAACTCAAATCTCTGAACTTCTCCATCCAGAAGGTAAACTCATTATAACGACTCCTAATTACTGTAGCACTTGGCCTTTGCTAGAGTTCTTAATTAACCACTTTTCAGATATCCAATATGAAGAGCAACACTTAACAAAATTTAATTATTTTATGCTGGAACCAAAGGTGAAAAACTTAGTTGGGAACCTTGCACTGAATTGTGAAGCGAAGACGACAACGCATTTTCTTAGCCCATTTGTTGCCGCGATTTCATATAAAATGGCGACTCAGATGGCAACTAAGATTCCTAGTGCTTATTGGAGTAATCCATTTGGAAATATCATACTTTCTAGATGGTCTAAATAAAGTTAACGACAACTTGAATTAAGATAGATGTTGTAGGCCTGCCAAGGTGACATTTTTTCAACTTTAGGAAATGTCACAGCTGTCCAAGTTTGATCCATTTCTTGAATCCATTTATCTTTCTCATCTCTTAAAAATAGATAAGTACCATCTAAAATACTTTTCATTTCATTATTTAACGGATTTGATAGGGAAAATAGTGAGAGTAAAAAGAAAACCTAGCTGAGAGTGGAACAGTGATGGGGATCAGGGCGGATGTGTGAGAAATTTGAATGGTTTTAAGTTCAAATTTCGGGGACATTTTTGTGAA
>CAMDQH010000137.1 GCA_945905815.1 Bacteriovorax stolpii | reverse complement strand
CAACTTAATAAATAATAGCCTTCGAATAAAAAGCTTTCTTTAGATGGCGCCGTCCATGAAGAAATCGTGACATTCCCCATTTCTTTAGATGAAATATAATCCATAATCCCTACGACCATTGGATGATCCCAACTTAAAAATGTTATATCTTCTCGTTTGAGCGCATTTTCTCGCTTGAAAGTAATTGTCATCCCCTCATTATCGAGGCCAGGAAAATGTGGCAGATACATATTATCGCCTGGGCGGATGAGAAAGGTGTATGGATCATTCATATCTTCAGCATCTACACCAAGGAGATTAAATAGATTGAGCATAAAATCTTTGAGCTCAGTTGAATCATCCTGGGCTTTAAGTTCTGATACGAATCCCATCGCTTTTGTATGATTAAAAGAATTGAATTCAATTAATTGATCCTGACCTTCTTCTAGCTTCTTTTCAATCTCTTGATGAAGTTCCTGAGTCATGCTTAAAAACTTCTTAAAATCTTTATCAGGAAAATTATCTTGTGCTGCTGCCTCAAGCAGCGCCATTAATTCTTCCCTCACAGTAGCGTAAAGTTCGGTTCCACCCCTCGGAGAAGACTCAAAAGCGTTAAAGCCTTCGTGATACCAACGCATTAAAAGTTCATCACTGGACTTCTCAACATATGGAACATGAATCTGAATATTATTTTTTTGACCAATTCGATCTAATCGGCCAATTCTCTGTTCAAGCAAATCCGGAAGCTGGGGAAGATCAAATAAGATCAGATGCTTCGCAAATTCAAAATTTCTCCCTTCAGATCCAATCTCAGTTGATAAAAGGATATCGGCCCCATCAGGTTCTGAGAAATAGGCAGCTTGGCGATCCCGATTCATGAGATTCATTCCAGAATGAAAAAAAGCGACTTTCGCCGTAGTTTTTTCTTTTAGAACTTTTTCTAGCTCCACTACCAAATCTTTATCATGGCAAATGAGAAGAGTCTTATCAGCTTTATTCGCCTCCACAAACTCAACTAGCCAGCCAGATTTTAATTCAAAAAGTTTTTTATCCGGATTTTTCGTTTTACCTAGTTTTACTGGATATGAATGAAAAACTCTTTTAGGAAAGAATTCCTGAAAGGTGGCCATCGTTTTACGAGTATTTCTAAAATAAATTCTTCCTGTTCCATGTCGATCGACTAACATTTGAAGAGCTGTTTCTTTATCTAATCCCTCTGCATCGACTCCAAGCTTTTCTTTAAGGGACTTTTTATCTGCAGCAGTCAGAGGTTTTCCTGAAATTAATTTATTGGCCAGATCTGATATCGGTTTATATCCCATGGTTTCTTCAACAAACTGATTATAATCATGGAAACGATTTGAGTCCAAAAGGTGTAGTCTTGCATAGTGACCAGCAAGACCTAGAATTTCGGGTGTCCCTGAAAGTAAAAGAACCCCAGGAGTATCTTTTGCAAGTGAGGAAACAAAATCATATTCTCGGGAAGATTGATCTGGTGACCACCTAAGTTGATGGGCCTCATCTACAATGAGCAAGTCCCATTTCGAATCCTTTACTTGCTCCATAAGCCAGTCTTCATGCATAAGGTATTTAGTCGAAGCAACAAAAAGCTGACCGTCTTCAAAGGGCTGCTCACCTTTTTTTAATTGTGAATCATGATTAATTGTTTTGAAAGTAAGTTGAAATTTACGAAGCATCTCAACAAACCATTGATAGACTAATGAGTCGGGAACCAGAATCAGGGCCCTCTCCACTCTTCCTGTAAGAATTAAGTGATGCAAAATAAGTCCGGCCTCGATCGTTTTACCTAAACCCACTTCATCCGCAAGCAAAACTCTAGGACGACTTCTTTTACATATCTCGCTAGCAACGTACATCTGGTGAGGAATGAGATTCACTTTGGGTCCAGTAAAACCACGAGTAGAAGAAATGAACAATTTTCTTTGGTTTAATAAAGTGTCGTAGCGCATTTTAAAAAATTCGCTCGTATCAATATTTCCTGCAAATAATCTTTCTTCTGGTTTTGAAAATGAGAGGGTGTCAGCAAGTAGTGTTTCTGAAAGTGTTTTACCTTCCCCAAAGTAAGTTGCAATTCCTAAAGATTCAGAAAATGATTCAACGATAAATGTATCGCCATTTTGACCTTTGACCTCATCTCCTTCAACAAAACGAATTCTTCTTAACGGTGCGGTCATAGAACCATATTTACGATCGACTTTAGTCGCTGGAAAAAAACAGGTAACTGTCTTTGCCTCAACTTCAACAATTACACCCAAACCTAATTCAGGTTCAGATTCCGATATCCAGCGTTGACCAATGATGAACTGCTTCATCTACCCTCCAGGCAGTGACAAATACATAAGAATGAACCAAGATATTAGCAAATGAGATTGAGGGGTAAAAGCTTATGATGAAAAATATTTGGATTACGTTGTGTTTGATGCCCTTGTTCATAAACATTAAGGCTTCAGCTGCACCAGTTAGCGCTGGGCCATGGAAGTTTGTGCTTAAAACGACTCATGCCGAAATACCTTTTATCATCGACTTTAAGTATGACAAGAAGCAAAAGTTGACTGGAACTCTCCGAAACGGCCAGGAAACCATACCTCTCAAGGGCATTACACATTTGGAGGAGGAGATCTCAGTCCCGCTTTCCATTTATGAAATATCTCTTGAACTCCACCAAAAGAATGCAAAATCCTTAGAAGGATATCTTGTCCGGCATAATAAAAATCCCAAAGTAAAAACTCCAGTTGTAGCCGTTTATGACATCAAAGATCGTTATGAAAAAAATAAAAATCTACCAACCATCAACTTGACTGGAATATGGTCTTTGACCCTGGAAGATGAAAAAAATCAAAAAAGTCCTGGTATCGGAAACTTTATTCAAGAAGGAACGCAGCTTTCAGGAAGTGTTCTGACACCAAGTGGCGATTACCGTTATCTTGAAGGATACGTTTCAGGAAATCAGTTTGAAGCTGCTAGTTTTGATGGAGTTTACAATTACGTCTTGAGAGGGAGTTTAACTGATGGTAAAATTAGTGCAGCTCTTCTCTCAAATTCTCAGACGAAAATTACTGGCCAACTTGATCCAAAAGCAGAACTCCCAGATGCCTACAAGCAAACAGAAATTAAAGATCTACAATTTATTTTTCCCGATCTCAAAGGACAAAGCGTTGCTCTGACTCATTCTAAATTCAAAAATAAGCC
>CAMDQH010000136.1 GCA_945905815.1 Bacteriovorax stolpii | reverse complement strand
TTAACAATACTGCCTTTGCCATTTTTTAGCATTTCTGGAATTTCATATTTCATACATAACCAGGTACCTTTTAGATTAATATTAATCGTTCTGTCCCAGTTCGCACTTGTGCACTCTGTTGTGGTGGAAAGTGTTCCTTCGATTCCGGCATTATTAAAAGCACAGTCTAAGCGTCCATATTTTTCAACAGTTTTTGCGATAAGGTTTTTTACATCTTCTTCCCAAGAGACATCACATTTTATAAAAAAAGCTTCGCCTATATTATTGTTAATTTCTTCGGTTGTATTCTTTCCACTTTCCTCATTAACGTCACTGACAATAACTTTTGCACCTTCTACGGCAAAGGCGATCGCTGTTGCTCGGCCAATTCCCGATCCAGCACCAGTAACGATGACAACTTTATTTTCAAACGTGTGCATATCATGATCCTTTGTTTTTGGGTCTAGTATCGATCTTTGAAAAGGTTATTCCTTTCGTTCTTTGCTCACAACTAAAGTTGTCTTAAAGACTCTACTCATGGCAATGTCCCAGATTACCCCGTCATTTTTATCCTTTCCTCGTCAAAGAAATTGGCATTGGCCTTGCTTATATACACGAGCCCAAAGTAATTTAAGAAACTGTTTAGGGAGGTCATTGTGGAAAAAGTAATAATTGAAATGCCAATGGTAACTAATTGTGACATCAAAAAATGCGGCTACAACGTGAACAATAATTGCCACGCAAAAGCTATTACCATAGGCGACGAAATGAATCCAGGATGTGACACGTTCTTCGAACATAAATCTCATAGTCGAGAGGCCAAGCGCATCGCGGGTGTTGGGGCCTGTAAAGTAAGTAGTTGCCGGCATAACAATGATTTTGAATGTACTGCCGAGGGTGTTTCTGTGGGATTTTCTGATGGAAAAATAAACTGTCTAACTTATGAGGCAAAAGTATGATTAATCAATTTAAGTACGCGGACCGTGACCATGCTGGTAGGGTTCTCGGTGACATGTTACTTGAAAGGCAACTTAAATCTCCAATTATTTTCGCTTTACCAAAAGGTGGGGTTCCAGTAGCAAAGATCATAGCAGAAACTCTGCATGTTCCACTGGACGTATTAATCGTGCGCAAAATAGGTGCTCCATTCAATCCTGAATACGGCATTGGGGCCATGTGTGAGGATCTTCAACCATTATTTAATGCGGGGGAACTTTTACCTTTCGAAGACCTTGAAGAAGAGGTTAGGAAAATTGTGGAAGAAGAAAAAACCGAATTGAAACGGCGGATCCAGTATTACCGTGGATCGAGAGAATTACCCGTTGTTAAAAACAGAAATATTATTTTGGTTGATGATGGACTAGCGACAGGTGTTACGGCAGCTGCTGCTGGAAAGTTTTTAAAGTCTAAGGGTGCAAAAGTTATTTTGCTCGCTGTTCCCGTCGGGCCTAGAACCGTAAGTGATTTGTTAACAAAAAATATCGATGAAATTATGTGTCCCTACCGACCTTCCGGGTTTAGTGCCGTTGGAAGTTGGTACCAACAATTTAATCAAGTGAGTGATCAAGAGGTAATGGATACTTTAAGGCACTATCATCCCGAGAGCGCCAGCGATATAACGATATAAAATTAAACTTTTTTCAAAAATTTTGAGATTAAAACAATCTGAATACCTTCAACCTTACCCTCAATATGATCGGGATTATTGGTAAGTTTGATATTTCTGACGAGTGTTCCTCGCTTTGCAGTAAAACCGGCACCCTTCACGTCTAGATCCTTAATCAATGTAACCGAGTCACCTTCAGCGAGTTTGGTTCCATTGCTATCAAGAGTTGGTTTGGTTGAGTCAATTTCCGCTTTCTCAGGTATTCCAGCTTTTGCCCAATCAAGTATAGAATCATCCAAATAGAGTTGCTCTAAGAGATCCAGGGCCCATGTTTCAGTTCTTAGTTGAGACAGCATACGATAGGCCATGACCTGGACGGCTTGGAATTCACTCCACATACTGTCATTTAGACAACGCCAATGATTAGTATCAATAGTGGCTGGATCTTCAATCTGGCCTAGACATGTTTGACACACAATAAGAGCAGTATTTTCATCAACTTTATTTACGGGTGGAATTTCATAAAGAGATAGATTTTTAGTCTCAGAGCACAGTTCACATTTTGAATGACTACGGCCTAAAAGATTCTCGTAAAGACTCATTGGGAACTCCAGGTGATTTAATAGCATTGAATCTAACATAACCCGACTTAGTTGTTAATAGAAATATTAAGCGCTGATCTTTGTCAGCGCTTGGTATGTTGAGAATCATTTCTAAGTCATTCTAAAAAGTTCAAAATACCTTTAAGTAAAAATTCTAACAGGAGGACATTTATGTCGTTATTTAGAAACCAGTCCATAGCATTAAGAAACCAAAACCCAATTACATCATGGCAAAATGAAATGAATAATCTTTTCGACAGATTTGGCCGTGATATGGGAACTTTGGATGTTGATCTAACTGATTTTTCACCAAGAGTGGAGATAAAAGAGAAAGATAAACATTATACAGTGAGTGCAGAAGTTCCAGGCATTAAAGAAAGTGATATCAATGTAACTCTTAAAGATAATAATTTGATTTTAGAAGGTGAAAGAAAATCAGAAAGTAAAAAAGAAGAAGAAGGATATTTTTCTTCCGAGTTTAGTTATGGCAGCTTTTACCGTTCAATCCCACTAGATGAAGAAGTTAATCCGGATACGGTTAAGGCTTCTTATAAAGATGGGATTTTGACTGTTGAACTTGACAAGGTAAAAGCAACGCCTCAAAAAACTATAAAAATTCCAATTTTAAAGTCATAGTTATTTAAAACAAGGTGGGCCACATGAATGACTACATTAAACAGATAATTAATGGGGCCCATCCTTTAGTCGACAAAGAAGGTAACAACGAGCCGTTTATGTTACAAAATTATTCATTCAAAGCTTGTCGTAGTACTTGAAGCAACAAACTTTTTTTTTAAAAAATGAAGCCTATGAATTTGCCTGCTTGCTAAGCTGATCCATATCTTTAATTAGAATAAAGGTCCCTTCTTGTTCCAATACACCCTGCTGTTTAAGTTCTGAAATGGCCCTGATTAAGGTTTCACTTGCTGTGCCAATCATTGAGGCCATTTCATTTCGAGTCAGCCGCAAATCAATTTTAATTTTATTTTCTGTTTCTACACCAAAGTTTCGTCCTAATGT
>CAMDQH010000135.1 GCA_945905815.1 Bacteriovorax stolpii | reverse complement strand
GATCTTCTCATGATCTGGGAAAACGGAATTGATATGAGTGACTGTATCATTCCAACAAAATTTGCCCGAGGTGGAACTCTTTTCACTAACCGAGGAAAGATTCGTATCGATCATCAAAATTATCGTCGAGATTTTTTTCCAATTGAACCAAACTTAAAAGATTACGTTAATACTAATTTTACACGCGCTTATATTAAACATTTGTTTGATTCCAATGAAATTCTTGGTCAAATTTTAGCAACTGCTCACAACATTGCTTTTTATAAGTCCCTGGCCTCAAGGGCCAGAGAAGCGATCCTTGAGGACCGCTTCCTGGAATTTAAAAAACAATTTCTGGATGGTTATAAGAAGGGTTAAAACTTTTCTTTGATCACCCTTAATTGAAGGCGACGGCGATTTACCTCGAGCTGAGATTTAACCGCATTTATATCTATCTTAAATTTAATCACCAGTGGGTCTGATTCGAATTCTTGTATCGCAGAAGCCTCGATCTTTGACCATTCACCCAGAAGACAAGCTTCCCTTTCTGTTTTAAATTTGATCCTGCTTAGACTCGTACTGATTGGATATTGAAGAAGGCAACCTTGTGCCTTTGTTTGCGCGAGCTCAACAATTCGTTTCTCAAGCCCTGCAATCGACTTATCAGCAAATACTGATTTGGATTCTTCTAACCAGGTGTTGTACTGTGGTGCCGTATGAATGTCCTTACAAGTATCTTCGAGTAATCCTTCAAAAACTTGGTTTTTCATTTGATAGATGGGCTGAAAATCGATTTTAACCAACGCTAGTTTCTTACAGTCTTTCTTTAAACCATCCGTATTAAGAACATCTTTAACCCATACAAAATCGCCGAGCATTTTTTTCCTCAACTCTCCCTGGTCTTTTTCGACATAAGAAGCGATTGTTTTGCTTTCAACTTCTTTTTTGGCATTATATATGGCCACCAAGCTTTTTTGAAGCTCAGGCACGACCTCTACATTTAGCATTTGTTCTTCTCTTGGATGCTTAACCTTAATATCTCCAACTGCCAGTGATTGAACAATAAGTGCAGCAGTCTCATTAAAGTTTGTGTTGAGACAATTAAAAAGTGAACTCGCCATATATCCATCACCAACAGAGAAATCTTTTCCTTTTGGAGAAGCTTCATCACTCACAGGAAGTGCTGCACATTTGTCCCATGCTTCACTCGCTATAAGATTGATTTGGGCTTTATGAGACGAAACAAAAGTTCTATAGTATCCAATGAGATACTCTTTGGTATCAGCAATCGGATGGTTTGTTAGATACAGTTCGGCAAGATCTTGAGCATGTGAAGCAGGAAGATTCAAGGGAGCAATCTTCTCCAATGCCGCTCTAATCACTTCCTGTCCGTAGCAGCCATCTTCAGATTCTATTTCTGCACAAGATAAAAAAGCATTATTGGCCATCGTTCTGTTAGGTATTTCTTCGTAAAATGCCTGGACCTTAGCAAAGTATTCTTTATCTAGTGCAAGCTCCTTCAAATATTTATTCATAAGTGAACTTATTTGAACTTTAAAACCTGGCTCCCAGTCGGTAGGAACTGAATAACTCTGAAGAAGCCTACAGCCATCAGGCTCATTAACTTTTATTTTTGATTGTATTTCCTTTGAGATCTCTACTGCTTTGGCTCCAAGACAGTTTATAAGAGAAGGGAGAAGAGGTGTCATGAAATCAGTTTTGGTAAAATAAGTTGAGGCAAACCCCTGGCCACTCTTGGAACAAGTTCCGACCGCTTTAAAAGCAAGCTGGGAAATGGATGATGTATGTTTAGCTATCCACTCTTTCATAAGATCTGTTTTTTGAAAGGATTTATCAGAAAAATAGTTTTTCGATGTAAAATCCCAATGCTCTTGAGTAATGTTCTTTTTTGTCTGTCCGCCATCCACTCTGAAATAAGCGATTGTTTCCGCGAAATTCTCGGCCGGAGAGGTTCCTGCATATCCAGATACAAGTTTAATTTCTGGTAGATGCTCCCATTGGCGAACAGTCACTCCCTTTTCATCTTTGAATTCTTTCAAGAAGAACTTAGAAATATCCAGGTAATCTTTCTGGGTTGACCGATATGATTTACCGAGTTTACTTCCTTCATGATAATCCACTTGGTGTGTCAACTCGTGCAGAACTGATTCATAAAAAGTACCAGGGTATGTGTCGGTCCCTGTTCCCAAACAACCATCTTGCAGGGAAACTATCCCATGACTCCATGCCAGACCACAAGTGAGTGAGCTCATAAAACCATAACTCTCTCCACGAGGAACTCGCTGGATTTCTGTTAAGGCAGTAAGATTTGTATGTGGGGCCTTGATCATATGAACTAAGCGCCAAAAAGCATAAAGCTCATCTTCATTCCACAAATAATCCGCGACTTTAAATGTTTTATCATTATAGGTACCCGGTATAATTTCTCTATAAGAACCACCGTACACAGTATTGTGGGCCGTAAGATAATTCCCCATTTTCAAATACCAAAGATAATGAACGTATCCTGCAATATAATCTTCTTTGCCATATATTTTATTAATGACACAAGGAAGATCCTTACAGAGAGAATAGTCAATTGCATCTAAGTTATTTAAGTCGCCTAAACGTTTTCCAAATGTCGCCAAGAAATTTGCCTGTGGAATTGGAAGATCTTCAAGGTTTAAATGCTTCCATTTACCTTTAACTTTTGTTCCAGCTTTGTATTTTCGTTCAAGATCCTGAATCTCAGCTTTAACAGCTGAGATTGAAAATGTGCTTTTCATACACACATCAGCATCTATATTTGCAAGGTCACGATCAACCGGTTGCCCATCTAATGATGCTTTTTCCAACTGACTTATAAATGTTGAGTGATCCTTTGGATTCGAACAGCCAATGATAAAAAGAATAACAAGGATTAACAGACTATTTTTTTTCATATTCTACCACTCTGCTAATTGTGTCTGAACCTTCGCTATAAATAACAGATAGCCCTTCCTCAGGACACGCCATCTCAATTTCTTTCGGCGTATGTGCCTTTGGATCAGATGCCAAGGTAGTTGATTTTAAATATCCACAAGATTTAAATTTATGTTTCCACCACATCACAAGTTTTTCGTCACCACTCGGATTGGTAAATCGGTTTGTGACAACCTCACCTTTGAGTTGGATTTTTTCATCATTACTATATTTCATGATTGAGCCATCTTTGACCGGAATGACTTCTTCCGAAAGCGGATCTCCTTTTTCGGCCACCACATCAGCTCGTGTGGTTTGACCCATTATAAAGGAAGTTTTTTTGGCGCCACATGCACCCAAAAG
>CAMDQH010000134.1 GCA_945905815.1 Bacteriovorax stolpii | reverse complement strand
TTTTGTTTCAAAATCTGCGTATCGAGAAACTGTTTTTACTACTGCCCAAGCTTTGCAGATGATGAGAGATGATATCGGTCATTTTGACCCAGAATATTTGGAAGTATTTGCAACAGCTGTCCAGCCTAAAAAGAAAGTTGCTTGATATCTATGTCGGTTTGAAAGTGGCGGGAGAGGGCCCGGTCGAACCTTCTACACTCTTTAGAATATGTATTAATTTCAGTTAGTTACCTACACAACTCAAATCTGAGTTGTGTAGCGAGTATTTTTGTTTACCCCTCAAATTCTAATCATGCCTTGAGTATTCTTCTCTTTAAGTTAAGTGATCAAAATTGAAAAATCACATCAGATCTATTTGTTTGTAATTGTCCCACGAAGATCACGCTTGATATCACTGCAAGATTAATCAGGAGCGCTAGATGTCACATGTAAAAGAACAGATAATTGAAAAGATGATTTACGTGATCAGAGAACAGAAAGTCATGTTTGATAGCGATTTAGCAGAACTTTATGGGGTTGAGACGAGGGTTTTAAATCAAAGCGTTCAGAGGAATTTATCACGATTTCCAAATGATTTTATGTTTCAACTTACTGAGAATGAGCATGATTCTTTGAGATCACAAATTGTGATCTCAAAGAAAGGAAAGGGAGGTCGGCGTTATATGCCCTATGTTTTCACTGAAAATGGCGTAGCGATGCTTTCTAGTGTTTTAAATAGTGAGAAAGCAATTTTGATCAACGTCTCCATTATGAGAATTTTCACCAGACTTCGAAGTTTTCTAATGCTGGAAAAAGATCTCACTGAACGAGTCACAAAGCTGGAGCAAGGGACAAACCAAATGTTCAAAGTTGTTTTTGAGCGGCTTGATAATTATGAGGAAATGGTCGCTCCTAGATTGCCTGGAGACAGAAAGAAGGTTGGGTTGAAGTAAACAAAAACTTTGATATCCCAAATTGGGATATCAAAACAATGAATAAAGCATCGAAATCTAATGATTAATTTCGTCGAATACAATTTCAAATCCCAACTGGTTAATGGAGGCAAAAGCAGTTTTTTGAGGACTTTACGCTCCAACTTACAACTCTGAATTCTTTGAGGTCACAAATTGTGACCTCAAAAGCAAATAGTGGCGGGCCAAATCAAAGGTTAAATTCGCACCTGCCATCATACAAGAATGTCTTTATTCCTATATATATTCACAGCTATTCATGATTCTGTTTTCTTGTTAATGAAGGTGAAGTAAACAAGTTCAAATTATGGATTTAAAATATTAAACATAAGGGTATGTAATATGAAGAAGTTCCTTGTTGGATTATTAGCGCTAAGTTCTTTGGCATCTTATGCCTTCGAGAATCTTTGGAAATTAGAAAGTGAAAGAATGATCAAAGCGACTACCAAAACTCAGATCGAAGAAGTCATTCAAAAGTATCCCGAGGTTGCACGTGCTGGAGTTCATATATCGAAGATTAAATACATCAACGTGAATGAAATGAATTTCGTATATGTTGCTTCCCATACTTGCGAAGTAGATGATCCTCGTTTGAAGGTAACTTATGGAGCTTGGGAAATGTGTCTTAAAGATGGTTCATGTTTGGCACCGTTAAGTATGCCTAGATTGACCCATGGAGATCCTTGCCTTCCTGATGAGAACTAGCTTGCTGAAATAAAATGAATTTTAAATTAAATAATTTATGAGCACCTTTCGAGGTGCTCTTTTTTTATGATGCAATATCTAACTCACGTTTTATTTTAATTTCATTCTAAATCTCTAGTGGCAGCTATGAGTATTAGTTATTTCGGCTAGACTTTGCAGCACCTAAAATCACCAAAATGTACTAAGAATTTTCGAAAAACTCGTGTAAGGCCAGATATCTATGTAGGTTTGAAAGTGGCGGGAGAGAGGGGACTCGAACCCCCGGCCTTCTGCGTGACAGGCAGACGTTATAACCAGCTTAACTACTCCCCCGCGGAGTAAATTTGAGTACCAAATATAAAGACACTGTGTGCCCTCGTCAAGTACCAAATCCCTAGAAAAGCGTATTTCGTCGTGCGGCATTTGTAGTTTCAATCTCATGTTTGTGCTATGATTTTCAGGCTTAAAGGAGATTCATGAGAGCTGTTTTTATTACCGGTGGAACCACCGGTATCGGGATGGAGCTGGCCAAGCTTTACCTTTCACGAGGGTGGAAAGTAGGGGTGTGTGGTCGTGACCGCCAGAAGTTTGAAGATAGTTTTACTACTAATCGGGATAACATCTCTTTTTACAGCGTAGATGTTTCAGACAGGATTAATTTAAAGGCTGCTGTTACTGACTTTTCTAAAAGTATTGGTCTTGATCTATTGATTGCCAATGCAGGAATTGGATACAAGTTTAAAACGAAAATACCGGATTTTGAATATAGCTACAAGATGGTTAATATTAATCTTTTAGGTGTGATGTACTCATTTGAAGCAGCTTTGGATGTCATGATCCCAGTTGGAAAAGGGCAATTAGTCGCGATTTCTTCCATTGCTGGATATAACGGCTTGCCTGGAGTTTCGGCCTACAGTGCAACTAAAGCAGCAGTTCAAAAATATGCGGAGTCTCTTCATTTGGACCTAAAGCAATTTAATATTGCTGTCACTACTATTTGTCCGGGCTTTGTGGAGACGCCTCTCACCGACAGCAATAACCATACGATGCCATTTATTATGAAGGCGCCAAAAGCTGCTGTTAAAATTGCTCGAGCGATTGAAAAAAAGAAAATGATTTATGCGTTTCCATTTATCATGGCATCGTTTGTTCGTTTGATAAGTATTCTTCCAAGAACGTGGTATCGATTTATTATTATGAGAAAAGCTCTCAATTATAGCAAGGATTAGTTATGAAATTTATTTTAGTCGTCTCTCTTTTGGCCCTGAGTGTGAGCTGTAACGCCGGAACTACTTCTAGTAGTAAAACTCTTCCAGTAAATAAAGATATTGTTGCAATTAAAGCTGAAGAAAAAAAAGAAGCTGATTGTGATAAGAAGGCCAAAGAAATTGTAGAAATTAAAGAAGAATCAATCTCTTTAACTGGGAATACTGGTTGTTCGTTAGATGAAGTTAAGCCGTAAGAATCTTAGAAGAAGATGGGGAATTTTTCTGCAATTAAATGATATGAGAAAAGCCCCATCCAAAAAACTGCAAAAGTTATACTCAATCCGATAATCACTAGGAAGAGATCTTCCTCAAGTAGTCCTAAGCAAATCAAAGCAATACTTAGCGCTGGCACAAAATTCGACATTGGAATAGGTAGTGGCAGTGACAAGAATGCAGATGAAAGAACAATCGATAAACCACAGATGACATGACTTGCTCTCGAATTTGTCCAAGGATGATTAAAGACCGAAATTTTTTCAGCAATCTGAGTGAACTTCTCAGCCGCTTTGTAAATCTGTTCGAACCTTTCATGAGTGATATTGATTTCTTTCATTCTTTTGGTAAGCATGGGTTTTTTTAGAAACATTAAACTAAGTCCCTGCATGAATGCCACGAACCCAAGAATGGTTGAGAGACCTGGAAGAGGAATTGGTTGCATGAAAGGGAGAATCGCAATTAGACAAACAATAACGAGTGCTTCGTCCTTAAGACTATCAACAAGTTTTTCTAATGTAATGACT
>CAMDQH010000133.1 GCA_945905815.1 Bacteriovorax stolpii | reverse complement strand
TCTATTGCCGAATTAATGACTTCCGGTAATTCTGAAAAGAAATCATTTTTTCTGAAAGCAAGACTTGGTTTTTTATTTTTTTCCAACCCTGAGAAATAATATTTAAGACGACAAATGGGGCCAGAAATCTTGTGGGATAAAATAAGATTCGCCGTGATGAAGCCAATAAAGCCAACGCCGGCACCAATAAGCGCATATTGCATGAACTCTGCTTCATAACGCTCAATAAACGCAAAATAAGGATGACTAGCATCAAAACCAGCAGTTTCGCCCAGCTCTTTGAAATTGGAGAAGGCTTTGTGAGAAAAAATAAGTTGAAGAGCTGTTACAGAGAAAAAAACAACAATATTTATAACGATTAAAGGTATCTGAAACTTTGGGTAAATGAGGATTTTTTTTCTTTTATTCATATTAAGAATGATAACAAAAATAATAGATAAATAAACCCTGAAATTTGAGACATTTGAAAATATTTTTTACTAATTGTTAAATTCTGTAAACCGATCATCCTTAGTCGTAAATGTTCTTTTAGACTGTGTATCAATTGTGGTTACTTTAAATTTCAAGAAAATAGTTTAGGTTAAGTAGTATCCCTGCCCCTGACGCCTTAAATAAAAAGCCAGACTGGTCAACTCTCGATTTTTCATAAGTCAATGAGACTGATCCTATCAGCTCCTTTTGAAAGGGAACTGAATATGTAATTTCTGGACGGATGTAATAATTTAAAGACATTCCTACTCCACCAGTCACGCGCGCATGCCACCTTTCATAAAAGTGGTATGCATAATCTCCCTCAGCAAACAGCTGAGAATAGTCTGCGATAACCTTGCCTGCCTTGAAATTCATCATCCAATAGTTAACACCTACTGAAGTGTTAGGATAAATCTTCTTAAGTAACGATGAGTCGAAGCGAGTAAGGTTACTACTGAAACCGTAGTTGAATGCAAATTTATAACTACGCTTTTCAATAAACCCTCTGAAGCGCATGACACTTTCAATAGTACTTAAAATTTCGCCTTCACTAGCGGTGGAAGTATGGAGGGAATCAGTACCTAGAGAGACACCGAACGGAAGCTTGTCTACGACATTCTCGGCAGTAACTGTGGTTTTATTACTTTTCCTAATCTTTAAGTTGGCATTATTAGTCCAGGCTGACCACTTTTCATTGGCATTTTTATAACGGGCCTGCATGATATAATTTCCAGAGCTAATTTTATTCGTTTCAAACTCGGTACTACGCGATTTATAGATATAAGACTTATTTGTTTCTGGAGAAAAAAATTTAACTTCGTATGCCGTCGCTTCGGGAATGGGAGGAAATAATTCAATCTTTTCCGCAAGCGCGGAAAAAGACCAAGTCAGGATAAGAATTCCCAAAAGTGTGCATCGTTTCATAAAGCCCCATGATTACTACTTACTTTTAATTCTAACGGAACTCGTACTTTTATCAAGTAATTCATTGTTTTTGCCAGATTTATTGAACATTCTCTATTAATTGGGGGTTACGAACATTATTATAATACTAGAAATGTTCTGGTCGAATGGAGCACTATTTGTGATGGTAAATATTAAAAAAAGTCTCCCCCACAACTGATGGGAGAGACTTTTTTAATTTATGTAAACCAATTACTAATAAATACTTTTTAAAGAATATGCGGCCAGTACCGGAATACCATTACTATCAAAACTCCATAATTTACTTGATAAGAGTTCTGATTTTAGTGCAGCAATTGCTGCAGCATCATATGTGGAGAAATCATTATCTTCGTCTACCATACCACTTTCTAAATCTATTCTTGAAGACTTAACATAACTTGTTTTAACAATAGGTGTGGCCAAGTTTACTCCGATAATTTCATTAATTCCATATTCTTTGTAAAAATTAGAACTGTTATACACTTGCAGATCTGCATCCACTACAATGTTATCCATTGTATAATCACCCACTGATAAAAACCCGACCAAACCCGCTATATGATGTTCGCCATAACCAGTCGTTACAATCTTGGCCTTACTGTAGATATTCTTAAATGAAATAAGGTTTTTACCTTCACTTTGATCTGAATCATCTGAATCACCTGAATCACCTAATCCAAACATACTTCCTGCTAAGCCGCCTATTGAAGTTAAATCGCTACCAGCAAAAGAAGCAATACCATTAAGATATATATTATTTAATGATACTAAGTTATCAGCGAGCATTGCTTCATCTCGAGAACCGGCCCAACCAAACATATTTCCGATACTGCTTGAGAAGCTTCCCTTAGAAGAAGATATCTGCCCATTGATCGCAATATTATCAAAAGTATATTTTCCGCCAGAGCCGGCAAAAGTACTCACACCTGCAAGCATTCCTATTCCCCAAGATCCCTGAGAAGAATCAGACTGGCTGAATTCAAGAATGTTGCCACTTAATTTCAGATTAAGAAAGTCCACTTTCCCTGCAAGCATTGACAAGCTACCAATCAAGTTTCCTGCAGCCTTCCCCATTTCGTGAAAATATGCTTTAGAATCTATCACTTGTCCGTTACTAATTTTTACTATTGCACTGTCTGATATAGAAGTTAAGCTTCCAATTACATTTGATACTCCCCAAACTGCATCTTTTGAATTGTATTGGACTGCTAATGCTGCTGTTAAGTCATAGATGAAGTTCATATCGTAAGTTAGAGGATTTGTTATTTCTGCATTAGAAATGTATTCAACATCTCCTGTACTAGTTTCTCTGCCTACTTGCGTGTATACATCTTTCAATTCAACAGTCGACGCTTGCACAGTGAATCTATCAAGCTTAAATTCACCGCCTTCTACTGCCACAGAGCCGAATAATCCTCCAGCATTGTGAAACTGATTAACTTTAACTTCTACAGTATCATCGCCATGCAGAGGAAGATACTTTGTCCACAAACCTCCATAGATACTCACATTTTTAAAATTAATATTACTGACTGTTAGTTTTTGGTCATCATAGATTCTTGCGGCACCACCAAGTCCGCCTATATTTGCAACCGCATCATGTATTGAGCTGTCGATGATTGTAATGTCACTAATAATTGTTTCTTTAGTTCCTCTAGCTTTTGGTGTCCATTGAGCTTGTATAGGATATGACTCAACAAGAGATCCAAAAAGTAGACCACCATTAACTCCGCCTCGAGTATAGATATTGAAGTCCTTAATATTTAAATTTTTAATGACTGCACCATTACCAAGAAGCGCTACTACTCCAAAGAGACGGGACTGAGAAGGAGCATAATCAGTCATTTCTAAAGTATAGCCATTACCATTTAAAACTCCAAAAAATTCATGTCTTGATGATGCTAGCGAAGCAACAAAGTTACTTACATGCGAATCATCATAGTTTAAATAGAATTCTTTTTGATTTTTAGATAATAGAGTTGACCTATAAATTGATGCTCGTAAGTGCCCCAAGGTAAAAAATTCAGTATCTGAATCTTTAAATTTTATATTGGCCCCTAAAATAAAATGACTTCCCATAAAAGGGAACTCAAAAAAATCAGCATCTAGTATGCTTAAAGTCGAACTAAACTTCACCGCTGAAATGTTAAGAAATTGCTGTGGAGTGCAAATATAATATGGACTTTTAGCTGTCCCACTCCCACTATTAAAAGTGTAACCGCTACTGGCAA
>CAMDQH010000132.1 GCA_945905815.1 Bacteriovorax stolpii | reverse complement strand
ATTACAGGTAAATATTATTGTCATAATTTTGCTTCCCAGTTTTTTCTTCAAAATAGTTCTTTGGTAATAAACATGGATGCCTTTGATCTTGTTGCGATGTCAACTGAATGGGGCACAATAATTTCAAGGCTTGCTGATAGCGAAAAGCTGCCAGTTTATTATGTTTCTTTGTCAAATACGGAGCATGGGTTTTATCATGCCATCAATGCCTACCTCGTAAATCCAGAGAAGCCACAGGAGATTGAAAGTTACATTTTTATTGAACCGCAATCTGATGAAACATTTCTTCAAGTTGTCGATGTCTACAATAGATATAGAAACTATTACGACAAAAGTCCTGAAATTGAAGAAGTTCTGCATGTTTCTATTGGAACATTTGATGCATTCAAAAGTAATGGCAGCATCTTCCAATCATGGAACAGCAGTTTATATACTTTCGACATAAAATTTAAATAGATAATTCGGACTTTTTCCTCAGAATCAACATCCCATCCCCATAGGAGAAAAATCTATATCTTTCCCTTATCGCAAGCTCATAGAGCTCCAAGACTTTCTCTCTTCCAATCAATGAACTCACCAGCATAATTAAAGAAGATTTCGGTAGATGAAAATTAGTAACGAGAGCATCGATAGATTTCGCCGTCTTGCCTGGATGAAGAAAGATGGACGTTCCTTTGAGACCCGCGCTTGGATCAAATTGCACATTGCCGTCCTTCCATGAACTCTCTAGCGTCCTCAAGCTGGTCGTTCCAACCGCTATTCTAAATTTTGCATCCTGAATAACTTTAAGATTTTCCTGATCAATACTGAAATATTCTTCATGCATTTTGTGATCAAGAATATTTTCTGATTTCACGGGCGCAAAAGTTCCTGCACCCACATGTAAAGTGACACTGGCAAGTTTGTGGCCCTGTTCTTTTAATTTTTCTAGAAGTTCATTTGAGAAATGTAGCCCTGCAGTCGGAGCAGCGACCGACCCTTTTTCTTGAGCGTAAACTGTTTGATAGGTTTTCTTATCCAGTTCATCACTCTCGCCACCTCGAATATAGGGTGGAATTGGAATTTTCCCAATTTGTTCAAGTTTTTCTATCAAGTCATCATGAGAACAATTAAAAGAAATAAAAAATGTTCCATCACCCTTAACAACTTCAAGTTTTGCAATTAACCCATCAAAATGAAACTCATCCCCTACTTTTCGTTTCCCCGCCGCCCTAAGCATCGCCGGATACAGGCCTTGCTCACTTAAAAGCGACAAGACAAAAACCTCTGCTTCCCCACCACTTGGCTTGTGCCCTATCAGACGACAAGGAAACACCCTTGATCGGTTAAAAACCAAAGTCGAATCGGCCGGAAGAAAATCCCCTAAGTTATGAAAATGAGAATGAATCACCTGGTCTTTCGCCTCGTCGTAGACCAAAAGCCTAGACGAATGCCTGTCGGCCACTGGACGAGAAGCAATTAGCTCCTGGGGTAGGTTAAAATCATAGTTTTGTAAGAGAAGATCAGTCATTTTTTTCAAACTAGCTTGTGGTAATGGCCAAAAATTGAGTATCCTTTATCACAGGAGACACACCATGATGAATAAAATTCTTCTTCTTACCCTACTTATTACCCCTTCTCTATGGGCACAGGACTCTACTGAAGAGGCGATTATATTAAACCAAGAGCTACAATTTCTGGAAGAATCGGCCAATGATGTGAAGGTTCTGACGGCTAAAGCGAACCCCACTCAAGAGAGTGCTCGGCCTATAGAAACTCAAAGCCTCGAACAGAAGTATTTTGGAAATGATATGGAAGATAATGTTAAAACTCGAGCAGCAGCTCCGAAGCGTAGAAGCTACTAGGCCAATCCAAACTTCTTAACTAGTCCAAAATATCTTACTACGAGCTCATCCAGAAGATTCTTCATGGCAATGAAAGTCGGATAGTTTTTAATGTTTTCTAAAATCATTTTAAGCATCGTCTGAATAAATTGAACAACTGGCTCAAGATTAAGTTTCTTTATGACCAAGTCAAAAAGATCTTTTGCTTCTTGAACATCCTTTCCCTTCACTACATAAAGTGGATTCTTATTTTTCATGACAGAAGCTCCTTTTGGACAGTTTCAGTCATCACTGTAAACTGACGTTGAAGATCTTTGTACTCATTAGACTTGTATTGAAATACAGACTTCCTTTGGGCCAAAGACTTGCCGAACTGTACCTTATTTGTGAAGGCTTCGTACACAAACGCCTCGCCTAAAGTTTCCTTGATATGGGCAAGGTCTGAACCGGCCTGTTTACGGCGGACATCAAAAAGGTTGGGAATATAACCTAGATTTTTTGGAGTTGAAGTGATTTCCATTTCAGCGATGTCAGATACCACTTGCAGAATATTTTTTAACCCTTGCTCAGAAAAACGATCCGGTACAAATGGATAAAGCACACCATCAGCGGCACAAAGAATATTGACGACTAAGAGCCCAAGCGTAGGAGGACCATCAATCACAATCACGTCATACTGTGAACGCAGTTCATATTTCTCAATGAACTTCTTTAAGATTAATTGTCTTGGAGCATTGATGCCTGCAACTGTTAGCTCAAAGCCAGAAAGTTCCTGACCAGCTGGAAGAAGATCAATATGAACTCCTTCTTCTTGTTCAGTTTTCATAATAAGGTCAGAAATCAAAACAGATGTATGAAGGGCCTTTAATTCTTTCACAGAATTAATCAATAAGTGATGCATATGTTTCTCTGGAATTTCGACATTAAAGAGAGACGTGAAATTGCCCTGCGGGTCCATATCGAGGCAAAGAACTTTTTTACCCTGATGAGCAAAAGCATGTGCGAGGTTAAAGGCCATCGTCGTTTTACCGACGCCACCCTTCTGATTCATCAAAGCAATGACTTTGCCTTGAGCTTTTTGAGTGGTTAGATTCGGTTTTAAAAATGAGAACATTTCGCCCTTCCTAGTTTTAAGGATGCCAACAAATATGGTCAATAATGCCTAGCTCTTAAAATTTTGCCCTTGCGCGCTTTCTTTGTAAATCATCGTTTTTGTAAAGAATTACATTAAAACCCGACCCTTTTAATCGCCCATCAAAGACAATAGAGTCAACCCATAATTCTGAATCTGCTTCAAGCCTAAGGAATTTCACAAAAAAGTCCGATAAAGGTTGAGACAGAATTAAAAGGAAAGAAACTATGGTTGGTTTCAAATCTATTGCTCTATTAATATCACTCCTCTTATTTGCGGCCTGTGTGCCTCAAACCAAGCAGACAGAGTGTAGTTCCAACGAAGCATTCAGTGCTGCACTCAGGACATGTGTACCTGTAGTCAACGGGCCAAGCTCATTTATTAACATTGATTCTTTCTTACCAACAACTTCACTTACAAAATATAAGAACGATACAACTGCGATGACTTTTAGTGTTGTTATCGATAATCCGTATGCCCAGACATATACAGTAGAATGGGAGCGCATTTTTAACGGAGTGCCCGTTCCAATTACTCCCAATACAGAGACGTCTTATTCTTTTGCACCAACGTTCTTGGCAACACAAGTTGGGATTCATATCATTTCAGTGAAAGTAAAAGATACTAGTAATAAAATTGTAGACTCACATAATTTTCAACTTGTGATTAACGAAAACCCAAAGCCGGTTATTCAGTCAGCAACTGTGACTCCGGCGCTTTATGCATC
>CAMDQH010000131.1 GCA_945905815.1 Bacteriovorax stolpii | reverse complement strand
CAGTCAAACCGCGAGCCCCATTGGTGTAAGGGATTGAGCAATTTTTCTTCCATTGGTAAAGCGATAGCAATTTTTTTATGTGACATAGACTACCTCCATGAACAAATTGTCTCATTAATGATGAAGCAATCCTAGGTTCTGACAATCTTGGTTATAAAGTTTCGCAAAAGTACCTGACTTTGTTCTCTACTTAATCTCATTAAATGTTAAGCAAGTATGGAGTCTCTAGTTCGGACTTTTATTCCTGGGTTTAACAAAATTAGAATGTGTGACAAATTAGCCTAGCTCTAAAAAAAACTACCAAGGGGTAATGAAAATGACAAAGGTACTTCTTCTCACAAATGATTTTTCTTTAAAGAAGTTAGTAGATCTGACATTAATATATAGTGGTTTCACTGTTCATACAGCTGGTCGCTCAGAGGAGGCATGGAACCTTTTAGATCAAGTTAAGTTTAATTTTGTGATGATTGATTATAGGTTGAGCGAGAATACTGGACTCGTATTTTATAAATCCCTTAGACAGCTAAGCTTAAATCTTCCGGTTTTAATGATTGGCGAAGGGGACTTTGATGCATTTATGCTTAAGGATCTTTCAATTGATAATTATGATTTTATACTAAAGCCTTTCAAGTTTCGAGAATTGAAAGTTAAAATAAATAGCCTTTTGAAAATGAATACTCAATCTGATGAGATTGTTTGTTATGGGGAATTAAAAATCGATCTAAGGAAACACCTTGTCAGCATTAAAGATAAGATTATGCAGCTTGGAAAGATGGAAATGAGAATACTCGTATTGCTTGCTAAGAAAGCCGGCAATATTGTAGACCCTAAGACTATTAAAAAGCTTATTGAAGATGAAGACAATATTCCTACCATGACGAGCTTTTATTATGTAAGTAAACTCAGTAAGAAAATGAAATCTTTTTCAGGAGAGGCATTAGAAATTGTCCTGATTCGAAATCAAGGATACATACTAAAACTGAGGACTTAAACATGAATAAAAACTTACTGTTTAAATAGGAGCTAACAATGTCTGAAAAATTAAGATCTCTAGAAAATGAACTTCAGCAGTTGTTTGACATTCGTCATGCAAAGCTCAGAGATGAAAAGGTTATTTCACAGGAAGCAATAGAAGCCCAAAGAGACATCAGGCTTATTACCCATAGGTTTAAAGATGGTATTCCTGATATTACCATTCCTATTAATTCGGACGAAGATATTAAATGGGATTCTCAAAACAAACGACTCTTGTTGATTAGTCATGAATCTTGTCAACTTCTTGAAGCATCTTGCCGACTTACAATGATCAGGGTTCGGCCTCATCTAGCTCTCCTTGTAAAAGAGGCGATAGAGTTTTATAAAAACTGAGATTTGATTACTTCATAAATCTAGGTTATTATTTACCAATGCAAGAGAGTCAACAGCTTCATCATCTTAAAAAACTCAGTATCCTTATGGATTCTAAATTTACTGGCCCGTTTGGCTTTAAATTTGGTCTTGATGGCATTATTGGACTCATTCCTGTTCTTGGTGACTTGGTCACAACTGGTATTTCACTCTATATTCTTTTTCAAGCCGTCATTTTGGGGTGTGCTCCGTCAACTATTGTACGTATGGGTTTAAATATACTGATCGAAAATCTTGTCGATGTGATTCCTGGAGTTGGAAATGTTTTCGATTTTATTTGGAAGAGTAATACAAAAAACATAGAGATTATTGAACAACAGTTCACAAATCCTCGTGCTGTAACAGTTAAATCTCGATTAATCCTTGGATTTGTCGCTTTTGTTCTCCTCACTATCTTTATAGCCTCAGTTGCATTGACCATTTCACTCTTTAAAATAATCTTTAATTGGATCGCACTTTTTAGTTCTTAGCTTCCACAATCGTTTAACATTCAAAAAATTTGCCCACTTTGAACACCGAAATACTTTGTGTAAGGATTCTTCTGCGTTCATCAGGATGATGTTTGTAGCAAAACCATGGAAGGTATTATGATTAAAAAATCCGTCTCATTTTTGTTTCCTGTAACAAAGATAATGGAGGCAGTGGACAAAGTAACTGCCCGGTGGGCGTACAGGCCGAAGATGCAGCAAGCACTTCCTGTCGCATTAACTTAGCGCCACAAGCAACAGGTGGCATTCCAAATGCGGCTTGATGAAAATGACCCCCGGAGAAGTGGTTTGGTATGCATGAAATGGATACTATATTTGTCTATTTGAATAAGCAATATGCTAGAAGCGTTAAGCCGTATGCGCATAGTTTATTCGAAATGCCAGTATTATCATTTTGAATATCGAGGAGTGCCATTATGACGGATCCTTATAAAGTTCTTGGCGTTTCTAAAACATCATCCATTGAAGAGATAAAAAAAAGCTATCGTAAACTCGCAAAAAAATATCACCCTGATTTAAATCCCGGAAACAAAGATGCAGAAAAAAGTTTTAAGGAGATCTCACACTCTTTTGATCTTATTGGTAGTGCTGAAAATAAGGCGAAATTTGATAGGGGTGAAACGGATGAACAGCAGCAAAAACAGTATGATGAATTCACAAAAAAACAGGGTCTTCGCAAAGGGGCATTTCATCAAACGCAAAGAGATGGGGCAAGATACGCCCATTCATTTGGCGAAAACTTTGGTGGTTCCGATTTTTTTGAAAACCTTTTTGGTCATGGCAGACGAGACAAAAAAGAAGATCACGATTTTAATTTCGCCGGCGAGGATCTTAATTATAAAATGGAAGTTGAATTTCGAGATGCGGCGCTTGGTGGTAAACAAAATATCATACTACCCAATGGGAAAACCCTTGAGGTTACAATCCCTGCTGGAATTGATTCAGGCAAAAAACTTCGTTTTAAAGGTCTTGGTGGCCTAGGAATAGGTAGCGGGAGTGTTGGAGATGTTTACATTGAAATTGAGGTCAAGCCGCTTCCTGGATTTAAAAGGTCTGGCAGAGACCTTGAAGTTGAGGTTCCAATTAGTTTTATCGAGGCCATTACGGGTGGTGAAATTAAGGTTCCAACTCTTGAAGGGGAGATTCTAATGAAGATTCCTCCAGGAGTTTCAACTGGTTCTAAACTTCGAATTAAGGGTAGGGGGATAGGTGCGGGAGAGAGTCGGGGAAATGAAATTGTTGTTTTAAAAGTGGTTATTCCAAAAGACATTGATCCCGACCTAAAGACCGCTGTTGAAAACCTAAAAAGCAGATTTGAGTACAACCCAAGGATGCCGTGATGAAAATTGTTAAGTTTGAGGAGGCCTGTGATCTTTGCGGCGTAAATAAAGAAGTTATTATTCATTTCATTGAAGAGGACTGGATCCACCCTGCAGATGAAAAAACAATGAAAATGGATGATGAGGATCTTGCACGAATCTGCTTAATTTGTGAGCTAAAAGATGATTTTGGAGTCAATGAAGAAGGTATGTCCATAATTCTCCATCTGCTAGATCAGCTTAATCTTATATATTCAAAAATAGATAAATTTCATCAGGGAGAAGTTCTATGAATGAAAAAGAAAGTTTTGAGTCAAATGAAAATTATTTTTTGGAGGATACGCAGTTAGCAGAGGACCGCTATAATAAAATTAAAGAAGGTCTGTTTTCACTTAAGGTCCTTTGCAATTCCCATTTAGAATTTGAAAGGCCAGAAGATGCCATTTTGTTAGAAAGCATGGGTGATGTCCTTGAGAGTCTAGA
>CAMDQH010000130.1 GCA_945905815.1 Bacteriovorax stolpii | reverse complement strand
GGTCAAATAGTCTTATTGACTAAAATACTAAGAGGCGACATCTATCCTGACATAGGGGGCTTTTGGCCGACCTTATTTCCTAGAGGGGGGAGTCTTAGTGTTTTTGATGTATAGTTATGTAGCGTTAATCCCGCCTATCCTTCTTGTTTTTTAAACTGTCTACTTTAAGGGGCTCAGATCAGAACGTGACCTTTTATTTTTTCTTTTTGGTGAAAACATCAATACCAATTCCAAATGTTGTTGGTGTGGCCCTCAGGTTATAGTCAACAGTCCCATCATAAAAACCATGGTGCATTTTTGAATATATAGTCTTTTGATCTATGAATAGAGAAACTCTGCCTCTTTGGTATTCTAAGCGGTGCCCAATTGAGGCATTTATTCCTTGAACTTTGTGGTCGTCATAGTAATCATTCCAAGCAACTCCGGGAATAATATGGACTGAGCGGGCCTTACCCGTATTAATCCCAACATCCCCTTTAACAGTGTAACTGAGTTTCCCTGCTTTTTTAGTATCAAAAATAACGAACTGTCTTCCATAACCGACCTGCCAAATCATGTTGTAATGAGTATTCCCCAAATAAAGCATGTTGTTGCCTTCAGGAATCGTTTGCGAAAAATTATCACTCTCACCAATCGGACTCACAGTGTATACGGGGGCTCCATTCACTTCTTTAGTCGAATAAACAACACTCTTAAGATATTTCGGATGAAAAACGGAGAGGTAGAAAGTGTTTTTATTTTTTTCGAGTGAAAATGTGAAAGTGTTGGTGGGCTCATCAATCCACTGGGCTGCATTCTGAAGTTCAGTCCAGTTAGCAGGGTTGTAGTAGCTATTTGAGGTTCGCTCATGCATCTCTACATCTTTAACGACGATGTTTATAACTCCACTTTTTATATTAAGATGGGTTGGAGCGTAATCAGTTCGCGAAAAACCAAAGTTAAATCTGATCTTCCAGCTATTTCCGTGTTCATCTTTTTTGTCTAGAACAATAGGAGCTATATCTTTTCCTTCAAGCGCTCTTATCTGCTGGCACGTTCGCTCTTTTTCTTTATTGATAATGACCTCATGACTCAGCTCGGACTCATCTTTGCAAAAACTCGTCAGGTCGATGTCCATTGTCCGAGTTTCCTCTTGAGCGAAGGCTAGAGAATTAATGAGAACCAAAGCATAAAGGAGATTTTTCATACTCTGGATTTTAAAAGACCAAGGCCCGCAGTAGAAAAAAAAAATGTCCAATCAGCTTAAGTCATTGAACTTTATTGGGAATACTCGATCCTGATGGCTTCCCAATGCTTTTCAATCAGGCCGTACTCAAATTGAATCATCGCTGAATGGGGCCACTCGTACCCGACACCAATATTAAATCTCTCTGTTAGAACTGAAAAAGCAAAAGGATTGACTCTAAAGAAAATTATCTGGAAATCAAATCAATGGAGAGAGCTATAGTTAGTTGGGGTCCTATTGTTTCTGATGATACAAATGTAGCGTTAATTCGAGCTGTACGTTGACAACGCTGTCCTGCTTTAGGAATCATATAACTATTCGAAAACACGCAAAAGACACTATTGCGCCACAAACTATCAGTAAATGATTGTTTCTGGTACAATAATATGTTAATGTTTACTGGTATATATCGAATAATGATAGTAATTGGACCAATTATGAATTTTGCCTTGAAATTAAGAGATGAAATCAAGCGAGATGTTTTTGGCCAACAGGACTTAAAAACCCTCCATTCTTCGATGACAGATGCAGCGATCCATAATGGCGTCACTCGGTCCCTCAAGTCTAAAGATTTGTTGAAATTAAAAAGAGGACTATATTTATTTTCCCAAAAACTTCGTCGAGGTTCTATCTCAAAGTTCTTAATTGCCAATAAATTGTATGGCCCAAGCTACATTTCATTTGAATCTGCTTTGTCATACCATGCACTTATTCCTGAGGCCGTTTACTCAATAACTTCTGCCTGCTTCCAGAGAAAAAATAAAACATTTACCAATCAACTTGGGAATTTTTCATATGATTATATTCCTTGTGAATCGTTTTTCATGGGGGTTGTAAACAAAAAAGAGGATAATGGAATTTTAATTGCAACCGGCCTCAAAGCACTTTTTGATCTCATTTATATTCGTCGTAAAAACTATAACTCAATGGTGGAATTAACCAACGATTTAAGAATCGAAGAGAGTGTCCTTCTAAAAGAAGTTTCGCAGTACTCAGTTTCTGAAATAGAAAATCTTGCTAAATCCTATAAGAAAAAAAATGTTTTTCACTTTTACCAAATGCTGGTAAGGAATTTAAAATGAAAGATGTAATACAAGATAAGTTAGAATCTTATAAATGCGAAACGAAAGAAGATGAAGAAAATGCAATTAAAGAAATTACACAAGAAGTCGCTCTCTATGGTCTTCAGGAATCGGGATTCTTTGAGAAGGCAACTTTCCATGGTGGTACATGTCTTCGTATTATTCATGGGCTAGACAGATTTTCAGAAGACCTCGATTTTGTATTAAAAAAACCTAATAGTGATTTTGATTTAACTCCTTATATTGAAAAAACAATTAAGATGATGAATGTTTACGGTTATCAAATAGAGATCTCAGGTGAAGATAAAGCGGATAGTAATGTTAGAAGCAGATTTTTAAAAGATGATAGTATCAAAAAATTACTAAACTTTGAAAATTCATTGGATCTAAAAAGGAAAATTCAAATTAAAGTTGAAGTTGATATTAATCCACCAAAGGGAGCTATTAATGAGGCCAACTACTTAGACTTTCCGACAGAGTTTATGATTTCTACGCATGATATGCCTTCATTGTTAGCAGGAAAGTGCCATGCTTTGCTATGCCGAAATTATATTAAAGGAAGAGATTGGTATGATTATTTGTGGTACATAAGCAAAGGAACAAAACTTAATCTTGAAATGTTTCAAGCGGCCATAAATCAACTTGGCCCATGGAAAGGACTAAATACAAAGATTACAGCCGAATGGCTTGGAAAAGAATTAGAGAAAAAAATAAAATCACATGATTGGAATGAAGTAAAAAAAGATGTTGAGCGGTTTCTAAAACCAGATAAAAAATTGACTTTAAATCTTTGGAGTGAGGATTTTTTTCTTAAAAAAACTAAAAAATTTATTGCTTCGTTAGTTTGAGCGATGATCAGTGATTATATCATCACATATCGAGCTTCGAAAATCTGCGACCTTCGTCGTTGAAGAGTCCTTCCTCGGCCACTTACTATTCATAAGCTCCCAACGGCATCGGAAAAACTACGAATTTCTGCGTTTAATTATTTTTAAGTCAGTCACATACTTATTTGCATGCTCCTTCCTGAAAAATAATTCGCCTTGAACTTCTTGGTTTTGCGATCCCACGAAAACAAGATCACCGTCCGCCTTCAATCTCTTGGTTTTGAGTCCTCAGGGATCGGGATCTAAATGAGAGGGCAACGCGAATACCGGAGGCCATAGTTCCAACACATACAAAGCAGGGTTTCTAATGGACTGAGTCCATACCGGAGGGGAACCAATTCTCACAACATAGAAAGGTAGGATCCCCTCCTAAAAAATGGAAGCCGAAACGGAAAAGCCTCCGGCCTAGCCGATCAGGGAATTGCTTTTAAATGGGGAAAGATAATAAGTAGTTCACCTTAAACCTATTGGTTTCGAGTTTTCATTGGAGATCAACACATAAAAAAGGGGGG
>CAMDQH010000129.1 GCA_945905815.1 Bacteriovorax stolpii | reverse complement strand
ACACTCATAGCGAAAAGAAACAAGAAACCAAACTCAATTAAAAGATGCTTTCTAAGGGAAGCCGGTGAAAAACCCAAGGTCTTCATGAGTGCCAAGTCGTAATAGCGCCGATAAACCTGATCATGGGAAAGCCCATAAAGAATAACAAGGCCAATACCTAGACTAAGCCATGAGATCATAGCAATCGCCTGTCGTGCTTTATCGAACAGACCAGCAAGCTTACCAATGAGCTCTTCCACATCAACAAAGGAGATATTAGGAAACTGACCTACGGCATCTCGTTGAAAATACCTTTTAATGTCTTTTTTACCTTGGGGTAAAACAGCGAGAAATGTTTTAGGAGCATCATCAATAAATCCAGGCTCAACATTGACAAAAAAGTTCGGATAGAAACTGGTCCATTTAACTTCTCTAAAATTCCTGATGATCCCTTCAACCTCCACACCCTGAATGTCGAAAGTAATCCTGTCACCAATTTTTAAATTCAGTCTTTGAGCATATCTTTTTTCAATAGAAACAAAAGCTGGTCGATCATTAGTTGGGGTACCATTTGGAAAGGGTTCTCCGTCAACCAGTGTTTCTGAGGGACTCAAATCTTTTCGGTAAGTCAGATTAATTCCGCGATTTTTCATGCGCGCTTCAACTTCCTCTTCTCTTGTTCGAAGAGTGCCATTATCTTCGACCCTCGTGAAAGATTTACCATTCACCTTATCCAATCGGGCCCGGATCATTGGGGTGATTCCTTCAAGTTTAACACCCTTATCAAGAGCGAACTTATTTAACGAGTCCATTTGTTCTTCTTGGATATCAAAAATAAAAAGGCTCGGTTTTTTTTCATCGAGCGTAAATTCTTTTTGAATCAAGCTATCAAGTTGAAGGATCAGGGAAATTAAAGTGGCCCCCATTGCCAGCGAAAGAAAACTTAAGGTGAGCTTGTGGCCCGAATGAACAATGTTACGAATCGCTACACCTGTTTCGATATTTGGGAAGAGCAAACTCTTACGGATAGCATATTTTCGAAGACCCCATTGAATTAATTTAATTAAGCAAGTTGAGAGGACAAAAACCAAAACGAGAGCAAAAAAGAAGATACTGCCGATTTTAACAGAATGACTTAAATATGCGGCAAATGCCCAAAGTAAAATAATGAAAGGAAGAAAATCATAAAAACGAAAACGTCCCATCGAAATCTTGGCCGCTTTAAGTTGCACGCCCATGGAAGTTCGCATCAATCCAAAAAGGAGTGGAATTAAGATCGCTAATGTTAGCCCATAAAGAAAAGGCAGCTGAGAAAAAATAGATTTTAAATTCACTTCAGGACTAAGGTCTACGCCAAGTGTGTTTGAAAGCATGGGAGCGATTAATTTGTAAGCAGGAACGATGAGAACTGCTTGGAGAATAAAGACGATAATGAGAACTACAGTAATTTGAAGAGTAAGCCCTAGGATCAGATGCCTTTTATTCAACCCCATCAAATTGAATAAACAGAAATCTTTCAGTCTTGCGACTAAATGAGACTGGTAAAGATAAAAAATCCCTACCTGCGAAAGAAGTAATCCGATCAAGGCAGCAAGTGACATGAAGTCAGTCAGGTAGCCCATCACTCTTCCGCTTTGCTCACTACTCTCCTGAGGCAAGGTAACTTTAATTGCGGAATCGGGTAAGACCGAAAGCAGTTTATTACGTAGTATTTCGAAATCCTCTGGCAAATATCGAGGAATGAGAAAATGCCTGGCGTAGCTTCCAGTAGATCCAGGTTTTAAAAGTCCTGTTTGTTCAACATCTTTGAGCGGCAGATAAATTCTAGGGGCAAGTGAAAAGCCCCTAAGTCCTTGCGAACTATCACTCAGAACAATGCCTTTAACTGCAAAAACTTTCTCGCCGATCTTTAGATTATCTCCAACCGCGATGCCCCAAATTTCTGCCAAATCTTTTGAAATATAAAGTCCATCGGCTTTAAATCCCCCTTCTTTGAGAGTCACTTTCCCGTAGAATGGAAAACCTTCTTCGACAGATCTAATTTCAGTCAATCTTGTTTGAAAGGATTTTTCATGGCGAACCATAGAATAGATATCAATCAACTTATAGGTCTTATGAGGTATAGATCCAAAAACATTATCTAAGGATTTTTTCTCAACATCTAATAAATCACGTCTAGCACTTACTACCAAATCTGAAGTCAAAAGATCACGGGCGTTGGCCTCAAGCTTCCCCTTAACTTGGTCGGATACGACACTGATACCGGTAAGACCCAAAGTACCCAGCAATAAAGTAAAAATGAGCAGCAGGAAGAAAAAAGGGAACTTTTTAATCTCTTTGATTAAAAAGAGTTTAAATATCACACCAAGCTCCCATGCTCCAGATGAATAACTCGCGAACATCTTTTCGCTAAATCCAAATCATGGGTCACAAGCACTAATGTTGTCCCTGTTTCATTAACCATTTTAAATAACAGGTCCATCACTCGAGCACCAGTTTCTTCATCTAAATTCCCACTTGGTTCATCGGCAAACAAAAGACCTGGACGAGTTGAAAGAGCACGGGCAATTGCCACACGCTGACTTTCACCACCACTTAATTCAGAAGGCAAATGGTGTGAGCGAGGAGTTAAACCGACCTGATCAATTAGTTTTTTTGCGATTTCACTTGCTCCGGTATCCTTTAAAATATTGAGTGGTAAAATAACATTCTCAAAGGCACTTAAAGTTGAAACTAAATGGAACTGTTGAAAGACAATTCCCATATTCTTCGCCCGAAACAAGGTAAGTTCTTTTTCCGAGAGTTTATTTATACATTTATTTTGAATCCAAATTTCC
This sequence comes from Bacteriovorax stolpii, assembly GCA_945905815.1. Taxonomy (GTDB): domain Bacteria; phylum Bdellovibrionota; class Bacteriovoracia; order Bacteriovoracales; family Bacteriovoracaceae; genus Peredibacter. The sequence continues at coordinate 922 of CAMDQH010000129.1, read as the reverse complement.
CCTGAATCAACATGATCAAGACCGGCCATGAGTGATAGCAGTGTGGATTTACCTGAACCAGATTTTCCAACCAGGGCGACCGTTTCACCAGAATTAATTTCAAGGTTAATCCCTTTTAAAACTTCCACATGAGCAGGCCCATTGCCGTAACTTTTTCTGACATTAACTAAATTTATCATAGGAGCGTTTCCAGAACTTTTTGAACAGTTTGTGCCATGACCTTATGACCTTCAGGATTAGGGTGAATACCGTCGGCAATATTGAGTTTAGGATTTCCCCCTACTCCTTCGAGTAAAAAAGGAACCAATGGAAGCTTATATTTTTTAGCGAGAGCTGGAAAAAGTTTTTGAAAGTTAGATCGATATGGCTCACCATAGTTGGTAGGCATTTTCATTCCGACAAGTAACACTTTGATATTATCCATTTGAGCTTTTTCAATTATAGCAGAGAGGTTCTTCTCAGATTCTTTAAGATTCATACCACGAAGCCCATCATTGGCCCCCAATGCCAGTACAAGAATGTCTGGTTTAACTTTTACGTACCAGCTAAGGCGTTTGAGTCCACTTGCAGTCGTAGCACCACTAACACCACCATTAATAACTTTTAAATCTGGATATTTGGACTTCAATTTCTGCTCAAGAACAAATGGGTAAGCATCTTCTCGATCAAGCTGATAGCCTTCAGTTAAGGAATCACCCAAGCACAAAACAGTTGCAGCTTGAATCTGAAAACTCAGAAACATCAGAATAAAAAAAAGAGATTTGATTTTATGCTCCTCGAAAAAACTTTCTGTAACGACTAGGACGAATGGCAAATGTGGGCCATAGTGCCGGAAACATAAACAGGTTCATCCAGGGATACACACAGCTGAAGGTAATATCATCAATTATTTTTGATGATTTAGCACCAGAAGAAATCACTC
>CAMDQH010000128.1 GCA_945905815.1 Bacteriovorax stolpii | reverse complement strand
GATCTTGGACCTGGTGGCAAGTTCGATTCATTCATTTTTCTGTCTCCTCTTGCTCAAGAGAACGCCTAAACAGTACAGGATCATGCGAAGAAAGGATGAGCAGATCTCGGTCCTGCGTGTGAATGACTCTTATTTTATTTAAAGTTTCTTCGGCCTTTGTCGGATTATCATGGGTCAGTTGGTTATAGAGATTAACGGCAACGGCATAAGGTTTCTTTAAAAGCTGAGCTTCTAAAAGAAAGGAGTCTCCAGTGAATAAAGTATTTTTCCCGTCTTCAATCAGAATACCCGAATGACCACGTGTGTGCCCAGGTAGAGACACCATATAAATCGGTTCCGAAATTCCTTTTAGCTTTTGAACTTTTCCAAGTCCATTCCAAGAATCTCCTTGAGTTGAATAGGTTTCGAAGAATGTATTCATTTGCCATCTGGAAGGTGAGTATCTTAGTTTTTCTTTCGGGGAAACTGGATTATGAGCAGCATCCCATTCATCTTTTAAGACATGTACAATTGCATCCGGAAAATCTGCAATTCCACCGATATGGTCAGAATCAAAATGAGTCGCAATAATATGCCTTACGTCTTTAGGATTAAATCCCTTTCTTATGATCTGCATGTACGCAGTTTCTTCGACATCAAGTTTCGGTCTGGCAAACTGATTAAAAATAAAATTGGATTTAAATCTCTCTTGATTACTAATATCTTTTAGGCCAAGGCCCGTATCCACAAGAATAAGGCCATCGCTTGATTCAATCAGAAGACAGTGACAGACAAGATTGAACTGATCCAATTTGGGAAGCAGCCTATTTAAGATAGGATGCCCAATGGCACAAAATGAGCCACAGTTAAGATGATGAATTTTCATACTAACATTTCGGATGAATAGGATAATAAAATAACAGAATAATACAGGAGCAAAAGACTTTAAGTGGTCTAGTTTGTTGATTTTTTTAAATTCTCAATTGCGTACCGACGACACAATTCAATTTCGCTTTCCTTGATTTCTCCGGTGTGTCCCATGATACTTGAGAGCCTGATTCCATGTTTTCGGGAAAGCCGATCAATTTGGATTATTTTCTCATATGAGAGTTCTCGAGACATGGAGAAACTTTCGAGCAGTCCTTCCATTGTTAAAAGGGCAGTCTCTGCTAAACAGGCATAAACAGTTTCTCCTTCTAGGCCGATTGTCTTGTCAATTTTTACATTGCCCGGCAATTCAACTTCTCCGCTGGCTATGATTAATATGTCCGGTCTCTTCGCAGCATCTTCTAGTGAAATATCAAAAGGGCGACTTACGTCACAGACGACACATCCAGGCTTTATGAGTTCAATTTCAATAACTTTTTCACCTTGGGCTGAAGTTGAAGTTACGATGAGATCACTTTGTGCTGAATATTTGTTAGGATTTGTTGTTCCTATAATCTCGGCTTCTGGAGCAAATTCCTTAAGAAGGGCAACGAGGTCCAAAACCTTGTAGGGTCTTGGTGCAACGACAACAATTGTTTTCCATTGATTCGCTAAAACTTTTGCACATATTTTTCCAATACTACCTGTCGCTCCAATGATCATGCACGTTCCATCATAGCGACCATTTTTTTTATGGACGAGACCCATCTTTTCAATTCCAAAGCTTGCAGCCCAGAGGGTCGCGGCTGCCGAAAGGGTGTTGCCAGTCGTGACTGGAATTGGTGAACGCTGATTGACGGTTACACCTGCATCGCCAACAATTTTAGTATAAGCACCAAGACCTATTAATTTGGCCCCTCTTTTATGGGCGAGTGAGCAAATTTGTGCGAGTGAATCGTAGACTTTATCAACCGGAGTGGTGAGCAACATCTTCGGTGTGGCAGGTATCATGTAGAGATGCCCTTCAACTTCTTTCCCATCAAATTCAGACTTAATTCCGGTTATATTACAGTAATGATGCCCCGGTACTTTTGCGGCAAGTGCTTCAGCAAGATCGAGTAAAGGGGAGTTACTTAAAAAATTCAAACCAGGGATTTGGGTTATTTGGTTTTTTGAAAGGGGATGAATGATAAAAGCAAAGTGATCAATAGATGATTCAGAGAAAGTATTTTCTTGTATCTGGGGTTTGATCTCAGAGGATTGCAAATAATTTAAAATCTCTTCCTCAGTTAAGGCCCCTCGTGATTGCGTAATGCTTAGAATCGCTTCAATGATGGAAGTACTTAGTTGGGGAAGATTAGCGTAAGAGGGGAACAATGTTAGAACTCTTTTGGCCTTAGCTTTATAGAGTTTATGCTCGTTCTCTGCAGACAAGCGGTCTATAATAACAGTTTTTCCAGCGAGGTCATTTAGTTCAGTGAATTTTAGTTGAGATTCTGTGATGAAAAAAATGTCGGCCGCTAAAAAGTTCTTCATCCCTATGGATTTACTTTCCATAGAGCTAAAATCTCTTTTTACTTTTTTCTTAAGTCTCAGCCGTGTTAGAACAGGGGCATTAATTTTCAGAAACGTATCAAGACCCTTCATTCCAACAATGGTTAATGGAATACCCATCGAAAAGAAAAGATCTCCAAAAACCAACTTACAATCATATTCCTGAAAAAAGGGGAGTATATTCCATTGTACGAGACCGGTATAAAACGCAACCGTCTTATTGGATAGGAAATGCTTCTCTTGATCAATAAACTTTTTCAATGCCCAGGGAAAAGCTGCTTTACGAAGCATGTTCCCATCCAATACGGGAGTATCACCGGCGGCTTCACGAATCGCCTTTACTGTGTGATGGACATGAGTTTTATTTTGTTGTTTTATATCTAAAATGAACCCTGACAGGGCAAAGGCATCACATTCTTGGGCGTATTTTTTTACAATCTTTAAAGCAAGATCAAAGTCATAGTCCACACCAATGCCTCGAATATGAATTTTGTGGCCATTCATTTCGATTTCATCATCAAAGTTATCACAAGAGCTGCCAAAGCTTAGCTTGATGATCTCTTTCATGTTTTATGTCGACTGTACTCTTCAATCAGGATGGGAAGATATGTATGAAAATCTGGTTCAATTAAATTTGGATAATCTGTATTCATATTTGTTCTATCAAGGGTTGCTTCTTGTTCCATGTAAAAAACCAGTTCTTTGGGTATCCTTAGTAATCGGAACAGTGGGGCAAATATCTTAGTCTTTGGTACGCATATTATTTCTAGAGGTAGACTTAAACACTTCATTGACTGTTCCAGGAATTCCTTGGTTGAGATAGGGGTTTTGGGTATGAGGTGATATACACTTAGCGCCCTATCTTTTGGTTTTAGAATAATATGAGCACACCAGTCGACTAATATATCCACGGGAATGACTGGCATGAGTGATGCTTTTTGAACGGGTAGAGGTAGGTATTTGAGCTTATCTCTAAGGAGTGGAAGCTTTTTCAAATTCTGAATAAAATCAAAAAAATAGTAGGGGCCATTATTGTTATCTCTTTGTCCTGTCTTGCTATTTCCAACAACGATCCCCGGGCGATGAATAATTGTTTTATAGGTGGCCGAAACTTTTTTTCTTACTAAATGTTCAGCGTGGTTTTTACTTTTTGCATAATTATCGAAAAAATCGGAGCTTTCTTTTATCAGATCATCTTCTAATATGTTGCCCTTTAGAACTTGATTGGCAGCATAAGTACTAAAAAAGTGAAAATATTTTAAATGAGGCAATTTACCCAAAAATTTCAAGACATTCTGAGTACCAATAATATTCTTTAGATAAGCATCCTGAAAAGAAACATCAAGCTCATAAATTGCGGCAAGATGAACTACACATTCTATTTGGTTAAGAACTTCGCCGGCCGA
>CAMDQH010000127.1 GCA_945905815.1 Bacteriovorax stolpii | reverse complement strand
CTTGCTTTAGGTTCAGAGTACCTCGTTCAGATGCCATTTCATGGCGGATTAAGTGAAATATTTGCCATGGTAAGGCTTCCAGACTTTTCACATATCTTTGATGGACCAGTGATTCAAATAGCTCTCACAATAGCAATAGTTGCTTCGTTAGAAACTCTTTTGTGTGTTGATGCTGCCGATAAAATTGACCCAGATAAAAGAGTGACTTCAAAAGATCGTGAGTTATTAGCTCAAGGAGTTGGCAATGCTGTTTCAGGTCTGGTTGGTGGACTTCCTATCACTGCAGTTATCGTTAGAACTTCGGCCAATATCGAATCTGGAAATAAAACTAAACTGTCAGCTATTTTGCATGGTGTATGGTTGATCACATGTGTGGCACTCATCCCTAATATTTTAAACCTCATTCCTCTCGCAAGTCTTGCTTGTGTGTTATTACTGGTAGGCTACAAACTTTGTAAACCCATGCACTTTCTCCAAATGAACAAGCGTGGCTCTGATCAATTATTTATTTTTTGCACAACCATACTTGCAATTCTAGCGACTGATTTATTGAAAGGAATTTTTGTAGGGATTGTTGTTGCAGTCATGTTTGAGCTTAATAAACTAAATAGACAACCATTTACAATTTCTCACGAAAGTGACAAGTCAGTTCTTGAGTTCACCAATAACGTAGGCTTTTTTCATAAACCACAAGTTGATAAGGCAATTGCCTCAGCTCCACATGGTAAAAAAGTACATGTGCGTGGAACGAAAAAAGTAAAAATTCATGTTGATGTTCTTGAATTACTTAATGATCATAAAAATGTTGAAATTGTTTGAACATACTCCAATTTGCTTAATCGAAACTCCATTTAAGGAGAAGTTCGGAGTCCCTCGCCAGCCGATGTTGATTTCTGAAGCTCTGGGCATAATGGAGTTTCCTAAAAATGATTTTTTCATGGAAGCCTTTCGAGGAATCGACGGCTTCTCCCATCTCTGGCTCATTTTTTCTTTTCACGAAGTTATCCAAGAAGGTTATAAGGCCCTGGTTCGCCCTCCAAGGTTTTCTGGGAAGGAAAAGTGGGGAGTCTTTGCAACTAGATCGCCCCATCGACCTAATCACTTAGGGCTCTCCGTAGTGAAATTTAAAAGTATAGATTATGGGCATGATAAAATTACCTTAATTGTTGAAGGCGTTGACTTGGTGTCTGGTACACCCATTTTTGATATCAAGCCTTATATTGGTTACGCAGATGCCTATCCCCAGGCGCATTCAGGTCCTTTTCAGCATCGGCCAGAATTCAAATCGGTGAAGTGGAAGGTTGAGACTGAAATAAATCAAGCGACCAAAGTATTAATCGAGAAAGTAATTGGCCTGGATCCTCGACCGAGTATAGACCAAACAGAATCTTTTGGAGTTTCCGTTGCCGGATTCAATGTTCGGTTTAAATTTGTGGAAGATCATTTTGAAATACTAGAAGTGACTAAGGAATAGTTTTAAACTCGTAATTTTCCAGTACTCCAAACGAAACGTTTGCCTTCCCGGCAAATCCATCAATGTCATTACCAAAAATTACGTAGTCCTTCATGATCGTAAATGGACTTTGATTTGTTTCCCAGCCTAGAGCTTGAGTTGTGTAGAGGGCAAGATTGTAATGAGGTAAGTAACGAAAGAGTTCCTTCGTTCTTACAGGGAGATTCTTATGAAAAGATTGAATAAGGATAGGTACTTCAAAGGAGCTACGAGCAAGAAATCCGTGCCCCCATTTGCCTTCCTGTCCATTTGATTCGCCGTGGTCTGAGAGATAAATAACGAGGGTTTTAGATTTTTGTTTTTCAAGAATATGATTCAATTCTTTCCAAAACAAATCGAATTCAACAACTGAATTATCATAATCGTTAATTCTGTGATCTACGTTCTTAGATACAAACTTGATTGACTCAATAGTGGAGCGAAGTTTTATGGGACCGTGGGAGCCACGCTGGTGGAGCATGATAAAGTTTTTACTGCTGGTCTTAAGTAATTCGGAAAGTTTTGGAAGTAGATCTCTATCCCTTGCCGCATTTGGATTTTCGGTTAATGGAGAAATAGCTTCGAGACTTCGGTAATCATCTAAGTAAGCTGAACACAAATAGGGAGCAATATAGCGAAGTTGTTCACTCGATTGAGTCGAGAGAAAATGAGTCGAGTAGCCGATTTTTTTTGCCGATCTAAAAATGCAATGCTCACCTTTGGCCGCCTTAATCCCTCCTGATTCTCCGTAACCAAGATTCAGAAAAAAAGCCACGCTGATATCGGTCGAAACTCCACCGGAGAGTCCAATGGTATGAAAAAAATTGGGTGCTTGCTTAAGTTCATTTAGAAAAGGAGTGGTAGGCCGATCATACCCGTAGAGACTCATTTGATGAGGAGAGAGACTCTCGCCCAGAACGACAATGATATTATCCCACTCTTGTCTGTTCGTTTTTGTGAGCTTTAAATTAACTGCTTCATTCTGTTCAAGTGAGTAGCGCCTAGATTGCATCTTGTAAGGAAGAATTCTCCCCATGAAGTAGGAGAAAGAGAGATAGACGTTCATTCCCGCGAGCTCACGTGTCGATGGTTGGCGTCCCCAAGTATTATTTGTGACGTAAGTACGAACAGGATTATAAATAAAATAGAGAACTAATAAGATAGGAACAGCTCTAAAGGAATAATGTGTTTTAAAACGGCGGATAAAGTAAAATCCAATGGATAATGGAACAATCGTAAACAGAAGAGGAATAAAGACATGATGGAGCTCTTCGTTTAGTAACCCTGCGACTTCGTGCATTTCAGTGAAAAGAAGAAAAATTTCGTTGGGTAGAAGCTGGGTTCCGAAATAGGACAGATGGGCCATCTGAAAGAAGTTGAGGATAAGGAAAAAGCTTAAAATGAAAAAACGGGTTTTGGGCCCTTTTACAAGCGTGAAGATAATGAAAAATATAAAAAGTGTAAGGCATTTCCCCACAGACAGCCAAATAATTGGAAACCCTTTAAGAGCATAAAAGGCATATTGCTGGAGAAGGCTCAGAATAAGAAAAATCAGCGCTAGGTAGACGTGATTACGGAGTTTTTGGAGCATGGTTAATTATACTAAAGAAGAAGTTGGAATGGAAAGTCAGGAAGTGCGTCTTTGATACGTTTTAGGCTTTTCAATGTAGGATTTGCATATTTTGACATCTCTAACTTTTGATACGAAAAAAGGCTTTTATAATGCAACTTTTCTTTCATTTGAACTTGAGTGAGTCCTTTTTGAAGACGGGAACGTCTCAGTAAAAAGGCGAAGGCAATATTGGGCTCTACTGATATTTCTTTGACTGACTTTATTCTTTTAAATTTAGAATTAGGAAGCGGGAAAATAATCTTTGAATCTTCTGGTTCATCTAGTATTAATGAAAGAGCTTCTTGCATGTTCGCTTGAAGTTCATTCATGCTATCTCCTTGAGTCAGACACCCTGGTATTTCAAGACACTCGGCCCAGAATCCTGTTTTTTCTTTATGTATTTTAAAATGGTAGTTCATTTTTTACCCTTTAAGCGCTTCAGTAGTTTTTGCTCGAGACCTTTTTTTAGTTCTCTATGCATTGGAATAGTCTCTGGGAGTTCCCCTGTTTTTACCAATATGATGTGTGAGCCCTTTTGCCTTACTTTGTGCCACCCATGTTTTTCGAACAATTTAAGCATGTCCTAACCACTCATCGGCATAACTCCTTCCTATTTTACCACTTTAAAGTGGTAATTTGCAATTTAGTGCTTAACTTATTGATATGTGGGGGAAAGAAGGTTTAAGCAAGTTCTCTTAAGTTGATTGGAACTATCCAGATCCTGGACTTTTTTAGAACGGGGAATTTGTATGCTCGAACAAGCAACTGAGAAAAAAAATAGGACAATTAGCGAACAGAATTTCATAAAACCCCTTTATGAGGAGAGGTTTTATTCTTATTCAGTAGCTACGCCACTA
>CAMDQH010000126.1 GCA_945905815.1 Bacteriovorax stolpii | reverse complement strand
AACGGAACAAAAGTGATTGTTAAAATTGATAATGTTAAAAAGTCTTTCCATAACCGTCTAGTTTTAGATGGTATGTCATTAGATGTTGCTGAGGGTGATCTTATTGCCCTGATCGGGCCTTCTGGTTGTGGAAAGTCTACTTTTCTTAGGTGCATTAATGGGCTTGAAACAATTGATAGTGGCAAGGCACAGATATTTGATACGATTCTAAGCAGTCCATCAGAAATTGGTCTTAAAGAATTTCAACGTCGCTCGCTCGCTATTCGACAAAAAGTGGGAATGGTTTTTCAGAGTTTCAATTTGTTTCCACATTTGACGATCTTAGAAAATATTATCAAAGCTCCAATGGTCGTAAGCAATATTGATAAAAGAGAATCTGAGATTAGGGCGAAAGAATTGCTGGCCAAAGTTGGTCTAGCTGACAAGGCTTATCATTATCCTGACCAGCTCTCGGGTGGACAGCAACAGCGGGCCGCAATCGCGAGGGCCCTGGCCATGTCTCCTCGTGTTTTACTCTATGATGAGCCAACTAGTTCTTTGGATCCTGCGCTTGTTAATGAAGTACTGCTTGTCATGAAGGATCTTGATCTAGAAGGGATGACCCAGATTGTGGTGACCCATGAGATGCGTTTTGCCCGTGATGTTGCGGATAAAATTGTGTTCATAGAACATGGATCGATTGTTGAAATGGGTCCACCAGATCAGATATTCGGTAATCCGCAAGATGATCGGACAAAAAGCTTTCTAAGGCATTTTCTATGATTAAATTACTTCTCATCGTAAATTTATTAATCATGACCACTTTTACTCACGCTGTAGAAAAGAAGAAACTTCGTTGGGGTGCGGACATTGAAAGCGGGGCCCCTTACTCTTATAAATCTCCCGAAGATCCGGATAAAGTTGTTGGCTTTGAAGCCGAGATCGTAGACTTACTTGCCAAAGAATTGGGAATGGAAGTCGAGTTTGTTCAAAATAGTTGGGATGGCCTAATCGAAGGGCTTATTCGCGGTGATTATGACATTGTCGTAAATGGTGTGGAGATTACAGCCGATCGCGCCCAAGTTGTGCATTTCAGTCAGCCGTATTATTACACTGCAGAGGCCTTGGCAGTTAAAAAATCCAATACCGATATTTCGTCACTTCATGACTTAAAAGGCAAAAGAGTTGGCACGCTTGATGCCTCACTGGCACAAAAAATACTCAATCAACAACCGTTTCCAATTACCACTATCGGTTATGATGAAGAAGTTCTTTGTTATGGTGATCTAGTCCTCGGTCGCGTTGATGCTGTTTTGCTTGATGAACCCATTGCTCTTTATTATGCCAAACCGAATGCAGACCTGAAGCTGGTTGGTGGGCCGATTGGTTATATGGAATATGGTATTGTTTCCCGTTTTGGAAATCCTGAATTTGATTCCCGTATAAGCAATGCTCTCGACAAATTAATCCGTGATGGCAGTATTCAGAAAGTTCTTGAGCGCTGGAATTTGTGGAATACGACAACTGCCAAAGTCTGGGGCCAGAGTCCTGTATCTTTGACTAGACCTGTTGCTTATGAAAAATACTTAGAGACAGCATGGGGAAAGCGCACCCTCGCAGAAAAACTTAAAAACTACCTTTCTTTTTTGCCTTTACTTGCCAAGGGCGCAGTCATGACCCTTGAGCTTTCGGTCATCTCGATGCTTCTTGCTATGTTTTTGGGTATGGCCGCGGCACTTTCTCGTCTCTATGGTCCCCGTCCGTTGAGGTGGCTTTCTGTTTCTTATGTTGAGGTCTTTCGAGGAACTCCTCTTTTAATACAGTTATATTTAATTTTCTACGGACTTCCTCACGTGGGAATTAGTTTTGATCCATTTGTAGCGGCCGTGCTTGGTCTTGGATTAAATTATGGGGCCTGCGAAGCAGAAAATTATCGTGCAGGTATTTTGTCTGTGCCAAAATCTCAGATGGATGCTTCTCAGGCCTTGGGAATGAATTGGTTTCAGTCTTTACGACATATTATTTTACCTCAGGCAATTCGTGTCGTGATCCCACCAGTGACGAATGATTTTATCGCTCTGTTGAAAGACTCATCCCTCGTGTCAGTTATCAGCATGGTTGAGCTCACTACAATTTACGGTCAACTGGCCTCCACGTATTTTGATTACCTAGGACTGGGCATACTTACTGCCTTAGTCTATTTTCTGATTGGTCTACCTTTTGTTAGGCTTTCGCGTTACTTTGAAACTCAGTTAACGACTTCACGTCCGCCTCCTTCAAATTAGAGTTCATTAGTCAACGATTAGAGACCCATTCTTATCAGTGGCAAAATTTCAGCGTTTCGATATGATTTGATATAATTAGTTTTTATTAAATTGAGGATGTTTAAATGAAAATCTTGGTATTGCCAATTTTGTTCCTTGTTTTTTCTTGTAGCACATCTAAAAAAACAGGTTTGGAACATTGTTTTAAAAATAAGACCGTTGTTGAAATTGGTTCAAATCGAATTAAGCTACTGATGGCCAATGTTGATATCTGTCAAAAAAAGATAGTGAATGAAATTTTCAAGCAGAACTGGCCTATTGAACAAGATAAATCTGTTTTTTTAGAACATGATGGTACACATGCACTTTCGCATGAAGCAAAAGATAAAACACTGCTCGCTTTCCAGGAAATAAAACTAATTTTTGAAAAATTTAAAGTAATTAATCCCGATGTTGTAGCAACTGGCATTTTTAGAGAAGTCACGAATGCTGATCTTTTATTTGATAAGATACAAAATATTTCAGGGACATATCCTCGTTTACTTTCAGTACTTGAAGAAGCACAGATTGGATTAAAATCACTTCAAGCCGTTGAGGGCACACTTCCTGGTGAGTTAGTACTTTGGGACATTGGAGGAAACTCTTCTCAAATTACGATACGTGTTGGTGGTAAAACACGTTACATCCTGGGCGGACATGGTTCACAATATTATAAAACGTTAGCGATTCAAATTTTGAAAAAGAGATTAACTCCTAATCCAATTAAGCAGTCGAATCTTACTAAAGTAAAAAACGGATTTAAAAAATCAACTGAAGAGTATCTTCGGGCCGCTCCTGATTTGCCTGAAGGTATTACAGTCTATGGGATCGGAGGAGTTCACAGTAAAAGTATTTTAGACATGATTAATTCATACCACGAGACCAAGAATACTTTTTATACCCTTAAAGAACTTAGAGAGCTTATTGTTGATTCGGCCAATCTAACGGATGGTCAGTTGGCGGGTGTATATGCATCAAATCGGGTCACGAACGCGATGTTAGCAGAAGTTGTAATGGATTATCTTCAAATTGATCGAGTAGATACGAGAGACATAGATCTGACGACAGGACTTCTCTTGTTTGGGCCCCGCTAAGAAAATTCAAATCTCAGGTCCAGTGCTGGTTGCATGGGACCTAAGATTCAAATATTAATTAAGCTATTGTTGTTGGTGCCGAAAAATCACGATCCATCACTGTTTTTCTCTTGTCCGCCTTAGAGTTCTCAATCGCTTGAATACAAATAGTTTGAATTCTAATTGTGAGCTGATCTATTGCCTGAGCCGATGTTGAAAGACCTGCCTCATCTTTAATCATTTTCTTAACTTTTGACGCAACAACTAACGCTTCACCGATAGTTGGGTTTTCAATGAAGAAGTTGAAATCCTTGCCCATGACAGTTTTACGGCCTAATTTTTGAGCGTGGGCTACAGCGTCACGACAAGCTTTTAATATATCTTGATTCAGAGGTTCGAAAAATCCTGCTGAAGTGTTGATATCTCCCTTTTCCTTAATGAATTTTTTAACTTTGCTGATAACGATCAAGCTTTCCATAATATAAGGCCCCACTTTTTAAATTTACTTTTTAGACGTTTAACTATGCTTGAAAGGCCTATATTGGGCAAGACGAAATCGTTATCTTAAGGATTAATTGTTCACTATACAAATAACGTTTCGTGAGTTATTTTTTTTATCTCATTTTTACGCTCTACTCCTAGGGATTTTCGATGGA
>CAMDQH010000125.1 GCA_945905815.1 Bacteriovorax stolpii | reverse complement strand
GTAAGTATCAAGGAATTTTCTGACATATTCTGTTTTTACGATTGTTTCGTTACCCGCTTCCATTTGATAGGTTTTTATCGAACTACAGTTTCCCGTGCCATTATAATCTAATTGACCACTGGAAAGAATTCCTTCAACTTCCCCAGTTCGCCCGTTAAAAACTCCGGACCCGGAATTTACCGAAAAGGCATCAACATTGCTAATAAATGAATTTTTTAAGACTTTTAGAACAAAAGCATCCCCTGCAATTTTTGTTGGAAGCCCACTTGGGTGGCCAATAAGAACAAGTGAATCATTGACTGACAATTCACCATTCTTTCGAAGTTTGGCAAATGCACGATCAGCAACGGGCCGCTTTAATTTAATTAGCGCATGATCGATTCCTGAATCAAGATTCATTTCTTTTAAAATAACTTCACCGCACTCATATATATTATCATTGGAAACCGTTACCGAGGCCTGGTTTTCTTTTGAAACTTTATAATCAAATACCCATACAAATTCTTTGCAGATCTGTTTCGCTAAGTCATAACAGTGAGCGGCCGTCATAATAACATCTGGGGCAACTAATGTTCCGGAACAGTTGGCCGCAGTTGGTTGATGGCGAAATCGTTCTTCTGGACATAGATTGTACATATCTCCAAGCGACTTACTGCTGATCAAACTTTCTAATCCGAGATTTTTAATTTTAGTTTTCTCAATCAGTGCCGCAGTTGATTTGGCAAGATTGACGAAAAGGGGATTACTAACAGCATACACGTCCATGCGATTATCATCTCCGTAGACGGCATCATGATCTGCGTAGACATTAAGACTTAGAAAAATGAGGACGGATATATATTTCATTATTTCATCCGACATGTTTTTGTGACTCTAAACTCATCTACCTCGTCCAATCTTACGATGTCGAGATTATTGTTTGCGGCATAATCGAGGATTAAGGGAAGGCCATTAACAGAACTTAATTGGATGTCATGCTCAAGGATCACCCCACCTGAAGTAGGTTCCGTGATGTCTTTTCTTAATTTAATCTGGGTCGGCCTTCCGGCAGAATTTCTTATCGTTTTATACGTGATGTATTTTCCACCTTCGTTTGAGGCTTTAAAGTTAGCGGCCACTTCGGCTCCAGTCATTCCAGGAACCCAATCACTTGAATCAATATCCCAAAAAGCAAATTGGATACAGTTATCCCCGGTAAGTTCCTGAGAGATTTCTTTGAGCGTATTTATGTGATGATGATCCTTTCTTTGGCCGTAGGCCGCATACGGAAAGCGGTAGAAAAATTTGTCAATGGTGTATCCGGATCTTTTGTATAGGGCCGCTAGCTCCACAAATGATTGCTTGACCCGAGATTTCCAAACGTCCTTTGTGATGTTGTTTGAATTGTCGTGATTTCTTCCGTGAGAGGCAACGATATGTCCTTCATCCAGCATTCGCTTAACAAGAGGGAAGGTTGCTTCAGTTACGTTTGTGGTGATGATAAAAAATGTTGCCTTGATATTATTTGCCTTCAGGGAATCGAGAATTTTTGCAGTGTAAACTGGGTGAGGGCCATCATCAAAAGTCAGGGCATACTTTCCAGTTTTATAGAGAGAAGGGGCACCATACTGGGCATAGCCTTGGTCTGCCGAGGTGTATTGCCTATCTTCCGGGTAGTGGTAATAGGCAGAAGCCGATAGAGAGAGAGTCGCTAAAAATAGTGAAAATATTGTTTTAATCATAATGCCAAAAAGTATAGGGCATTTTGTGTTTACTCTTTCGAGCAGTGTAAGCTTTACCTACTAAATTCAATCGTTTCAGGCCAATTAGTCAGGAAAATATGCCCGGCCTCTTAACACTTTATTGATGTGTTATAATAGATATATGAAGCGGCCCTACTTCCAACTCTTAATTCTTTTCATTTTCGCCTTTTCATTCTCCCTAGGTGAACGGCGCGAAGGATTTCGTGGTCTCGCCAGTGCGTGGAACGTTATTCCTTCAAGATCTCTTTCTGGGCTTCATTATGTTTTTAAAGGTTTTGAATACAACGACGCTGAAGGCTCAGTTCGTGTGTCTGGGCCAGTGATTGAGATCACTCAAGGGATTCATGCTGGTTCAAAAGTTTATCCCGATGGGTTTTCACTTGATATGGATCAGGAAGATTTTGAAGAAGAGCAACTTTTGGGACAATCGATTTTTCAGGCCCGTTCCGGAAAAGGAAATACCGTGGGTACTGCATTTTTGGTTGGACGCGACTTGGTTCTTACTAATCGTCATATTATGGGTATTAGACCTAAAGAAAAAAAATGGAAATGCGGCGAGTTTTCTATCCTTTTAAATCATAAAGATGAAAAAGTCGCATGCGAAAAAGTTCGCTACTGCAGTTCAGCTCATGACTTTTGTGTGGTTCAAATGAAAAAAATGGCCAATGGATTTTTCATGGGGGCAGAAGTCAGAACACTACGTATGGCACGTCGAGTTCAGGCGGGACAGCATGCTCCACTTCTTCATATTGGAAACGCGGCCGGTCTTGGTCTACAAGCTTCACGCGGGCAAGGACTCATTATTTCAGGAGGGGAGTTTCACCACTATGTGCCTACTCTTGGCGGGTCATCTGGTGCACCTTTGATTGATGAGAAAGGCCAAGTGATAGGCATCAATTGGGGACATACGGGAAAAGATTATGTTGATGATGCCTCCTTTAACAGAGGAGTACTTTCGTCGACTATTTTCAACGAGCTTAAAAGAACTCATCCTTATACGCTGAATGAAATTCGAAGTTTTAAATCTTGGTTTCGTCGTGAAAAAAATCATCGCCACATCAAAGTTGAATCCCGTAGTAATCCCCGAGTGAAGTAGTCCAAATATCAGCAACTTACCTGTAAGAATTTAACAGATGCCTAGGACTGTGCTCCTTGGCTACCATTAATCATTATCAGAAAACCAACTTGGAAGGTTTTTACCATACATTAGGAGGATTCATGTTTCGTTTAACACTGATCTCTTTGATCGCACTATTTAGTTTTAGTGCTTTCTCTCAGGAGAATTCAATCGAAGGTTTCAATAACCGATTTAATCTTGTCAAAAATGACCAAGGTGAAATCACTGTTATCAAACTTAAGCGTGCGACTCGTTTTTTTACCATTAAGCCGTTTATTGAACAGCTTAAAAATGATCTTCTTGGCCAGCAAGCTGCTTTGAAGAACATGACTGCGACTGAACTTGATGACATGATGATCGAGCTTGGTATGAACCCTTATGCCTTAAATTTTGAAGAAGGTTCTCGAGACGCTCAAAATTTCAGAGATTCAATTCTTAACATCGCTAACATTGATGTTGAAGCTTCTTTCACTGAACTCGACAAAGCTGACTTCTGGGCAGAATTTCAGGCCCGTCTTAACGAAGCTATGCTTTTCTTAGATCCAACTGTTGTAGCGAATCTTAATGATTCTCGTTTTTTCTACAAAAAAGCAGTTACTCATAAAGTAGTTGTTTGGGCGCTTGAGCAAGCTCAGAAACGTTTTTCAAACATTCCAGTTCTTAACATTGCTAGTTTCGTTATCGTTCGCGTTCACGACATGATGCTTGAGCAGCGTCACTTTGCTCACAACATGCTTCTTCATTATTTTGAAACAGTAAAAGAAACGAAGCTTGGTATGACTAAGTTAGAAGTTGATCGTGCTGTTTCTTCAATTTATGAATACCGCATTGAAGCGACTAATTTCATGGAATCAAATAATGCAAATGTTAATTGGGCAAACTATGGTATGAATAAGTTTTTCACAATGGTTCGTGCAGGTAACATTACAATCAATGGTTGGAAAGATCCTTTTTCAACTCGTGAATTTTCAGAAATCAAGAAATTGAATTTCGCTTTTGCTTCTGTGACTAACGAAGGTGTTCGTAAGATTTTTCACCTTAATCACAAAGCGTTTATGTTCTCTTCTAAGCCTTCTCTTGCTTATAACTACGCTAAGCCTAATCAGATTAAACAACTTCGTTCACTCTTAAATTTGGGTGGAGTTGCTATCGGTTTCTTGAAGCTTCCTGCTCCTGTTAAACAGAGCTGTGACACATTCATGAAGTCAGTTTATGTTGAACAGGTTAGAACTGAAGG
>CAMDQH010000124.1 GCA_945905815.1 Bacteriovorax stolpii | reverse complement strand
ATATCAGCATATGACTTAGCTGATCCACCATGAAGTTTACACATGGTCATTGTGATTGCAGCAGTAAGTGTTGTTTTACCGTGATCGACGTGACCGATAGTACCGATGTTTACATGCGGCTTACTACGATCGAATTTTTCCTTAGCCATCTGTCTACTCCTCTAAATGTAAATTCCGCGTTTCTGTAGAATTTCTTTTGCTTGATTATGGGTTAATGGTTCGTATTGTTTAAAAGTTAAAGTGAAGCTGGCCCGGCCTTGCGTTTTAGAGCGAAGTTGGGTGCTATAACCGAACATTTCCGAAAGCGGAACTTCTGCTTTGAGAACATCTTTATTATGTTTTGGATCGATACCAAGGATGCGACCGCGTTTAGCGTTTACATCGGCGATAACGTCACCAGCATAGTCACTAGGAGTTGTTACTTCCAAGGCCATCATAGGCTCCATCAAAACCAATCCAGCCTTCTGACAAGCTTCCTTAAAGGCCATAGAAGCGGCAATTGTATAGGCGACATCATTAGCTTCAGTGTCAATATATTCCAGAGAATCGACTGTGACCTTTACGCCAATTAAGGCATGGCCGGCCATGGCACCACCGGGAGCTGCATCTTGAATGCCGCGTTTAACAGCTTCATAGATTTCTTCTGGAATTGATTTCTCTTTTTTCTTAAATTCAACTTTGATTTCTAAGTTATTTTCAATTGGCTCAACAGTGATGGTTGCCTGACCAAATTGGCCTTTGCCTGCAACTTCACGTCTGAAAGTATTTGAAGCTGTGCCTTGACCGCTTATTGATTCACGGTAAGCAACTTGTGGATTACCTTTGTTTACTCCAACTTTGAATTCACGCTCAAGTCGATCAGTAATGATGTCTAAATGCAATTCTCCCATTCCGAAAATGAGAAGTTGCCCGGTTTCTTTATTAGTTCTGTAATTAAATGAAGGATCTTCAATTTTTAAATAATCCAAAGTCTTTTGAAGTTTCTCTTCGTCCGCAGTAGTTTTTGGCTCAATTGCGATTGAAATTACTGTTTCAGGAAAATCCATCAAATCAAAAATTATTGGCTTATGTTCGGCACATAAAGTTTGACCAGTCGTTGTAAACTTAAGGCCTGAAACGGCGATAATATCTCCAGCCGATGCAGATTCAAGCTCTGTCCGCTTGTTTGCATGCATCTGAAGAATTTTATTTATACGTTCTTTTTTTCCAGCATGTGGATTATATACTTGAGTACCCGCAGTGAGCTCTCCGGAGTAAATTCTTAAATAAGTGATTTGTCCAACGAATGGGTCAGATGAAATTTTAAAGGCCAGCCCACTAAAAAGTTCCGTTTCATCAGGCTTTCTAGTCATTATAACTTCAGGATTTTTGGCATCATGACCTTGCACTTCACCTTTATCTAAAGGAGAAGGAAGGAATTTTATGACAGCATCTAAAAGTGGTTGAACACCTTTATTCTTAAACGCACTTCCACAAAGTACGGGAATAAATCCGTCTTTTATTGTGGCCTTACGAATAACCTGTTCCATTGTTTCTACTGAGATTTCATTGCCGCTAAGATAATCTTCAGCGAGCTTGTCATCAAAATCAGCGAGAGTTTCTAAGAGTTCATCGCGATATAATTTAGCCTCTTCTAGTTCAGAAGGAGATAAGTCTTTAATTTCGAATTTTTCTCCCTGGCTATTGTTAGACCAAGTCATGGCCTTCAATGTAAGAAGATCTATCATGCCCGTAAAAGTATCTTCGGCACCAATTGGCATTTGAATCGCAGCAGCTTTTTTTCCGAGCTTTTCGCGGATTTCGGTGATGACACTTAAAAAGTCAGCACCAGTCCGATCCATTTTATTTACGAATGCAATTCTAGGAACATGATATTTGTCCGCCTGACCCCAAACGGTTTCAGACTGAGGCTCAACTCCCCCAACAGCACAAAAAACACCCACAGCACCATCTAGCACGCGCAAAGAGCGTTCTACTTCGATGGTAAAGTCGACATGTCCTGGAGTATCGATGAGATTAATAACTGAATTATTCCACAAGCAAGTGGTGGCAGCTGCAGTAATCGTGATTCCACGTTCTTGCTCTTGAACCATCCAATCCATCGTTGCAGTTCCTTCATGGACCTCGCCGATTTTATAGTTTTTACCAGTATAGAATAGGATACGTTCAGTAGTTGTCGTTTTGCCGGCATCAATATGTGCCATGATTCCAATATTACGGACTCTATGAATCTCAGTAGATTTCATTTTGAGGGTATCTCTTATTAACTTCGTTTAGTTTAGTCGCCTAGAATCGGTCTTAAAGCGGATTTTTTCAATGATTTTATTCAAAAAAAAAGCCGTCTTTCGACGGCTTTTTTGGAAGATCTAAGAAATTACCATTTAAGGTGAGCGAAAGCCTTGTTTGCCTCAGCCATTTTGTAAACGTCTTCACGTTTCTTAACAGCTCCACCGCGGTTGTTAGCAGCGTCGATGATTTCATCAGCGATTCTTTCAACCATGTTCTTACCAGCACGTGTACGTGAATAATCACGTAACCAACGAATAGCAAGAGACTGTTTACGGTTAGGACGAACTTCTATAGGCACCTGGTAAGTTGCCCCACCGATACGGCGAGATTTAACTTCAACAGCTGGCTTGATGTTGTTCATAGCTTTTTTGAAAACTTTAATTCCTTCTTCGCCAGTTTTCTTCTCAACCAAATCTAATGCTTGGTAGAAGTTTGACTCTGAAGTTGATTTTTTTCCATCATACATTAAAGAATTGATTACTTTAGTTATGAGGATATCCCCGTATCTTGGATCAGGGAGTACTTCTCTTTGTGGAGCTTGGTGTTTACGTGACATATATTACCCTTTAATTATTTCTTCGGTTTCTTAGCGCCGTAGTGAGAACGACGTTTACGACGTTTTTCAACACCAGATGCATCTAGAGCACCACGGATCGTATGGTAACGAACACCTGGTAAATCTTTTACTCGTCCACCACGAAGGAGAACGATACTGTGTTCTTGAAGATTGTGACCTTCACCACCGATATAAGAAATTACTTCATATCCGCTAGTGAGTTTAACTTTACAAACTTTACGAAGAGCCGAGTTTGGCTTCTTTGGAGTAGTTGTATAAACGCGAGTGCAAACACCACGACGTTGAGGGCAACCCTCAAGAGCTGGAGATTTGGTCTTCGTTTTTTGCAAATCGCGACCTTTTCTCACAAGTTGGTTAATAGTAGGCATACCTAGTTCCTTACAAGTTTTAGAGATTAGCCAGAGTTTTTAGCAGAACACTCTGGCTAATTCAAGTTTTAATTATTTACTACAAATTCATATTGAAAGCGGTCTCTTCTGTAACGACATCTGCTTGGAATTCCTTGTAACGAGGAAGACCAGTACCTGCCGGAATCAGTCGGCCCATCAATACGTTTTCTTTAAGACCTAACAATGTATCTTTCTTACCTTCAAGAGCTGCCTGAGTAAGGACCTTAGTTGTTTCCTGGAATGACGCAGCAGACAAGAACGACTCAGTCGTTAATGAAGCTTTTGTAATACCGAGAAGCAATGGTTTAGCTCCAGCAGGTTGTAGATTTTGAGCGATCAAGCGTTCATTTTCAGCAGCAAATTCAGATTTTGTTACTGAATCTCCTTCAACTAATACTGAATCACCTGGAGAAGTAATTTCTACTTTCTTCAACATTTGGCTAACGATAACTTCAATGTGTTTATCATCGATTTTAACACCTTGAAGACGATAAACTTCTTGAATTTCATCAGTGATATAACGAGCAACCGCTTTCTCACCAAGAACACGAAGAATATCATGCGGGTTAGTAGGTCCATCCATAATCTGATCGCCTGGACGAACATAATCTCCCTCGTTAACGATTACATAACGGCCCTTAGGGATAGTGTAGACAACTGGGTCTGAACCATCTTCAGGCTTAATGATAATCTTACGAGAACCGCGAACTTCAGGACCATACTCGATGTTTCCTGCGATATCCGCGATCTGTGAAGAGTTAGCTGGTTTTCTTGCTTCGAAAAGTTCTGCAACTCGAGGAAGACCTCCGGTGATGTCTTTCGTTTTCGTCGACTCACGTTGAACTTTAGCGATAACAAATCCACCATCGATTTTATCTCCCGAACTTACTACCACGTTCGCACCAACAGGTA
>CAMDQH010000123.1 GCA_945905815.1 Bacteriovorax stolpii | reverse complement strand
TACAAGATCCTGCAGCAGAACTACTTGCAACGGCACCATCACCATTACAATCAATCATCTTTTTAGTAATTTCGCTCTTGATATCTTTAGCGTGCTGATTAGCAGCTTTTTGGAAATCTTTTTTTAGTGCCCAAAGTTTTTTGACGGCTTCTTTTCCAGATAATTTGTTGTTAAGTTTATTTACTTGGAATTGTGATTCACAATTATTAATAATGTCTGTGAAATATGTTCCCGGAGTTATTTTTTGAGCGGCATTGACACTTTTTGTACCAACTGTTCCATCTGCTTTTACGATATTTGTTTTATAATCTGAATCCATTTTCATTTCATAGCTAGATCCACCTTGAGCTTCAAGTGCATTTAGTTTTTCAAGTTTTTTTTCAGGACTGAGAGTCACGTCATTAATGAATGATAGGAGCTGCTTTTTAATTTGTTGTGATGAGTATTTATTCCCTGATTTTGAAAGACTCGGGTCATACATTCGAGATAGGGCTTCATCAATTCCTGAATTCTTTACACAAGTTCCCTTAATTCTGTTTTCCATCGAGGTCATTTCAGCAGCGAAATTTGACTCATTGTCAATATTTCCAAGTTCTTTAACGACAGAACCGCTGGCCCCGCCAAGTTCGGATGTAATAAGGTTCGCTTCGTTATTGAGAGTATTAGCAGTTTTAGTAAATTTCGTTTGAAGGTCTGAAAAGAATCCTTTATTTAAGGCAAAGTTGGCACCAGAGTCAGAACTAACATCACTTCCAACTGAACCAAGAAATTTTGAATATGCTTCTTTGTCACGAGCAAAAGAACCAAAGTTTAGATTTGATTGTTCAGCAACTTTATCTGCCATTTTTTTAATGTCATTAACGATGTCAGCATTTTTTTCCATGTATTGTGATGGAGAGTATTGCGATCCAGGAGCAGGCTGTGAATAGTCGGCATCGAGTTTGCCTAAGATTCCCATTAGACCTTTTTTACCGTCTTTACCTTCTTTACCCAGTTTATTCATATTTTCTTTTGAATTTAGGGAAGCACATGCCGGGTCTGCGAATCTTTTACTATAATCAAAAACTTGTGAATCTTTAAACTCACTAGCGAAAGCAGAATCTTCACCGTTTAAGACGGCACTAGCTTCTTTAATCGCAAGGAGATCTTTTTCAGATGTCTTCATAAATCCTGGTGTTTGTTGGCCGGTTACAGGATCGATACCACCATAGATGGCAACATCTAATCTAGTGGCGATAACGCCCAATTGTTCTACTCGGTAAGCAAAGAACCCATTCAAAACTTCTTTCGCACTGGCCATACATGCCGGACCAAAAGCTTGCCCAGAGGCATTACTTGTCCCTTGAAAGTTTGAGTATTGTTTTCCAAGTTGAAAGTATTGGTTGTAATAGGCGAAGGCTTCTTCTGATTGGATTCTTGGATCACCGGCCATCGTACTTACTTTCTTATTACGACAAACTTCAGTGTTGGCCTCATACATAGTTGTTGGAAGTGTTGAACAGTTTAAAGAGCGTGGATCGATATTTCCATTTTTAGCGATATACTCCTGGAAGCCAGGGATTTTCTTCATAGTATCGTAGTTAAAATACTTATCTTTACCTGGAGTTTGCTGTTTTCTTAATTCCGTCATATCAGTTGCTACATGTGGAGGCATTTGTTGTTGGCCTGGGTTTCCACGAAATGTATTGTACACACCCATCCCAAGATTCAGCGACTGGTTGATGGTGTTCATCACATTTTGGTTTTGTGCGAGTGCAGGCAATGGCGAAAGAACAAGTTCCAAGCTAATGGAAAGTGCCAGAAAAGAAGGAAGCTTTTTGTGTTTCATAAGTAACCCTTGTATTTAATCTCTATCTTCTTGTTTTTCGGCATTTTTCCTTAAAATTTTAAGCTTATTCACAGTAGTGAATTGCTCAACTTCCTTTTATTTTAAGCGGCTACAGTAGGGGCACCTAATTAAAGCTGTAGTAATATGATTGGCTTGGCAATTTAGGTAAAAGAAGTGAAACTATTCTAAGTAATTTCAATAGTTTTCATCAGGGATGGTAGGGTGTTTAAAAAGCTCTTTGGCCGCAAGCAAGCGCCAACAATTGATGGCAAATTGGACTCTTCATCAAAAGTTGATGGTACCACTTGGACTAAGAGATTTATTCTCGAACTCAGCAACATGGAAGGTCGCCCTACTTATAACCTTACTCATCAGCTAACTGTTGGTAGTGAAGTTGGAAATATAGTTATCGCTGATCCTTCTGTTTCACCCAGGCACTGTACATTTATTTTGCAAGAAGAAGTGGTTTCAGTCTTAGATCATGGAAGTGTTGCTGGAACTTTTATTAATGGTCAAAAAATTCCTCCTGGTCGTTACATAATTCTAGAAGAAGCGGACAATATTCGAGTTGGTGATTTAGAAGTACAAGTCCATGTCAAAACGGACGCAGTTAAAGAAGAAGTAGAAGAGGCGGTTGAAGAAGAACCTGAAGAAGCAGAGGAAGAAGACATGGAAGAAAAGCCAGTGCCAGAAACTAATGCCAAAGAATCTAAGCCTAGCTTTTTTAAGAAATGGTTTAAATTCAAAAGTAAGGCAAAAAAAGAAGATGAATCAAGCGGCTTTTACAGGAAAGAGCATAAAAGAGAATACAAGAAGGAAGACCGCAAACCAAAATCCGTGGCACTTTCAAGTAATTCTCCTTACGCAACTAATAGTCTCGTTAGGGTTTTTGCGGTTCTGTGCGACATTCTTATAGCCTACGCTCTTTATATAATTTTGATTCCATTCGATGAATTTAGACAATTCTCTAGCGATGTCCCGGCGATGCTAGGAAGTCTTCTAGATGTTAATTGGAACGCATTATGGGCCGCCTTCAATGAGGACTACGCTTTCCTGGGCGAGATGCTAAAAGATATCTACACGCTTTCTGCTGTCACATTCCATCTCGGTCCATTGATTTTTTTATTTATATTAGTCAGGCTAATTACCACTCTCTTATTTGGAGTGACTATTTCAGAAGCTTTCTTAGGAGTTAGGTCTCATAAGCATGCTGCTTGGAAAAGAATTGGCGGAGTGCTTCGAGTTCTTATTGGTATAGTCACTGGTCCACTTATCATTTTTGATATTCCAGCAATTGTCTCGAGAAGAACTTTTAAAGAGTTCATGACTTTTACACATACTTACGTAACTTCTAAGTTCCTCTCGATCTTGGGCATTATTCTTTATTTGCCTTTTTTGGTTGCAATTGCTCTACTTGCCCCGCTCATACAAGGTTTTGAGTTGCCTGAACCCATTGCTGTTAGCGATGTACTTGAAAGAAGAATAAAAGTTGTTAAGCCCACAGATACAGCAGTTGAAATTGTAAAAAATAAAGATTACTCAGAGTTTTTTAATCTCGAATTGGCATTTGATGGCCAGAATGTATCACTTATCCCATTTTTCAAATTCACTGAAATAAAAAAGAAAATAAACTACAACCCAGCTGTTATCATTTATCATAAGGACCTACAAAGAAATGTTAAGTTGGAGGTCTTTAAGACTTTTGATCTTAAGGAATTACTGGCGATCGGAATTAGAGGAGATTTCTTTTTGGAAGGAAAATTTCCGCTCCTTAACGAATTTGTTCATTCTACAGGTGCTCAAAAGTCAGTTTTTAAAACTAAGAACGATGAAAAAGAAAATGCCAAGTTTGCCAATGAGGTCGTTTCATTTACAAAAGTTGCTTTTGAGTTAAGTGCTGAAAAT
This sequence comes from Bacteriovorax stolpii, assembly GCA_945905815.1. Lineage (GTDB taxonomy): Bacteria > Bdellovibrionota > Bacteriovoracia > Bacteriovoracales > Bacteriovoracaceae > Peredibacter. The sequence continues at coordinate 534 of CAMDQH010000123.1, read as the reverse complement.
GCCTTTGAACAGATGCAAGCATATACTCCTTATTTAAAAGGGTTCTTGGATTATAAAGCATCACTTTTGCAGCTCATTGAATTTAAAAAATTTGATCAGGTTGATTTTATAAAATTAGGTAATGCCTATTTTCTTCGAATATCTTACAAGACCATGAAACCTTTCGATTTACTTATACCCTTAATTAGAAGGGAGGGAAGGATTTTGAAAGTTGAATTTGATAAAAAAGAGAATCTCGGCGTCTTAAGGAATAAGTTTTACAAGTTTACTCTTGAAGAGGCCAATTGGTTTCCGACTCATGAAGTTCAATCTATAGGCGAGGCACTTCTGCCACTACAAGTCGTCGATTTCTTTTCCAAGCTTGATATTAAAGGGGACAAAGTAAGTTCTGATAAGGCTCAGGCACTTTACGGCTACTATTATGAGAATTCAGCAAATGTTCTAAAGAGGCATGATTCTGTTGAGTATGAAATTTGGAAAAAATCAGTAGAGGCCATTTTTGCAATCATGCAAAATATGAAGGAATCAATTCCT
>CAMDQH010000122.1 GCA_945905815.1 Bacteriovorax stolpii | reverse complement strand
CCACGAAAAGTACTTTCGCCGGCGAAAGTGGGTAGAGTTATTCCGGCCGGACTGAAACGGGAAATTTATCAAAGAGATCAGAAATGCACTAATTGTGGCTCTATTCATCGTCTCAATTTTGATCACCGCATACCATTTGCGCTAGGAGGACAGACGAACAAAGAGAATCTCAGGCTTTTATGCTTTCATTGCAATCAACGAGCAAGGATGAGGGCAGGATTGGAAAGAAAAGAGAGAGGGAAACCCACAACCGAGAAAAGATTTGGGTAATCATAAGACTCTCCGTTGCCCATTTTGAAACTACTTAGTATTTTGAAGCCAAACTTTCTTATCACAGAAATTTAGATCAGAATCAAAGGTATGTGACATCTTTTCATAGGTAACGACAGCACCATTTTTCAGTTGGTTGTAGACCACATAACCACCGTTGCCGCCTCCTACACCAACACTAAAACGGATGAGATCCAAATCTGGGAAAACCACGTTGGTGATTCGTTCAACAGTTATGTCGTCAATATAATTTTTAAAAATTTTAACTACAGAAGCACCATTTGAAACGTCATACATATCAAAAGTCTTTAGCACCTGGGCAATAAGTTTTTTATCAAATTTAGCAAGCATCGCCTCAATTTCGGCTTCAGGTAAATCAGATGGCTCCGTGTATTTCAGAAGGGTTCTTTTAGTTTTGAAGTAGAATTTTTGATAATCTTCGTGAGTAGAGCACTTACCTACATAACGGGATGAACCGTCCGGCATATCAACATAGGCCGTTCTATAATCTTCTGATTCCGCCATGTTTTGCGCCAAAACTGAGCCACTCAAGACAACAGAAAGCGCCAAAAGTATTTTGAACATATTAACTCCCCTAAAATTAAGTTACCGCAATCTACGGCCGAATTGAATTAAAAGGAATGACTAAAATTTATATGGTTAATATCTATGTAAAAAAGAAACCCCTCTTATCGAGGGGTTTCTTTTTTTTCGAGTGGGGGAACACGCAAAAAACAGGGAATGACTTTTTATCCATCTTCTTTAGTCGCCGGGGAACAGGTCGACTAAAAAATCACATCTAGTAACGCTGTTAAAAGTGGTTCATCCATGAACCGGACGGGGACCTTACCTTGGTCGCTCCATCGCTCTTTTTCCTTGAGGCTTGTATTTTTGAATCTTTTTCGTTTCATCCTGAAACTAAAGTTTCTACCATCCTGGCGGAAACTTCTGGACTCGAAATTATATAAAGCATAAAGCGTGCCAACTCCGACAAAATGAGTTTCTGATAACTTGGGTTGATTTCATTTGAATAACTGGTGCCAAGCTGAACAAACAAGGGCCAAAGTAGTTAGTGCCATATAGAACCTGATGCCCCGACTCAGTTAGGCCATTCAAACACATGCTCTGTCAGAAAGTTTGAGAAAATATATTTTCAAGACTACTTGTATACTCTTCTCAACCGTGAAAACATTTGAACAAGAGTGAATACAGAAAGTATTCACAAAATCGCCAGGAGGGTGAAGATGAATCCACACTACTATTTAATGAGAAGTAAAAAAATCCTTAGATTAGAATCGGAAACTTCCTTCGAATCACTCCCCCTCTCCATTCGTGAACACGCCTTCAGTAGTGCTGAAGAATTTAAAATGAATCAAGAACAAGCAAACTGGAGAGTCGTACTTTTCAGAGATGATATTATGGAAATGGATGAATATACTGAATGGCTTAAAACTCCTGAAGCTCTAATTGAAGAAGAATACGAATACGACCAAACTGCCAACTAGATTAGGCAATTCTCAAGGGTCAGGATTCCATACTGGCCCTTAACCCACCGAAATTTAATCAGTAGATAATTCTCGACTCAAACCATGTGACAATGACGCTTCCACTGGAGGCAGACGGCATGAGCGAAAATACTAACCCACATGATACTTCTCGGCAGGAAATCATAAAAAATTTCATGCCCACAATTCGCTACTGGGCCAAGCACTATCACTACCAATATCACCAGGTTCTAGATTTCGAGGACTTAGTCATGGTGGGTGTTATAGGACTAATAGATGCCTTGAATAAATTCAAGGAGGAGAAGAAGAACCAGTTCAAAACCTATGCAGAGTTTCGTATTCGTGGGGAGATTATTGATGAATTAAGGAAGCAGGACTGGATGACTCGTTCTGAGCGGACCAAGCAAAAAAAATATACCAAAACAAAGAAGAACCTGACTGAGGAACTAGGGCGTAACCCGACTTCTGATGAGGTCTCAAACGTACTTCATTTCAAGTCTAGGGACATGATCAGGCTGGAGCAGTATGAGACTGGGGATACGATAAAACCCTACGTAGAAGGCGAAACGGTTACTCAAGGAAGTATGGAATCGGTAGAGTTTGAGAACTATTCCCTTAAAAAGACGCTTATTGTGATTTTGGATGAGTTGCCTAAGACAATGCGCTTGATTGTGACATTGAAATATTTTGAAGATCTAAATTTTTCTGAAATCTCAGAAGTGGTAAATCTTTCAGAAGGAAGGATTTGTCAGTTGCATGCAGATGCACTTGAGTTGTTAAAGGTACATCTGGAAGAACAGAAGATCGATATTTTGGCAGCTTAGACGAATCTATTTTTCTAGATTTAATTCTGAAAGAGAAAAGTTGCCCGTTCGGCTATTTAAAGTCGCCTGGACCCATTTTCTAAAAAATTTCATCATGTGCTCTTCGCATTCCTTACTCTCAAGAATCCCTAGGGCGTAGGCAATGGCTTCGTAAGTCGATACCCATTCAGGTTGGGGGGCCTTTCGGAGTTTGTACTCACCCACTATTCCCGAAGGCAATCTCACGGTTGGAACGTTATCAAATTTTTCTTCGCGTTTTTTTACTCGCTTGGCCTGAGTCCAGCTGCCATCAGGCACAATCAAATGATAGGGGCCCGGATTATTTGAGACAAATTCAGCATTAAGTTCAACTGAGTTTTCATCGGGAAATAAAAATAAAGCTCGACCGGGTCTTGCAAGAATAGGATCGGCGTTAAAAGTATCATTCATTCTGCCCCGGATAAAAATTTCTGCATGATCCGGTAGATTTTTTTCGACAAATTGGGCGGTGTTCGAAGTAAGTTTCAATTCACTCACATGAACAATCAGAGAAACGTTGCTCTGAATCTTAAAAATTGAAAGCTCAGCGCAAACACAAAAATAATTGTTAATTCTGCAGTTAGTACAGCGGTTCGCATGTCCTGCGCGTCGTTGACTCATGCTAAAGCGTCTTCTAAGTCAGAAACAGTTTTAGTCGGATTATTTAATACACCATTTTCCATATTCTTCTTCCTAGTCAAACTATCCAAATCCTCATGAATGCCCTAAGCTTTACCAATTAACAATTAAGGAGTCACCAATGAAGAAGAGTGTTTACGAATATTCTGCCAAAGATATTAATGGAACAGAGATTAACCTTTCCCAGTATAAGGGCAAAGTACTACTCATCGTTAACGTAGCCTCAAAATGCGGGTTTACCCCACAATATAAAGGGCTGGAAGAGATTTTCGAAGAATATAAGGGTGAAGTCGTAGTTTTGGGATTCCCTTGTAATCAGTTCGGAGCACAGGAAGCAGGTAACGCCGAGGAAATTAAGAATTTTTGCAGCCTGACTTATGATGTGAAGTTTCCCCTCTTTGAAAAAATTGACGTCAATGGCGCCAATGCCCACCCACTCTACGAATTTTTAAAAGAAGCAAAACCAGGACTTCTTGGAACGGAAGGTATCAAGTGGAACTTCACAAAATTTTTAGTTAACAAAAATGGTGAAGTCGTTAAGCGCTATGCACCTACTGATAAACCGGAAGATATTAAAAAAGAACTTGCTCAATACTTATAAGGGGTCCGTATGCTTTTTCAAGGTTCAGCTTTCCGATTGGAAATGCTTGCAAACAACATTCTAAAAGTCGTCTTTGATCTCAAAGATCAATCCGCCAACGTGTTCAACACTCTTGCTCTTAAAGAATTAGGTGAAGTACTTGAAGTAATCAAAAAACAAAATGCCCGCGGACTACTCTTCACTTCTGGAAAACCCAGTGGATTTGTTTTTGGGGCAGATGTCACAGAATTTTTAAATCATTTCAAAAAAACTGAAACTGAACTTGTGACATGGATTGCAAGTATCAATGATGTCTTTAATGGCTTTGAAGATTTGCCATTTCCAAAAGTCGCTTTGGTAAATGGCTTTGCTTTAGGCGGAGGCTGTGAAATTGCTCTGACAATGGATTATCGTCTAGCGTCTCCAAAAGCAGCATTGGGATTGCCTGAAACAAAACTTGGTATCATTCCTGGTTGGGG
>CAMDQH010000121.1 GCA_945905815.1 Bacteriovorax stolpii | reverse complement strand
CATTAGTGGAAGGACTTCATCATCCACGAACTTACGTACAGAATCACGAATTTCTTTTTGTTCAGAGGTAAGTAGTGACTCAAAATTAATGAAGTTAAGAGATTCATATTTCTTCATGACATGTTCCTTTGGGTACTCAATTTGAACACCTATATTAAGGAAATTCGTTGGTAAAAACAATGAATAACGTGAATTTCAGGACAAATTAAAAGCGGCTAAAGCCTCTCAAGTAGTCGCAATTATGATGGTTTAGTTAGCTCGCTAACTCTTTATAGGAAGCACCAAAAAGGATTTTATAGAGGGAGGAGTTCTTCTTTCTAAGTATTATCATAATCTCAGACTTGGGTAAAAGTATGACGCTTGTGTCTTTTTTTACTGAACATTTAAAATTGACGGGATTGCCATCAATCATATTCTGAACACCTAGTAGTGCCCCCGGAGCGATTACACTAAGAGAATTTTTTTTCTTTGTAAGGTTGAGTTCGCCATTAAACAGAATAATTCCAGTATTTGGAATTTGCTTCTCATACACCAGATCAAAATCGTTACTAAACGTTATTATTCCAAAAAAGGCGGTGATAGTTTCTAAGTCAGAGAGATCAATTTGTTGAATATAATTTTTCATCTTTTCATTTTTGATGATTTTAAAGAAAATAAAAATGTCCAAGATCAGCTAATTTGAAAGCATTGATCAAATAATGTTACGAATAATGATCTAGATCACTACTTGAAGGGTATGGGCCTCTTATAACACCTTAATTATTAGTCTTATTGAAATTAATAAAATAAGTAGTGCAGTTAAGCGTTGAATTGAACTTTGGGAAATCTTGGGATGAGAACCAAATAGTGATCCTATTTGACCTCCTAAAATAACCGCTATAAATAATGGCCAATAGTTAAAAATTTCTGATGGTATCCCTTTCGTTGATTGTCCTGCGAGCCCTGAAAGGGAATTAAGCCAGATAAATGCACTCGCGGTTGATGCTACTTCTTTAGGTTTGCCCCATCTTAGGTTCAGCATCAGGGGAGCGAGAAAGATTCCTCCACCAATGCCCACAACTCCTGAAAGAGCGCCTAGAATTCCGCCAATGGCCATCGAAGTTGCCCAAGAAGGTATGTGAGTCAATTCGATGGAAGATTTCGGAATAAAAAGTAACCTGAACCCGGCCAAAATTAAGCAACCTGCAAGTAGACCCTGAAAAGTGTTTTCGGAGATGGCGTACATGCCTCCCAAAAATGCCATAGGAACGGATGAAAGAATAAAGGGTAGCATAAGCCGTATGTTGAAGTGCTTATTTTTGAAGTAGTGATAGCAGCCTCCACTTACCACAAGTAAATTACAAATCAAGGCCAACTTAGGAATAAGTAAATAGGGAACATCACTTACTGTGAGTAGTGCTAGGTAAGAGGAACCTCCTCCAAACCCAACTGTGGCATAAAGAAGGGCGATGATAAAAAAACTTATAGGCAACATGCTTATATTGTTAATGATAAGGACCGCTATCGCAAGATTGTTTTCAATGATAAATTAATAAAATGAGAAGATATCTTCAACATAATTTGGCACTTTTTATCTTTATGGGTTGTATTGGTATAACCGTGGAAATATTTTTCACCGCCATATATGACACATTTTCTTTACCGACTCACAATATGTCGCTCAAAGGATATTCCTATCTTTGGATGTTTCCAATTTATGGGATAACAGCAATTGCGTTTCCGCCATTGATCAATATTCTAACAAAACTTAAATGGTGGGGGAGAGGTCTTGTTTTTGGTCTAGGGATACTTATTGTAGAATACATTGCAGGAGCAACTCTACGTTACTTCACCGGAGCTTGTCCGTGGGAGTACCAAGTAGGTCCCCATATAAATGGGCTAATTCGTTTGGATTATTACCCTTTCTGGGTCCTTTTTGCGATTGGAACAGAAGCCGTTATTAGATGGCTTCACCCACGAGTTTCTAGTGCTTTTCGTGAATAGATGGAATATCTTTTCTTGGGTGGTTATAAATCTGACTCTCTGAATGGCCACTACCTTTTGCTCTGGGGTTTTCTTGCCCATCCATTTTTCTGGGTTTTATTATAACGTTTGTTTTATCTTTTTTTTGGGCCTTGTAAGCTGATGGCATATGTATTTCTAGATTCCTACCAACACTTTCTAGAGCTCGAGTAAAAAGAGTCTTTATATAGTTGAGGGATATGGGTAATTTCATTTTATCCTCCATGGGTGATAGAAAAAGAATAGGTGTTTCTTTTTCACTTGAATATGATGAATGTCATGGCAATAAAGTTGCCCAAAGAGTTTTGATTGGATTACTTAAAACTAAAATCAAGTACAAAATATTTTATGCATGGACTTTATCATCTTCTTAACATCCGGATTTTTTAGTGAGTAAAAAGAAAAGTTTTTTTCTCGTCTAAGATTGAGTATCCCTTCGCTTTGCATTCTCTTTAGAAATTGTGACGCCTGAGATTGTGAAAGGCCTACTGCCTCATGAATATCAGAAACTTGTTTTTCTCCATCACTTAGATAACAAAGTATGAGTAATCTTTGAGGATGTGAAAAGTGCTTTAGAAGAGATGATACCTCTTCACATTTTTGCTGCATTAAGTTCATGTCCATAAAAACCTTATGAAATATTAAGTATGATAGTTATTATCGAATATAGCGTCACGGCACTGAAAATAATTTTTCGAAGTAGCAGTATTTTTCTGCTACTGACATGTCTTAAAAATGCGTTGAGTAAAAGAAAGGCAACCATCGTACCTATTGCGATAAAAAAAATTTCTGAGATTGTTACGAGTTCCAAACCCGATTTTATTTGCAAAAGAAAAGAAATGAGTGAAATAAGGAATATTGTTGCAAGGCTAGTAGGTAGGGCCTGCTCGTAACTTTTCCCAAAACCCCTCATAAGCATGGGTACTAATAAAACTCCGCCTCCAAGTCCTGTCATCGTTGTTATGACTCCTAAAATCAGTCCTGGCAAAGCTAGTTTTAAAAATGAAATCTTTGGAGTGGCCAAAGGCAGAGTTGATTGATTTTGCCAAATGCTCCAAATACTATAAATAGCGATTAGTGTGATTAGCATGGCCATTACAAGATCAGAAATATGTGGTTTAAGCGGAAGGGATGCAAAGTTAGCGATGCCCCCAAATCCTACAAAGCTAAATACTAGTTTTTTGTCAATTTTATATTTTTGACCAAAAAGATTAATACTCGTACCTAATATTACAGCAATAAGTGATAAAACAGTGGCCTCTTTAAGCGTTGAATTTATGAGAATAAGAAATAAGGGAATGGAAATGAGAGCTCCACCGGCACCTGTAAGGCCTACTATTATTCCAACAATTAAACCTATTAGTGCATATATCATATATTCCTTGCATTTTCTTAAACATTACAATATTATGAAAATGTAATAATAGCAAGGGGATTATTAAATGGAAGCTATTTATGGGGGAGTTCTCATTGGAGTTGCAGCTACTATGATGCTGCTTTTTAATGGTAGGGTTACTGGAATCAGTGGAATTGTTGGGGGCTTACTTAACCCCGTTTCTAAAGATAAAAGCTGGCGTATTCTTTTCCTGCTAGGATTATTAGTGGGCGGTTTTTTTCTCAGATTTTTTCATCCTGTTTCGTTTGTGACGGTTTCGAATGCTTGGAGAATTGATTACATGATTGCTGGTTTCTTCGTTGGTTTTGGTACTCTCTTGGGAAATGGTTGTACCTCCGGTCATGGAGTGTGTGGTATTTCTCGTTTTTCTTTTCGCTCAATTATTTCAACGATAATTTTCATACTCTCTGGAATATTAAGTGTAGTCTTTTTTAAGTTAATTAGAGGTTATCTATGAAAGGTTTTATTGCACTAATTTCTGGAATTAATTTTGCTTTAGGTCTTGGTTATAGTGGTATGACTCAAGTCCATATAGTTAGAGGTTTTCTCGATGTCTTTGGTATATGGGATTGGCGGTTAATGGGGGTTATGATTGGTGCCATTGGGGTACACGCCATTACTTACCCTTTAATTCGTAAACGGAAGTCTCCCTTACTCGCCCCTGATTTTCATCTGCCTACTAAAAATGAAATTGATAAACGATTAATTTTGGGAGCAGTCATTTTTGGATTAGGTTGGGGTTGGGCCGGAATTTGTCCGGGACCGGGTATTGTTTCTTTGGCCTCTGGCAATCCGTCATTCATTTATTTCATTGTTTCTATGCTTCTAGGCATGAAGTTTTTCCAGTTTATGGATAATAAATTTACGAGGTCAAAGTGAATAACGAGTTAATATTCTATCAGCTCTTTGAAAAAGAATCGTCCACCTATACTTATTTACTTGGCGATCCTTTAACAAAAGATGCGATTATTATTGATCCTGTCCTTGAAATGGTGGATAGAGA
>CAMDQH010000120.1 GCA_945905815.1 Bacteriovorax stolpii | reverse complement strand
ATTGTTTATGCGGTTACCCACCAAGTAATCGTGTTTTTTATCTATGGATGGGTAGCCTTGAGTACCGATGGTGGCTTAATCCATGACAAAGCATTCTTAGGATGGTTACTGGCAAATTTTGGGGGCTCATTTTGTTTTGAAGTTTGTCGTAAACTTAATCCAAATGCGCACAAGCTTGCTCAAACCTATGCCCAACACTATGGCCCTGGTCCAACGGTATTCATTTGCACGGTTTTCATATGTTTTATGGCCGCTGGATCATTTATGACTGGTTTTGGCCTATGGTTAGTATTCCCATTAATCGTTCTCGAAATGATGCTTTTAAAATGGATCCAAAAACCAGAAAGTTATAAAAAAGTAGAAGGCGTGGCAACTCTGGCAGGCGTGATTGTTGTCGCCGCACCTGCCGTCATGTGGCTAATAAGGACTTGGAAGTAATATGAAAAAATTTATCCATGATGCAAAAACCCCAATTGAAGACCTTGAGAAATTCGATGGAGGCAAGGCCACAAACATGGCACGACTGGATCAGGCAGGAATCAATGTTCCTCCATGGATTTCACTCTCAACGCCAGTTTTTGATCATTTTTTAGAAAAGTTTAAAGATCAAAATCTGTGGGCGATTTCTCATGCAGAAGTTGAAGAGCTGTTTATAAAGCAGTCCATTGATTCAGAGTTGGAAAACCTGATCAGGAAATCCTTAACCGACAACTTTCCTGAAAACTGTACGTTTGCGGTAAGATCCAGTGGTATTGGAGAAGACTCCGCTGAAAATTCATTTGCGGGATTATTTTCAAGTTATCTGCATCAAACCAATATTGAGCAAATCATTTTAAGCCTCAAAATGTGTTGGGCATCAGCTTTTACCGAAAGGGCCAAGGCCTACAGGAAAGAGCGAAATATTAGTACAGAAAAATTTGGAATGGGCGTTATCATTCAAAAAATGGTTTTTGCTAATGTCGCTGGGGTTGGCTTTAGTCGAAACCCCATCCATCAGCTTAAACGCGAACAGATGATTGTTAGCTCCGTTTACGGAATTGGCGAAGGTCTCGTTAGTGGAGAATTGGATGCTGACCATTATTATGTACAACGTCCTACAGAGACACAAACATATGCGATAGAACCTCATTTGGTGAAAAAAGAATTTTATTTCGTAAAAGGATCAAACGGGGGACTTGAAAAAAAAGAAGTGGCCAATGAACAAAGAGAAACTTCTTCTTTGACGGATGTTCAGATTATCACCATCAGCGAAGCTATGATAAAACTAGAGAACGAACTAGGTTTACCGCAAGACATTGAATGGGCTTTTGAGAATGGCATCTTCTATTGCGTTCAAACCAGACCTATAACCAATCTTCCGCCGGAAGGTTTTTATAAGAAGTCAGTCAAAGGCGAAGAGTTTATTTTGTGGGACAATTCAAATATCACAGAATCCTATAATGGCGTTACAACTCCGCTAACCTTCAGCCATGTTTCCAAAGCCTATAGACAAGTTTATCTCCAGTATTGTGAAGTTATGGGAGTACCGGCAGATGTCATAAAGGCGAATGAAGTCACCTTTAGAAATATGCTTGGTTTAATCAGAGGTCGAGTTTATTACAATCTAGGCAACTGGTATAAGATGATCTTTCTCTTCCCATTTGCCGGGACCTCAAAAGGGTTTATGGAAACCATGATGGGAGTTAAACAAAATCTCAGGCCGGAATTGGCAGCACTCTTTGATTTCACCAAGAATCCTCCTCCTTATTCCTTTGTTCGTAATATCTATATCTTATTAAGGAACTTATGGAGGATCTTTAATGTTCGAAAATCAGTAGAGCAATTTAAGTCCGATTTTCATCGTGTTTATTCAGAGGCGAAAAAGCAGGACTATTCATCAAAAAACATACAAGAACTTATAAAAGCCTATGACCAACTTAATGAGGACCTACTCTTCAAATGGAAAGCTCCTATTATTAGTGATACGAGATGCATGCTTTTCTTTGGTGTTCTTAAGTCCTTGACTGAGAAATGGATTAAAAAAGATAATTCAGCTTCCTTATATAATGACCTACTAAGTGGACAGGGTGACTTACCTAGTACTGAACCGACACGAATTCTTATGAGGATCGCAAGAAAAATTGACCGAGGTGAGCCAAAGTTTCGTGAATGGTTTATCACGACTCCAAGCCATGAAATTCTTACTGCGCTAAAAAAAGGAACTGCTCCAGAAGTATATGGGGATTTTAACAAGTTCATTGATTCATACGGTTTTCGCTGTATTAATGAACTCAAGTTGGAATCCATAGATCTTCACGAGGATCCTACATTTGCTTTAGAAGCGATCATAAGTTTTGTAAGGATGAAAAACACCTCCGTTGATGAAATCATTGAAAGAGAAAAAGAAACGTCTCTCAATGCACTCAAAGTCGTCCATGCCAATCTTGGAGGACCTAAACTTAAGATTTACCTTTTTATTTTGAATCAGGCGCGTATTGCTGTAAAAGACAGAGAAGACTTAAGACTTCTCAGAACAAATGTTTTTGGTATTTGTCGCAGAATATTCAAGGCCCTTGGTCAAAAGTTCTATGAGATAAGAGTGATTGATGACCCCATGGATATATTTTATTTAAGTATTGATGAAATTTCTTCATTTCAAGAAGGTCGATCATTTGAAGTTGATTTTCGTTTACTTACCGCCACGAGAAAAAAACAATTTGATGACTACCGTAATACGGCCCAACCCCCAGATCGCTTCTACACAGAAGGTGCAGTTGGGGCCAATATCAACTTCCCGCAAATCATAGCAGAACAGGATCTTCTTATTGGCGAAGAACCACTTTCTGATGATCCGAATGTTCTCATCGGCACCCCCTGCTCTCCAGGTATTGTTGAGGGAATTGTGCGAGTGGTACGCGAGGCGAAAGATGCACAAGGCCTGAATGGAGAAATTATGGTCTCGGAGCGAACTGATCCGGGCTGGGTACCACTATTTCCGTCAACGTCAGGTCTGTTAATTGAAAGAGGAAGTCTCCTTTCACACTCTGCAGTTGTGGCTCGAGAACTCGGAATTCCAACCATTGTTGGGGTGACCGGCGGTCTAATGAAAAGGCTTAAGACTGGGATGAAGATACGAATGGATGCAACGAAAGGTGAAATAAGAATATTGGAAGAATAGAATGACTAGCTTCGTTTTAATAAAATTAGAAAACTTAAAGGATGATAAATTCATAGACGAATTTATTTCTTTCCCTATAAAGGCTCGCTCTGATGAGTTTTCGAACGATTTAATGAAGCCTGAGCAGACAAAAAGACTCATTCATTGGGGTAGTGCAAATCTTGCGACTTTTTGGCTGGTCAAAAACAGCATTACAAATGAGACCATTATTCGTTTTAGCGCCAGACCTTGCCCCACTCTGGCCGACAGCGGGACCATAGGTTTTTTTGAAATCAATTTACAGGATTCAAGTGCCAAAGAAGCTTTTCAATATTCAATGAGCGAAATATTCAAATGGTTTAAATTACAAAACATAAATAATGTTATAGCACCCGTTGATGTTAACACCTGGTTTAGTTACCGATTCTCATTACCTTGCAAGAAATTTTTTCCCCGATTTAAGTGGGAGGCCACTACTCCACCTGAATATCTTGAAATGTTTAAAAAAATTGGATTTAAAGATTATGCCTATTTTAACTCGGTTGTTTTCCCACATATCCGAATTGGCAATTTTTGCATTGGTGCCGGACACCTCAAGAAATCATATAAGGGTATTTTAAAAAAAGGCTTTACCTTAAGACCATTTGACATGGAAAACTTTGTCAAAAAAGAATTGCCGATATTTCATGAAATTAGTCATGATGCCTTCAGTGACGCTCTTTTATTTGAACCAATTGATCTTGAAACATTTTCAAGTCTCTATGCAGGCGCCCTAACGCTATACGACTTTTCTCCTTCTTGTGTACTCATTAGTCCTGAAGGTGAAGTCGCAGGTTTTCTGTTTGCATTTTTTGATGGAGACTATCTCGTCATCAAATCAATCGCGATAAGAAGAAAATTCCAAGGACTTAAACTTTCTTCAGGAATGATTTATAGTGCAGCAGAGAAATCCTGGAAAAAAAACAAGAAGGGTACTATCTCAGCAATGGTAAGAACAGGTCTCGCGAGTGAATCAATTGCAAAGAACAGTCAAAAGTGGATGCGACTTTCTTGGTCCCATGAATACATCTTAGTTAAAAAGGATATTGCCGATGAGTGAAAAATACTTCCAAGGCCTTAACTACTCCTTGGCCAATGAAGACACATGGGTTGAATACAGACTTGCCCCGGAGAATGCTAATTCTTATTTTGCGGTTTGCGGATCAGGTAGCCGTGTGATTCCCCTATTAGCAAAAAACCCTAAGCATCTTCATATTGTAGATTTATCTGACGCCCAATTGAAACTCTTTCGTCTCAGACTAGAAGGTATTAAGAAATTGAACTATGAAGAGTACATCTTCTTCTTAGGCTATGAGACTAAACATCCCGGAGCAAATCGAACAGAGTTAATGAAAAAACTTATGCTTTCAACTGAAGACCAGGCATATTGGAAACATTTCGAACATGAATGGGAACATCAAGGTTTCATCTATCTTGGCCGTTGGGAAGCTCACTTTATGATGCTGGGAAGAATTTTTAATAAAATGACGTTTGCTAACCTCTTGCCTGTTTTTGAAGCTCAAAGTCTTTCGCAACAGATGAAAATCATATCCAAGCATTGGAAGCCCGCACTCTTCAAAATCTATACAAA
>CAMDQH010000119.1 GCA_945905815.1 Bacteriovorax stolpii | reverse complement strand
TAATAATGAGCATCTCTGTTGAGGCTCGTAATTTGGAGGTACGTTTATGGGTGACAAGCACAATGACCACAGTAAGAAGAAGCTGACGAAGAAACAACTTAAAGCGCAAAATCATGCGAAGTTAATGGCATCGAAAGGTTCGCCTTCCAATGTTGTAGACATCAATGCATTCAAAAAAGACGAAAACAAAAAAGCCGCTTAAGATTTATACTACGGGGAAGGCAGAATCATCTGCTTTCCCTATGGTTTAAAAATGTTATCCTTATCACCATTCCTCTCTTGTGAAAAGTGCCAGGTTTTTTTGGATTCTCAAGGGAATAGAAACAGTTTAAGCTTTTTCAAAAACGTTGGTATGAAAAACTGACTTACCTTCGAACCTTTCTTAGTCTCAACTGAGGTAAATTTGAATTAGTGCTTGTAACCAAATACTTCTGGATAACTGTATGACTCTACCAATGTTTAAGACTGGAAATGCCCAATATAAGAAAATCTAATTGATAATCAACTTGCTTGCGGATTGAATTTGCTTATTGGCCAATCATGAATAAAGCACTTGGGGGTTCACTAGGAGCTACCATCGATGAATCAGGTATGCCATTGCCTGTCTGAGGCGTATTTTTTGGTTCAGGCTAAGGAGGGCTGGTAGGTTCAGAATTGGTAAAAGTATCTGGCGCGCTATTGCTAGGAGCAGTGGGATAGTTACTTTGGACGTTATCATCACTTTGAGAGTTAGAAGGGCTATTGTAATTATTTTGTTGGGCCGGGGACGATGAAATACGACTACCTACAGGACCCTTGATATCAAAAGCGGAAATAGTTTCAGAATCTGAAGAGCTATCTTCAGATTCTTTTTTTGCTGTACGAACAATAGCAACGTCCGGAATTACCCATTTCTCTTTTTTACAACTCGGCGAATGTTCTAGTTCGCAGCCCATTTCAAAATATTTATCAACCGTATCATTTTGTTTTGCCCGAATAAGCATATTGGCATAATTGAAACATGCGAGTCCAATTTTTTGCTTCTCACAAGAAATGCGCATAGTTCTGAGTGCCTCGGACTCTTCATCTTGAGCAAAAAGGCTTAATGAGATCAGTGTCAGTAGGGCATAAATCTTCATATGATTGCCTATCGGTATATAGTAAAAAATAATTTAGTAATTACCGACAAAAATGATTTATCCAGAGATTTTCACCTGTGCTAGCATTGGAAAATGTCAAAAGCGCACTATTTCTACTTATTAATGCCCCTGCCTGAGCTTCAGCGCATTGTTGAGGCCTATCAGTTGGATTTTGAAGAGCTGATTAATGATACCTTCTCCGAATCAGAACTTGTAAATTTTGAAAAGTTACTTGATTCAATCTCGGCTATTTTTGTTCAGCCAATTATGAGTGAACTCACCTTTGATGATTTTTTCGCCAAAGAAAATGAAGCTATTAAACAAAAGTCTTACTTTGATGAATGCAAAAGCTCGGTTTGTATTGAGAACATTTCGGACTTTCATAACAATCCCTTCCAGGTTACATATCTGGTTGAACTCCTAAGGAATTTTGATGATGCGTTAATTGATACTGGTGGAGTTAATACATTAGTTTTCAAAAAAGAATATCTTGAAAATCTCAAGAAATTTAAAAATATCTTTTCTCTGATCCCAAAAGAACAAAATCAGTCCATAGAAGTTAAGACATCTAAACCAGTTGATCCAATCGATTTTCTAATCCTTGATGTTTATAAGGAATTAGACCGGTTAATAAAAATAGAAAAAAACGATTCAGTAGAAGAGTTATTGAAAGAACAATCAGAGAAATTGAAAAAGACTTTTTTTGCCATAAAAGATGAAAAACTTGACGCCTCTTCGCTGTTTAAAAAATCAGGTTTAAATGCAAAAGATTTTGATGATAATCTCGAAAGGCTGAAGTTCTTTCTGAAGAAGATTGTTTGACTAGAAAGAAGATGGATTAGACCTAACTATTTGGCCATTTTCTTTTTATATTCCTCAACAGCATCCACAAGTTCCTGACTAGGAAGGCACTTGGAAGACTCTGGAGAATATAAAAATCCAAGAGTTGAGCAAATTTCTTTTCTTAGAGATTCTAAATCATTCTCAGAGAAATTGCATTTTAACGATGTTTCATCCCATACCCGTCCACTTTGCTCGCATGCACCTTTGGCAAAGTTGCATATCCCATTGTAAAAATAACTTTTTTCATCTTTATCATTTCCAACGACAAGATCACAGGCATCTTTCGGATCAAGTCCTAAGGTTCCTCTAGAAACGCAGCCTTCAAAAATATTATCTTTAAATGAAAGTTCAACTCGAAAGTTTTTTTGAGAGGTGATGGTTTTGGCCGCAATCGTGTGATTGTAGATTGCTTTTACTTCCGCTTCATTTTTTTGCTTATCCACACTCGTGACTTTAAGTTCGGTCAAAGAAATTTTACCAAGCTGAAGAGGGATTGTTATTACTGCGGTATTTTGCTCATTAATAATCTTACTAATTGGAAACGTTTTATCTCCCTTCAATATGCCTGTTGCTAATGTGTTGGTGCAAGTTGAACGATTAGTAAATTTTCCAATAATCTCCCGATGAAATTGGTTGATGTCATCACGGTTTTCCACCATGATTTGTCCTTTCTGAGATTCACCCAGAACTTTAAAGATGACTAAAGCGGTGCCGGTTGAAATACCAATGGCAATCATCGTTTCGAGGAGGGAAAAACCCAGGCTACTTCGGAGAAGCTTTTTAAATTTGAACATAGCTAAGGCTATTACAACTGCCCTCTACCTTTCAAGGTTTCTTCCAGTTTTCTTTGATAAAACCTTAATAACTCATCTTTAACTTCCAAGCCTTCAATGATTCCCAATGCGTGAGCAATCGCTTCTAAAGTGGCCATGCCAGCTTCAGTTGTTTCGGTCCGCATGTGCAGCCTTGTGGTATTAGGTGTGCTGATTTTTACTCGAGGGATATCGCTAAGCTCATGATGGCGATAATGAACCTTGCTTGCTTGGCGCCAGTTTCCATCAGGCACAATAAGCTGAATCGGTAGAGGGTCCTCGGCTACAAATTGCCGATCAAGTTCAACAGCATTATCCGATGGATAAAATAATAGTGTTCGGTATTTTGGTGATAACAGATCACTTAAATCTAAAGTTTCACGTCCCTCTCCACGAACGCGCATTTCACTATTTGTAAGTGCCTTTAAGGCAAGTCTGCCTGTATTGGTGGTGCGTTTTAATTCTTTAGCATGAAAGACTAATGAGATTTTGGTTTTAAGCGTAAGCGATGGGATGTGCTCGCAAATGCAACGATCCTTATGAAGAAAGCAAACCTGGCATGGGTCTTGGGGTTTTCTTTTTCTAGCTATAGTTTTAATTTGATTCATTACTTCCTGTATATGTACACTCACAAACTGGCCAAAGAAAAGCCTTAAAAATGGTTTTTGCCTTCCATTTGCTATTTCTCCAGTTTAAGCTGCTTTTGAATAAACAAACGAAAATATCTAAAGTTGCTAGCCCATACTTCTTTGCTGTGAATAGTTTGAACAAGAAAAAATAAAGGGAATGAGAAAGAATAATTTTTTATGCTCTTCCTATCGGAGATTCGTTTGAGAAATTAAATCTATATATGACTTGCCTCTTTTTCCAAAAGTCTTTTATTAACCATCTATTTTTATCAAAAAAGCTGCAACAAATAATTGGCATTTTATAGAAAATTCATTTAACCACTAATCATACTGGTTTTAAGTTCATGATATTTCGCTGTTTTAAGCCCTATGCCTTTTCTATCCATAAATGCGACTAGAATAGCTTCAAGAAATTATTAATATTCGAAGGGATTACTATGCTACCCGAATACTTTCCTGTGACGATACAATTCATTTATTCTTTTAAAGGACCTCTTCCTTTCGATGTCTACATTCAACGTTTTGAAGGTAAGTTTACTAAGGTTTACAACAAAAACTCTGAACACGACCCTGAGCAAATATACCGTTATGAAGATAAACAAATTACGAATCTCTATGTGACGCAAGCTGAAAAAAACATCTATGGTGTTTTTCTTTATAAACTTGTCGAGCAGTTTAACCGAGGAGCCGGGGAGGTTGATAAAGAAAAAATGATCGATGTTATTAAAACTAGTTTGGAGTTAACTTACGAGAAGTTTGCTGATCAAAGTGATGATTTGGGAATGAATATCCAATGGGCTTCTCAACAAGTCACAAGCGCCCTTATGATGATGGAAGATAATATGGCTTCCGCCATCGAAATTTTTAAAGCACTTTCAGAAGACAAGCAGCTACTTAAGCATTCCTACATGGTTTCTTTATTCTCTCTCGTCCTTGCCAAGAAATTGGGAATAACAAGTCAGAGAAATTTAATGGGTATAGGCTTGGGTGCTTTGCTTCATGATTTAGGTCATACCCGGATTAATAGTGAACTCTTCTCTAAAAATAACCTTACTCCAAAGGAGTGGGATGAGATTAAAGATCATCCTCAACTAGCGTTGAAGATAGTTGATCATACAAAGGGAATTACTTCCGATATTAGATCGATTCTTATTCAGCACCACGAACAGCCAAATGGGCGAGGCTATCCGAATAGATTGACCAATAGTAGTATTTTTCCTCCCGCAAAGATTGTTGCTATTGCAGACGCCTTTTGTTCTTTTGTTTCAAAATCTGCGTATCGAGAAACTGTTTTTACTACTGCCCAAGCTTTGCAGATGATGAGAGATGATATCGGTCATTTTGACCCAGAATATTTGGAAGTATTTGCAACAGCTGTCCAGCCTAAAAAGAAAGTTGCTTGATATC
>CAMDQH010000118.1 GCA_945905815.1 Bacteriovorax stolpii | reverse complement strand
AATGCTGACAGAAAAAAAGAATCAATCATTATTCTCGCTGCCAAAATTCGTGGCGAACAAGATAACCTTGATGAATACATGACCTATTTAAAAAAGGGCAAAGAGTTTTCACTTCCCGGCGGCAAAAAACAAATTTCTGAATCAAAAAGTACCAAGATGACAAAAGTAAATGATCATCAATGGGTTGATGCTCTTCACTTGGCCTCAGAAGTTCCTGGGTTCTACACTCGTTATCTTGCAACAGTGAAAGAAGATCTCGGCGTTGCTGTAACATTCTCAGTCGCTAAAGATCAGTACGCAGCTTACCAAGCTGTTATGGATAAATTAGTTTCTACTCTTAGAGTGTTCCGTCAGAAAAAAGCTGAATTTGCGGATCTTCGCTCTGGTAAATCTGGAGATGCTAATTTTAGTGATACGACATTTAATCCAAATGCTGGAATGGATCTTCAAGCGAATAAAACTAAATCACGTGGAAGCGATGGCGAAGGGGACAACTCAACCATGTTGCTACTGGGTCTTGGTTTAGCAGGTGCCGTGGCATTTGTGGTGGCCAAAGCTAAGAAGAAAAAAGGTACGAAGCCTAAGAAGAAGCAAGAATAGTTGGCAGTGAACATGCATACCAATATTGAAATTTTAGATACTTAAAAGATTTTCCGCCCCCTAAAGGTGGGAAATCATTTTTATAGGGTAAAATAGATTTATGAAAAAATTATTCGCGATCCTCATGAGTTTTCAATTAATACTTTCACCGCTTGCGATGGCAGATCAGGCGACCACAGGGACCGATGCTTATGTCGCTACAGGAAATGCCAGCGATATAACTTTAGAATCGCAATTCGTAAAAAGTCTTATTATGACTGGATCTGGGGTGGTTGGATCAGCTCTAATTTTGTGTAAGTCTACAATCGCTAATGGTTCGCGGGTTAATGTAACTGGTGCTCCCAATATTACTGCTGCTGTTGCTGCTACAACTGCTTTTAGTACTGAGGCTACAACTGCCCTTGGCCTAACTACTGCCGCTAGTAGTCTTGCAAGTGTTGGTACGGGAGTTCCTGCTGCTACAGCTGCGGTTGCTCTTGCTGCGAAAAAAGTAATTTCTGATGGTCTTGTTGCAGAGGGTATTGCCGCAGATGCTGCTCTAGCTGTTGCTGCGAAACCTGCTATTGTTGCTGCCACAGATCCTCTTGCTCCTCCGTCTACTACTCCAGCTGGTAGAACACCGAACACGTACAAAACTAATTCTCACTATATTTTTGCAGGTGGTGCACTCGTTTTATTGCTGGCCGAACTTGCGGCGGCCATTAAGCAGAAAGATAATCTCGCAGAAAGCAATAAACAAGCAGAACGTATGAGTGTTGTTGCGAACACACCTACGGCCGATTTGACCGATGAACAAAAAAATGTCCAGTTAACTGCGCTTAAATTAGCTAAGAAAGAGGAAGAGAATCAAAGAGATGCTTTAGAAGCGCGTGTTAATTGGATGGGAGCTGTGGAGGTTGTTTACTGGTTAGCAGTAGCGGCGGCATCAACTGAAGCAATTTTATATGCTAGTACAATATCTCTTATGGCAGCTGCTCAAACGGCTCAGGTAACAGAGACAACTGCTTTAACAACACTTACAGCTACAGTCAAAGCACTGGGAACTACTTCGGCGGCAGAGGGAGTTGCTTTTACAACTAAGACTGCATGTATCGCCACTGCCGTTGCTGCCGCTGCCGTTACTTTTGGTAGTTCTACCGCCGCTATCGCGGCTTGCGAGACGGCGTATGCACCATTTTTGATTGCTTATGGAATGGCCTTGTCAGCTTATAACGCAGCCGTGGCAGCTTACAACATAGCCGCAGTAGCTAAAGCTGCAACCTACAAAGCAGAAAAAGCACTTGGTTATTATAGCTGGGGTTTAACCTGCAATAACAATGAGAAACACAAAACACTTACCTTGGGAATTGCTGCTGCCTACGGTGTTCTCGGTGGACTTAATTCTGAGAAAGTTGATGTTGGTAGCGTGCTTAGTAGTGCCATGTCCACTGCTGGTGCCATGATGATGCTAGATTTTATGGTGAACAAAGTAGGAGGAAAAGCCTTAGGTAAAGGTGTAAACACAGCACCAGGACGTGTCGTTGTTTTTGGAGTTTTTGCGGCCCTCGCTGATGTTGTACGTAACGCTTTTAAAGATAGAGTTCTTCGAGCAAACAAAAATATTGACTCTATTGATAAAGCAATCACAACTTGGACTAATGCAACCAAAGGCGGTTCAGTAACTGGGGGATCAGGTGGTGATGATCCAACAACCAATAGTAATTTAAATCTAGCTACTAATAAGTCTTCTAATTATTTACAGCGGCTACCAAGTGTACCTAAATTAGCAAAATGTTTCAGCGCTTCTGCCCAGGTCAGTGGGAACTCTTGTAGAAACCCTATGAAATTTAATCGTGGATCTCTTAATTTTAGATCTAGCTTTTTAAATAGTACTGCAAACCAAGCTTTAGAGATGGGAGAAGCTTTTGCAAGAGATGATGGAGCAAGAGCTAGTAGCTTAGCAGCATCTATGGGGACCAACGCTGCCCGAGTGAAAGCTGAAGCAAAGGGATTAATTGCTGAGGCCAATGCTGCTCTAATGAGAGGTGGAGGAAAAGCAATTGATTTTGATAAACAGGTAAAAGCTCAACTGGCAAGTTTTGGCCAATCCAATATGGGTGGTAGTGGATCTGCAAGTGGTGGTAGTGGAACACGCGCAAGTTTAGATGCAGATGATATGGATATTGAAAGTCCATCATCAGTTGCTGTCTCTGTACCAGGACCTATAGGCCAAGGCCCGGCAAATCTGGCTTTTACCGGTGAAGAAATTGCTACAGAACCGATTGTAGAGGTAAAAGCAGAGCAGAGTCTTGATGATTTCGAATTACCAGTACAAGATGTCGCCAATAAAGGTGATGTCTCAATTTTTAAACAACTTTCAAATCGCTATTTTTTAAATTACTCAAAAATATTTGATCGTAAAAAAGAAGAAATTTCTGTCGAGCCAGACGCACCAAAAAAAGAATAAAAGTGCCAACTTTATAAGTCACAAGAAAGCCCCTAAATGGGGCTTTTTTATTTCAAGTAACTGAAATAACTTCGCTTTATTCTAATCATTGAAGAGCACATAACGATCTCACTTATAATTAAATCAAGATTATAGATAGATAGCCGATAAGATTAATAAGATATTTTTTTCGAGCGAGAACAACTATGAAAACAACTATGACTTTTATCCTTTTTGCGATGATGACTTCGGTGGTGATGGCCGATTGGAATAATGGAAATGGGAATGGGAATAACAATGGAAATGGGAATGGGAATGGGAAAGGCGCTCGCTGTGAAGCTCAAGGTACCCTTGATAAATTAAATAAAGAGCGAACAGTTGGGTCAGCAGAGGTTCCCATGAATCCAACTAAAGAACTTGATCAATGTGAAAAATTGAAGATCATTGCAATTATTAATGGCGACGAAGGTGGTTATGATACTTCTGACAACACGCCAACGATGGATGGGAAAGCTTCATGTAGAAAGGATGGGGGATACACAATTGATTACAAAGATTGTGTCACTGTTAAAAATTTATATAACGCTGCCGTCTTGGCCGAAACTGGAATGTTTGCAGCTCAAAAAATTATACAGAATGAAAAAAATATAAAACAACAAAAAGATATCGCCGAAGCAACAGCTAAAGGTGACATTCAGTATGGTACAATTGATGCCGTCATTGAACGTAATAAATTTAATGCGACGATGAATAAAACACAGGCAATGACTTACTCGACGGCCGTCACAGCACTATCGGCAGGAATGATCGCATGGAAAGGAAAAAAATTCCTTTCAAAATATTGCAGTAAGAAGCTTGATCCAAAAATTACTGCAAAAGTCGCAAAAGATATGGGATTTGCTAATTTTGACTCTGCTCAGTGTAGTGCTATGGCCGAGAATAATAAGGGATCACCCGTCTTCATGAATGACGATGCAAAAGTAAGATTCATCGCCGAGCTTGGCATTCTCATTCAAAAAGCAGCAGAAGCTATGAGACGAGCAGGCATTGATGAGGCTGTTGCCGCTAAATTTGAAAACCAACCTAAGCCTTCTGGTGGCGAAGGCTCGATTGACTTAGACCCATGCTTTTCTGCCAATCCTCCAGCTGAATGTAAAAGGCCTGGACCTCCTCGAAATATTTCTGCCGGAAACTTTGCCGGAAGCACAACTGACTTTGGTTCTGGTAGTGGAGCAAATCAGGATTTTAATTTTGATCCAGATGGAACTTCAGGAACTGGTGCTGATGCTGCAGTGACTGGAGCTAATGGAGAAAAAATTGCGGATATGAATTCTCCATTTGAAAAACAAGCTAAAGAAGCGAGTGGAATTCTCAACCCTGCGGGAGCTGCTAGTGTAACTCCTGGTGGAGCCGCACCTTCGGGCGGAGCTGGTGGTGGTCCTGGCGGCGGTGGCGGTGGTAGTGCTACACTCGGTGATGATCTTGCTGGTGCTGATGGAGATGATAGTAAAGATCCAGACATTAAAACAAATAAGGCCTCTGGTAAGTATAAAGCTGGTGGTGGTGGTTTCAGTTCGGTCACTAAGGGCGGAAATGAAGAGAATCCATTCGCTAGCATGTTTGATGCTAAAGGTGAAGAAGGTGGAATCGAAGAAGATAGATCAATTGCAAGTGATGATGGAGAAGCTTCCGGAATCTTCCAAAAGATCTCAAGAAAATATGGTCAGGTTCAAGAAGAGAAACGTTTAGATACACAGAATGTAGAGTAATGAACCGGAATGAAGTATTTGAATATGAGCTTGTGATCAAAGAGTGCCACTTAGACTCCTTTGGTCACGTTAATAATGCGATCTACGTTCAACTCTACGAAGAGGCCCGTTGGGATTTCATCAC
>CAMDQH010000117.1 GCA_945905815.1 Bacteriovorax stolpii | reverse complement strand
ACCATTAAGTTGGCCGGAGCTCTTTAGGGTTTCTATGATTTCACTGGCCTTCTTTTCGATCGGGCCAGAAGCTGCATAGACCTGAATAAGTAAGAACATATTCAAGAGGCCAATGATTACTAATTTCATAAAAGATCCTTTGTAGGCATGACAATTTCTAATATATTACCATATTGAGCGATTTCCATGCTTATTGATAAAGCCTATGTGCTCTAATGCATTGTTTTAATGAAGCCTAAATGGGCTTTTAGAAGGGTTTGGTCGCCATTAATAGTGGGCAGAGTTTGGCTACAAAAGCAGTCAGGTACTGGACTAAGGAAGGAAAACAACCCCTACGTAATATTGAAAAGGCATCTGCTCAATAGTCTTTCCCGTAATGGCCGTTTTAACTTTTCTTTCAACCATATGCTGAACGAGTTTAATCATTGAAGGATCCCCTTCAAGATTTAAAACCACTTCACTAGGACCTTGCGCTTTTACCTGACCAGTAATTTCAATTTTCCTGGTGATATCGAAGATAGCTCCGATCGTCTCCATATTAAAATTACCTTTGTATGTGATCTTTCTAGTAATCATTTGTTCGTCCTTACTTTCCAATCATTTTGATAAAGTGAATTATGGCCTTAGGAAATAATCCAAACTGCAAGGTAGCGGCTGCAGAAATAAATGCTGCAATTGTCGCTCCCTTGAGTTTTTGAAACTTGGCCGTATCAAGTGTGCTTTCTTTCATGAAAAGATAAATCACCACTCTTAAGTAGTAATAAACTGATACAACTGAAGTGAGAACGGCAATTATAACGAGATGAACTTCACCCGCATTTACCGCTGAACTAAAAAGTCCATACTTCCCAATGAAGCCTGATGTAAGTGGAATTCCGGCCATCGATAAAAGAAAGATCGTAAGTAGAGTTCCAAGAATTGGGTGTTTAATTCCAAGGCCCGCAATTTGTTCAATGTGGAGATCTTTTTGATTTTTTTCTTCAAACAATGCAATGACTGCAAAAGCACCAAGGTTAGAAATTGCGTAAAAGAAAAGATAGAGAAGTATAGATTCAACTGAACCTTCTCCGATGTTCATTGCATAAAGACCAAGAAGTAAGTAACCAGTGTGAGCAATGGTTGAGAATGCCAACATACGCTTGAGTTCATTCTGTGCAATTGCAACAAAATTTCCGTATATCATGCTGGCAGCTGCGATAAACCAAATAAAGAATTGAAACCATTTAAGCGCTGGTACAGTATCAACAAAAATCAAATATTGAGCAATTTTAGCAAAAGCTAGAAAGGCCGTGAACTTAACTGCTGCGCCCATAAAAGCCGTTACATTTGTTGAGGCACCTTGATAGACATCGGGGAGCCACCCATGAAACGGGAAGGCACCGACTTTAAACAACATGGCGACAACAATCATTCCTAGACCAATGAAAAAGATAAAAGACTGATGGGCCGACATTCTTAAAGCGCTTTCCAAGGCCAATAGTTCGAAAGAACCAAGTGCACCAAAAACCAACGCTGTTCCATATAAAAATAGCGCCGAAGCTAATCCACCAAGTACGAAATACTTGAGACCTGCTTCTGCGGAGAACCGACTATTTCTTCTCATGGCCACCATGACGTAAACTGCTAGAGACATGATCTCAAGAGCAATAAACATCATTATGAGATGAGTGGTAGAAACCATTAGGATCATCCCTGCAGTAGAGAAAAGGATGAGGGAATATATTTCAGCTAATAATCCTTCCTTGTGGTCATGGCCATAAGTTAAAACGATACCGATTAAGGCAAAAATCATGATCATTAAATTCGCGGTTTTGGTAAAGGGACTAAAAGTTAAACTTCCACCAAGCAGTGTTATGTCTGAAGAAAATAAAGGAAACATTCCTTGCAAGATGGCGCAGATAAGAAATATAGCGGAGACAATGAATGCTAATCCATGTCCTTTCACTTTGTGCGTTCCTGCCAATAAGCTAAACAATGCACCAAATGAAATGGTAAACAAAGGAAGCAGGTTTAATAATTCCAGCTTCGTTAAGGGAATCAGAGGAAATACAGTATTAATGTCCATTTGGTACCACTCTTCCAATAATTGAATCTGAATATTGTTCTAAAGTTGCATCCGATTTCCCAAAAAATGTTTTAGGAAAGAATCCAATTCCAAATATGAAGATGGCCAAAATAACCATCGCGACAATCTCTTTAGCGTTTAGATCATGAAGGTGCCCTAAATCAGTTCTTGTTTGAGGACCAAGCATAACTAGCTGGTAGGCCTTAAGAGCATAGACGGCCCCAAGGATCACACCAGTTCCAGCAAAAAGAACATAAAAAGGCTGAACTTGAAAAGCACCAAGGAGGATTGGAAACTCCCCTACAAAACCATTCGTTCCAGGCAAAGCAACTGAAGAAAGTGTCATAATCATAAAAGCAATTGCCATAACTGGGACAGTTTTTGAAAGGCCACCAAACTCATTTAAATTTCGAGTGTGAAGGCGCTCATACAAAAAGCCAACTATCAAAAAGAGTCCACCTGCTGAAATTCCATGATTGATCATTTGATAAAGCGAGCCGGCAAAAGCAACTTTATTAAAAGCAAAAAGGCCGACCATGATGAAACCCATGTGAGAAACAGATGAGTAAGCAACAAGCTTTTTAAAATCTGTTTGCCCAAGTGCACAGAAAGCCCCGTAGATGATTCCAATGACACCCATAATAATGAAAAAATCTTTGAAGTAAAAAGCGGCTTCAGGAAAGAAAGGGATCGCGATTCTCATTAGGCCATAAGTTCCAAGTTTAAGTAAGACAGCTGCAAGAAAAACTGATCCAACAGTTGGAGCTTGAACGTGAGCATCTGGAAGCCAAGTATGAAAAGGAACCATAGGAACCTTAATCACAAATGCTAATGCAAACGCCAGAAATAACCACGTTTGAGGCGAAGCCATGGCAGACATTAAAGATGTTCCATCAAAAGCAAAATGAAGAGAGTGAAGACTTACGAATGCGGCATTAGGTTCCTGAAATTGTGCTGCCGAAGTTTTCAACATATAAAAAATCGCAACTAACATGAGGAGAGAGCCAACCATCGTGTACAGGAAAAATTTAACCGTCGCATATATGCGCTCTTTTCCACCCCAAACTCCAATCAGGAAAAACATTGGAATAAGTACTACTTCCCAGAAAAAGTAGAATAAGAAGAGATCTGAAGCAAGGAAAGTTCCATACATACCGGTTTGTAAAAACATCAGCATCATGACAAAGAATTTTTCTTTTTTGAGTTCTCCATCCTTAGATGGCCAAGTGCCAAGTATCGCTACGGGCGAAATGAAAGCAGTAAGCATGACAAGAGGAAGACTTAGGCCATCAATAGACACGAGATAGTTTATACCCCACTCTGGAAGCCATGCCACCAAATGCGCCATTTGAGGACCGGCCAGGCTACCATCAAAGTTAAAATAAAGAACAATCGCTAAAACCGCACTGAAAAGAGTTTGGATGAGCGTGATTGTGCGAAGCTTGCCTTCAAAGGCTGATGGAGTGAGGAACGCCACCAGTGCGAAAAGCATAGGTGAAAAAATAATCCATGTAAGCAGGCATGAAGTTGTTTCCATATAATCCTTAAACCAAAACTTTTAAAATAAATAAAATAGCGAGCAACAGACCCATAATCATCATAAAAGCATAAGACTGAATATCACCCGTCTGAAGAACGCGCAGCCCAGAACCTATTTTTTTTACTTGAGAACCAATTCCATTCACAGCTCCATCAATAATATTTTTATCTATAATGCTGGCGCAAAAGTTTGAAATGATCTTAATGGGATTAACAACAACAACGTTGTAAAGCTCGTCGACGTAGTATTTGTTTGCAAGAATTTTTTCAAAAGGTTTAAAACCAGAGATGATGTCTTGTACAAACATGTGCTTTTTAAAAAGTTTTATTCCAGCGAAAAAAGAAATCATGGCCAATATCGATGACCCCGCCATGACAACACCTTCATGAAGCGCAATCTTTACACCAACAAGTGGAAGATGCTTCGCCGGCACCACAGGATCTAACCAATGTGAAAGATAATGAGGCATGTGACCTAAGTAGTCCCCAAGTAAGTGAGGGACACCAAGGAATCCACCCAAGGCAGCAAGTATAGCTAAGGCGTAGAGAGGAAAAGTCATAAGAGCTGGTGACTCATGTAAATGATGTTCCACTTTATGCGAATATCTTTTGTCTCCGTAGAAAGTAAGACTCATCATACGACCCGTGTAAAAAGCAGTAAGTATGGCAGTAATTACACCAATAAAGAACAAATACGAAACTCCACCAGGTAGTGCGATGGATGAATAGAGAATTTCATCTTTTGAAAAGAACCCAGAGAAAAAAGGAATACCAGAAATGGCCAATGAACCAACAAGCATCGTGAGATGTGTGTGTGGGAGATGCTTTTTAAGTGCTCCCATCTTAGTCATATCTTGTTCACCAGAACATGCATGGATAACTGAACCAGAACCAAGGAACAAAAGCGCTTTAAAAAAGGCGTGAGTCATTAAATGAAAAACAGCAGTCTGATACGCTCCTACTCCACAGGCCAGGAACATGAATCCAAGCTGCGAAACTGTTGAGTATGCGAGTACTTTTTTAATATCTGTTTGAGCAACGGCAATTGATCCAGCGAAAAGTGCGGTAATCGCACCAACGTGAGCAACAACAGATAGAGCAACAGGTGAAAGTTCAAACAGAGGACTTAAACGAGCAATCATATACACGCCAGCAGTCACCATTGTAGCAGCATGGATAAGCGCAGAAACTGGAGTTGGACCACTCATTGCATCAGGTAGCCAAACATAAAGTGGCATCTGGGCCGATTTACCGGTAGCACCAACAAAGAGGGCAAGGCAAATAAGCGTCACAGAAGGCATTATACGTGCCACGACTTCTGGGTTCGAAAGCATAGAACTGATTTCTGGCAAAGTCAGAGTGCCCAGTTGCTGAAACAGCATAAACATACCAATTAAAAATCCAAGATCTCCGATACGGTT
>CAMDQH010000116.1 GCA_945905815.1 Bacteriovorax stolpii | reverse complement strand
GATGTTCGGTAACCCAGAAACAACGACGGGTGGTAACGCTCTTAAATTTTATGCTTCAGTTCGTATGGATATCCGTCGTATTGGCGCACTTAAAGATGGTGATGAAGTAATTGGTAACCGTACTAAAGTTAAAATTGTTAAAAACAAAGTTGCTCCTCCTTTTAGAGAAGTAGAATTTGATATCATGTACGGATCTGGTATTTCTAAAGAAGGTGATCTTCTCGATGTAGCAGCTAACGAAGGCATAGTTGAGAAAGCGGGTTCTTGGTATTCTTATAACAACGCTAAGCTTGGCCAAGGACGTGAACAATCTAAAGACTTTTTAAAAGCTAATCCAGAACTAATGGCGGAAATTCGTCAGAAAGTTTTTGTTAAGCACGGTCTTTCTAAGAACACTGAAATTGTTGGTGTTGATATGAAGACAGGAGAAATCACAGAAGAAAAAGTTTCAAAATCAAAAGTTAAAGTTCAGTAGTTTATAAGGCTGCCTTCGGGCAGCCTTTTTTTTATGAATAAAAGAATATACAACTATTCCATTCATCTCCTCGCTCGCCAAGACTACTCTGAGTTTAAACTCAAGCAAAAATTACGATCCAAAAAAGACAATCTTCCTCATGAAGTAGATGAAGTCATTCTTGCACTAAAAGAAAAGGGCCTACTTAAAGAAGAAGCCTACCGACGCCTGTTTATCCGTAAATGGATGATGAAAGGTGAATCAGAAGATAAGATCAAAAAACGTGGTTCAATGGAAAAACTTCAATTTGAAAATGAAGAATTCAGAACGATTGAAATTGAACTTGGTTTCACTGATGAAGATAGTATTGAAAAACTAATCAATAAGAAGCTTCGCTGCAAAGAAATCCCTCAAGACTATGCCAGCAAGAACAAATTAAGAGATAAAGTGCTGCGTTTTCTTATTTCAAAAGGCCATCGTTTTGAGGAAAGTAAAAAAGCTCTGAACGATTTTTTGAACAAATAATTCCGACTAAAGCTATCAGCTTTGCCCTTGTTACAGATATTTACCCTAGAGATAAAAATTATTTCAACAAGTGTTTTACACCGTATTTTCTCAATTATATGCTTTAGACCTGACATATTTTATATGCTCAACAATTACTGACCCTGCCTAGACTATGGAATTGGAACTAGGACAGTATTAGACACAACAAGGATGTTTTAATGAAAAATTTAGTTCTCTCTTTTATGTTGATTTTCTCAACTGCTGCAATCGCCTGTAGCGAAGATGGTAAAACTGGTTTTGTTGAAGAAAACGATCTTTCTATTCCAGTCGATTCATTAAGAATGGGTGGAATTTCTGAAGAGCAGTTCAACAGCGTTATCGACAGAATTGAAGCAATTTATGCTCCAATAGCGACTAACTTAGGCAAAGAACTTTTAATTGCTCGTAAATGGAATGATGCAACTGTAAATGCAAATGCTTCTCAGTCAGGTTCAAAATGGAACATAAACATGTACGGTGGTCTTGCTCGTCATGAGACAATCACTGAAGATGGTTTCGCTCTTGTTCTTTGTCATGAAACTGGTCACCTACTTGGCGGAGCTCCAAAAATCGCAGGATTCATGAGCAAATGGGCATCTAATGAAGGCCAAGCTGATTATTTCGCAACACTTAAATGTCTACGTAAGACATTTCTAAATGATGATAACGCGACTATCGTTGCTGCTTTGAATGCTCCTGAAACTCTAGTTAATTCTTGCGCTAAGATTTATGCAAATTCTCTTGATAAAAATATCTGTATCCGTAATGGTATGGCCGGAATGTCTGTCGCAGATTTATTTGCAGCTCTAAGAAATAAGCCTGTAGCTAAATTTGAAACTCCAGATACAGCAGTTGTTACTAAAACTGATGATGCTCACCCCGCTCACCAGTGTCGTCTTGATACATACTTCCAAGGCTCAATTTGTGATGTTGGAATGAACGAAGATGTTTCTCAAAAAGAAGAAGTTCAAGGAACTTGTCACAAGAGTACTGGTCACACAGTTGGTCTTAGACCGCTTTGCTGGTTCAAGCCTAAAGTTAACTAGTTTTAAATTCAATTCGTTTTTAATCGAAGGCGCAGGAAACTGCGCCTTTTTTTTAATCTGGAAAAATACTATCTGGATCAGATGTCCCAGCTCGGGATAGCAGAGCTATCATCCAAATGTCCGTCAGCAATATAATCATAAATATAAGCTGGATTCCAATAAGTCGGATAATTCATATAGCAGATGGCCAAACCTTTTCCGCTCCA
This sequence comes from Bacteriovorax stolpii, assembly GCA_945905815.1. GTDB lineage: Bacteria > Bdellovibrionota > Bacteriovoracia > Bacteriovoracales > Bacteriovoracaceae > Peredibacter. The sequence continues at coordinate 3,330 of CAMDQH010000116.1, read as the reverse complement.
GCTACTTAGATCCGCATTACTAATAGTTCCATTCTTAACTTCTTTATGAAGCTTTTTAAGGCTTGGATAATTCAATGAGCTTTGCAGCTGATGGAAGTACATCGCTCTATAATAACCTCCATGCTTACCATTGTCGGCAGAAACAGTATCCCCTTCTATGTTATTCCATTCAGGTAAGAACTGCGTTTCAAAATCGGACGCATAGTTTTCGGCAGAAACACCATATTCACAAAGGGCTACAATTTTTAAAATTGTTGGGTTTAGTGAATTAATCTTATCGAAATTTATATCCGAAATACTAACAGATGCTGCCAGGCTTAGGTTGCCGCCTGTAAAACCCATATCAAGACCATCTAAAAGTGCTTTAACCCCCTCAACCTTTTCTTCCGACGCAATTGCCTTAATTGGAGCATCTATAACATTAGATACAAAATCACTAGTAAGTCCTGCCACTTTTTTAGACACCAAAAGTCTATCATCATTTTTTTGTTCAATGTTCGTAATAAACGCATCTGATTCTTTCACACACTTCTTGAAGAGGTCTGGAACCTTTAATCGTATTTCAGACTTTGCATCAATTGAAACAATAAACGAGCAAGTCTTCGCTCCATTTTTGTACACATCTACTATTGCATAACCATCGCCTGATTCAGGACTAACTTTTGGATCTTGATAGGTTGGTACGCCATCATTAGTGTTACAATTGGTAGTGATTTCTAACATTTTTGTAAAATAATCTGTAAACCCACCGGTTACCGCAACTACATCTGTGCGTGCTTCAGCGAGTTTAGCTGCATCCGCATCGGCGAGAGACAATTCTCCAAAGTATCCACCAGTCAATGGTACGCCTGCATACTTGGTATAAAAATTGATCACGCTATCAGGAATGATAATTCCATCCTTGTACGTATCCAATGCTCCAACTTCCTTTACCTGTTCGCTAAATTTTGTTGCTGCGGAAAAAACATCTGAACAGGATCTGTATGCAGCACGATTTTCATAGGCGGTTAAACAATCTGTTACAGATTTAATAGAAGGATATGGAGCTTCGTTCGCCTTAATTCCCACTTTTTTTGTTGCTGCGAGTTCTTTAACTACTTCAAGACCTTCAGCTAAATAAACACTAGTTTTAACTTCACTTTTAAAATCTTCCAAGACTCCACTTGAGCACGAGCCAGCATAGCTGTTGTAGCTCATCAAAAGGGAAACAGTAAAAATATTAAAATACTTCATAAGTTACCAATCTTTTACCGCACACCTATACTGATATAGAGATCATCTGCACCTGTAATCGATAGCATGCTTGAACCACAAGAAGAGCCAATGAAGAGCATTGAGAACATACATAAAAACATAATGATTTTCATACTGACCCCGTTTTTACCGCTTAAATCAAACCTGACCTAATTATACAATTATTCGGTTTTATTAATTAAAACCTTGAGTGCGAAATATTTGGTTGAAAAATTTCAAACAGTTACGATTCATGAAAAGGTGGCCATTAAGATATATTGGCTTGTTATATTGGCATAAAGAAAAAACCCACTCCGTTTCCAGAGTGGGTTCACCATGAGTCCTAAAAGAGCGTTAATTTTAGAAACAACGTCTCGATTGTATTTTGTAGATAATTCCTGCGCTGATATCGGCCGAATCAACAGTTGCCATTGCATCCTGGTATCCACGATTCTGAAGCATCATACTGGCGTTTACACGAAGGTTTACGTCAACACCACATGGAGACCAAACATTCGCCATAACACCAAGTGTATTAGAAAATGTATAGTCCGTGTTCTGAACTCCGCGAAAGTCTTTAACAAATCTTGGGCCTTGCTGACCAGCGAAGAAATACTCAGCTTGAAGCCGCGCCGTTGCAGCTTGTGGAAGTGCAACGAATCCACGGTAATCAACTGCGATAATTGAAATAGAGAAGCCAGATGGAACATGAACCGGAATAGCAATGTTACAAGATTTACGGTCGAGCTGTTTACCAACGTTTGGTCCAGCTTCAGTTATAAACTGATCAAAAATAATTGAGAGTGCTTTTGCATCTGGTGAAAGAGTCACTGATGCTGAGCCCGCCGGGCATCCATTGCCGCCGTAACCTGGGTTACCAAGAGCGATGTCATTCTGGGCAAAAGCTGCTGCAGAAAGTGAAAGTAAAGCGGCAGACAATAGAGTTTTCGTAAGAGTCATATTTTTCTCCTGTGTTGTTTTCGGGCGTCATTTCCCTTTCGATTAATTTCAACTTAAAACATTCTGACCCCAAAAGAAAAGATGGGAAATGGATGGGTGTGATCAAACAATTCCACGTGAACAACTCATCTTTTTTGAGTTGTTCACGTGAACAATTCATTTTATCCATAAACTTTTCACTACTAGTCATAAGTGTTTTGAAAAGATATTCAATGAACATAGGGGGATCTCATGAAACATTTTTTCTTTTTCTTTTTATCTTTTTCGGCCTTAGCGCAATCCAATATGACTTTTGATCAAATCATGACAACGGGAACAGGTTGTCCGCAGGGAACTGTAACTTCAATTATTTCTCCAGATGGAAGATCCATGTCTCTATTATTTGATGAATTCAGAGTTGAAGTTCCTAATTACGAATCAACACCAGCACCCACCGGAAGAGGTCCAACATACCGCCCACCAGGAGCGAATGCTTCTATCTATGAGGCCCACAAGACCTGCAATATTTCATTCACAACAACTCTTCCGGCAGGACGTATGGCAACATCTTTAGGCATCAGTCTTCAAGCCCGTGGTAATACTATGACTGATGCAGGGATTCAGGCATACTTCACCACCATTCTTGTGGGCCACAGAGGTTTAGCCAACTCAGTTGCTCCACAAGTAAAAGTTGTTGAGAAAAAAATGTGGATGGGTCGTGTTGCCGTAGGAGAAGACTGGACGACGGATACAAATGTAACAGTTCCATTAAAAGCAAATTGTTCGTCATCAACTAATAAGGCGATTAAATTTGAACTTAAGAATCATCTTGAAGCAAAAATACGAACTAACGACGCAACTAAAAGCGGAATTGTAACAGTAGACTCAAATGATGCTCGAGGTATGTTAACTTTTACACTATCGACTACGCCTTGCCGGTAGCAAGTTGACACCTAAAGGTACCTAACCATGTATTTAATAAAGGGGATTGCCCAAAGTGGCACCAGCAGAACTTTGAAATTCTAACAAGTGAACGGACATGCTTTTCTCTTTCAAGAGATCTTGATATCTCTTGATTAGGGGGACGTTCAGATGGAAATGGAAGTCGTAAGAGATGATTTAATTTCTCAGCTTCAGCAGCTGATAAATAACTACCTT
>CAMDQH010000115.1 GCA_945905815.1 Bacteriovorax stolpii | reverse complement strand
TTCTATAGGATCGGATTTAACCGTCCTAAAGGGAAGATAGTCATGGACTGGAATGCGAGTGAAGGCAGGATCAAATATCAGAGTTGTTGCCTGATCAGAAATTGCAAAACCAGTTGTGCCAAGCCATTTAAAAGTGACTTGTGCGAAGACTGATGGTGAAAAAAGAATATACAAAAGGGCCAAAGTAAGTTTCATGAATTCATTATAAGAAGATTAAATTAAATATGTAAGAGGTGTTTGGGCCTAAGAGATTATAGCTAGTTAAGGCTAGATAATCTGAGGTTTGACTAATAAACGACTTAAGAAATTATACTATGTTAACAGGTCCTCACACTCGCATAACAAATACCTGACGATACAGACTGGTCTTTGATCGCCATAAACCTTTTAACAAAACAACAAACTTTTAAGGATTTTACAATGAAGGCAATTCAAGTGTTGGGTCAAATTTGGCAAAGAGGGCGGTCGATGAAAAAGATAAGATCGCTATAAAAAGATATTTCATTGCAGTCTTGTCGGGTGTCTGAGTGGGAAAGTTGATTTTGTCGATATATCAACGACTTTGGATCGTCAAAATGTTACCTAAATGTCTGCATCTGTCCGCCTGCTCAAAGATATTCAATGAAGGTACTGCAAACGAAGACGAGCCGCCTCCATCGAGATTGAGTACGGTCTTTTGGGCAAGTCCACATTTAGTAGTTTTAACAAAATGCGCATATTCAAAAAGAGTCATGCCAGTGTTGTCTGTTTCGCCTCGAGCATCGATGGTAACGAGGATGATTTCATTTTGGTTCTCAGCGACTCCGATTGAGGTGCGAGATCTCTTGCTATTGATCACACTATCTGAAATCTGAAGTACATTATTAATTAAAAGCTTTGGGTAGGCCTGGACAGCGAAAGAAAAGCGGGAAGCATTTTGCTGTGATATAACGGAGCCAAAGCGAGTAATGAAACTGTCTCTGGTATCTAAAAAGGGGACACCGTTTTCAATTCCAAAAACCCCTGAAGAGCTGATGGTCTGATTGCTTAGATCATCTGACCAGATTTTATTTTCATCTAGTGCCATCCCCAGAATGTTTCCACTTGGCATAACAAAAAAACTGGCATTAATGGCCCCAATAATTTCGCTGCCACTGTCGATGATCATTTTATGGATGTATCTTTCGGTGGCGGGGTTACAAGCGAGTTCTTTTTCGGGTGAATGGAATAATAATTTGTTCTTGGTAACATCAATCTTAAAGGCCCTTACTGTAACAGATCGAGAAATGGAACTTTCCCAGGCATGGTTGTCTTTAACATAAGGGGTGAAGGCAAGGTCGTATTTGGTCCATTCAACACCCTCTGAGAGCTTTTGCCATTTAACTTCCTGTTTAGGAACGCAGTCAAAGTCGTTAGCTAAAAGGGCCGTACTAAAGCATAATAAAATGATGGCTAGGTGTTTCATAAGCCTCAGCATAGCTGAATGTTCATATCCTTTCAATCAAATGAGTCAGTCTTTATTATCTCAAAACCTGATTTCAGTCACTTTTTACATACTGGCCTTGTGTTATTGTTAATTTAAGCAAGGAGTATTTATGGAAGTCAGTGTAGATGAATATACAAGCCCAATTTTAGTTATGATCAACTGCAAGGCCAGTATTGATAAGGCCTTAGAAGTGATGTTGGAGAATCGGATTCGACATTTACCTGTTGAGGATAAGGGGAAAGTGGTTGGGATTGTTTCTGAAAGGGATCTACTCACTCATCAGGGAAAAAATTGGACCACTATGATGACTGTAGAGGACATCATGAACCCAAATCTTTTTTCCGTTTATCGTAATGAGGGATTGGGAGAAGTTGCCTTCCAGCTATCAAGTCAGGAAGTTGGTTCTGCACTTGTTCTAGATGAGTCGGGTGAAGTTTATGGAATCTTCACTACAACAGATGCATTAAACGCTTTAGTTGAAATATTTTACCCTGAAGCAAATAGTTAAAGTGACCTAGAGAAAATTTCAATATAAAATTAAGAATATGAAAAAACTTCTTTGCCTTGGTCTGTCACTTTACTCTCTTTCATCTTTTGCCGGATTAAGTAAATGCGAGCAAAAGATGCAAGACCTGATGCTTGCCAGTGAAAAAATCAATTACCCCGATACCGCCCAACCAGAGCTTAGTAAGTTTTCTTTTAAAGAAAATGGTTTAGATGTTTCTGGAGTGGGCATGGTTTATGTCTATAACGGCGATACCATCTATACTGCTACTGGGCATCGCCTGGTTTATGGCGATCCAAAAGATTGTGTGATTCTTAAACTAGAAGTGGAAGTTCTACCTAAGCATTGAAAATGACAGATTTTTTTGTCTGAATCCAGCCATTAATTTTGACGTCGTACATTTTTTCAACCACATTTCTTTTTATCTTAAGCGTGGGAGTTAAAATGCCATTCTCGACACTCCATTCGTCCTTAAGAATCACGATATGATCTAAGCGCTCGTGGGCATCAACTTTTTGATTAACAAGCTTCAAAAGTTCAGAAATATTTTGCTGGATGTGTCCATGCTCAGCTTTTTTTCCTATATCCGAAAGGATGACTAGAGCGATTGGCTGAGATAGGCCACTACCTAAAACACAGACTTGTTCAACGAGATTGCAAGTCGTGAAAAATTCTTCCAGTTGTGTCGGCGAGACGTATTTGCCCTTAGTTGTCTTGAAAAGATCTTTGATTCTTCCAGTGATTCTTAGATACCCATCCTCGCCAAGTTCTCCCTTGTCACCAGTATGTAGCCAACCCTGCTCATCGATCATTTCGGAAGTTTGTATGGGTTCTTTGTAATATCCCATCATATTGGCCTCTGACTTTGCGAGGATTTCACCTTCGGAAGAGATCATGACTTTAGTGTTGGGCCAGACTGAACCAACTGTGCCAAATTTTACTTTTCCTGGGAGGTTGAAGCTCGTAATCCCAAAATTTTCAGTCATACCGTAAACTTCATGGATTTGAATTCCCAGTTTATCGAACCAAACTAATAAATCTTTTGAGATCGCAGCAGCTCCACAAAAGGAAAAGCGAACTTGATCTAGTCCCATTTCCTTTTTGATTTTTTTCTTTACAAAAGAATTAAGGATAGGGATGGAAAGAACAAATGCCAGTTTCTCTTTTGGCATTTTATGTAAAACACCCTGTTGAAACTTGAGCCAAATTCGAGGGACCGCTAGAAAAATAGTCGGCCTAACTTCTTTGATATTTTTTTTAAAGCTCTCGATGGATTCAGCAAACGACACGGTTCCTCCGCAGTAGAGTGAGCCCAGTTCTACCAAAAGTCTTTCGGCCACATGTGAGAGGGGCAAATACGAAAAGAAGCGGTCATTGTGGCGCAGATCAATCAGCTCGATTGCCAGACGCGCATGCGCAGACAAACTTTGAAACGTATGGACCGCCCCCTTAGGTTTTCCTGTAGTGCCTGAAGTATAAATGATTGTGGAGATTTCTTCGGGTTTAGACTGATGATTATTTTGCTTTGGAATGGCATCTCTTATAAAATCTTTCCAAGACAAGGTCTCTTCATTTTGCCAAAAAGGAAATGAAACAACCTGCGTACCTTTAGGGACACCCATTTTTTGTGGGCCCCATTCATCTAATTTTCCGGCAATTAAAAGTTTGGCGCCACAATGATTCAGAACATACTCTATCGATTCGCTATTTAGTGTAGGGTAGAGTGGAACCGAAATATGTCCGGCCATCCATATTGCGAGATCAGCAATAATCCAGTGGGCACAATTTTTGGACAAAATGGCGATACAACTTTGAGGCGGTAATTTTAAATTTTCTATCGCGTTTGCAAAAAGGCGCGCTTCTCTTCCTACGTCCTTCCAAGTGTATTCAATCCATTTTCCTTCAATGGGTTGCCTTAGAAAGGGCCTGTCAGGAAACTGTTTTTCAAACTGGTAAAACTTATCAAGTGGTAATAGAATTTTGTTCATATACTTTATAATATTCAAGGTAAGGCCATGACTTATAGTGCTAAGTTCATTCTCCTGCAAAATTTCTGTAAGTCCGTCTTTAATCTCAAGAAAAGTGGCAAAAATTTTAATTTTGAGTCCCCTGAGGTGATTTCAAAATCTGCAAAACTCATTTTTTGCTCAAAAGAGGAAAAGCGTTTTTGTCGGATTGTCCACTGGGAGAGACAGGAAATACCACCAACTTATCCTTATGCCCTTCTGACACATCTACACTTTGCTTTAGTGAATGATAAAAATTTTCCCTTTCCACCCTTTGGACTGATTCATAAAAAAGAGTGTATTGAATGTCTGGCGCCGCTTATATCTGGTATTTGGAACATGACTTGTCGGATTGATACCTACCGACAAGTCGATAACGGAGTTGAGATTGAGATTGTTAGTGAGCTAACCATTGATAATAAGCTTTTTTGGAAAAGTACTTCCATCGCCTTAAAAAAAACGGGTTCAGGTGTGCCAGCCAAAAAACATGAACCGATTTCAGTGACGAGCGATACTCATTGGAAAATTCCACGATACAATGGATTGGCCTATGGGCTGATCTCCAATAATGTTGACCCCATCCACTTATCAAAATTTACGGCGAATTTAATGGGCCACAAACAGGCCATTATGCATGGGATGTGGACCTGTGCCAGAGGCTTGTCCGAATATAAGAATCTGAAGTATCCATTTACGGTAAATGTGAAGTTTATTTCACCGATTTATCTTCCGGCAGAGGTATTATACAAAAAAGAGGATAATGGGTTTGGCGTTTATTCCCTGGATGGAAAGAGAGTTCATCTCCTAGCAGAAATCAGCTGAGACGTTTTGTTTGGTAGTTGAAGACTTCTGAAGCGATTGTTTACCGGCATCAGGGCCATCACCTAGGCCTTTGTCACCATGACAGGAAAGACAATGTTTAGTGTAAATGGCTTTACCCCTCTGAACTGATTCTTGATCTAATTTTTGAGGAATTGTTTTATCGCTTTCACTATTGTTGTTTGATTTAACTTCAATTGGAACTATTCCATGTTTCATTTTATTTTCGTTATTGAAGCGCTCTCTCGAAGCTTGATTGACGTTGGAACATGAAATAAAAATTACCAGTGTTAGTCCGAGAAGTAACAAATATTTCATGTTGAGCCCTGTTTAATATTTGATTGTTTTCAAATTCTACTGCCACATTGGAATTTGAGCAATCCTAATCAGTGCGCTACCCAGCCTCCATCAATGGCAATCGCCTGACCTGTAACATAGGAGGCTTTTTCTGAGCAAAGCCAGAGGACACTGTCGGCTATTTCTTCAGGGGTACCAATTCGGCCCATAGGATCCTGTGCGGCCATGGCCTCTTCACGTCCGTTCGTGAATCGATCAAGCATGGGTGTATGAATGGCACCTGGGCAAACAGCATTGACTCGAATATTTTGTTTTGCGAATTCTAAAGAAGCGGTTTCAGTCAGGCCAATCACACCGTGCTTACTAGCGACATAGGCGGGGATAGTTTCAAATCCCACAAGGCCAGCAATCGAAGAGCAATTAACAATACTGCCTTTGCCATTTTTTAGCATTTCTGGAATTTCATATTTCATACATAACCAGGTACCTTTTAGATTAATATTAATCGTTCTGTCCCAGTTCGCACTTGTGCACTCTGTTGTGGTGGAAAGTGTTCCTTCGATTCCGGC
>CAMDQH010000114.1 GCA_945905815.1 Bacteriovorax stolpii | reverse complement strand
AATCCGCCAGTCACATGCTTGATAGTGGCAAATTTAAATTTATTAAGAAATAAGATTTGAACTTAAAACATTATCCCAAAGCCTCTGTCTGATTTCCAGAGCATCTTGACCACATTTATAGGCAAGAGATTTAAGCCGTTCATCATTACCAACAAGGTAATCAAGACACTTTGAAGCGAGTGGGCCGTGTTCGCCACTATCAACTTCAATATGGCGATCAAGGTAGTAAAGTAAAGTTGGGGCGTTAATATTTTCTTTTCTCAGGGTTGAAACAATGACTTCGAACATTTCTGGAATTAGTTTTTCACGGCCATAGAAGAAACTGGCGGCAACTTCCACGACATGCCCGTGCTCCGCCACTTTAAGATTGTGACTGACAAATTGTCGAGCACCCTCAGGGATTTTAGAAAGATCCATAGTCCTTAAAAAATCTCTGATTTCAGATGTTGAAGCACCTATTTCTTCCATCGCTTTCAAATAGAGGTCAAAATGTGAAGTAGGATTTCCAAACTGATCAAGATCACTTTCTTCACCCAAAACGATCTGATTAACAAGACGAACCATTTCAGCAGGATATGTTGAAGGAATCCAAGGCACAGTAACGCATGTGATGTGACGCTGAAGAGATTTTAGCAAACTCATAAAATCCCAAACAGCAAATACATGATAGCGCATGAAATGTTGAATGGACTGAATTCCACTGAAGGTCTGATAAACTGGGTGCTGGGTAAGCTCACGTTGCCTGATGAGAATTTGATCCATAAATAACTCCCGATATGAGTTATCTTACTAGGAAATACGAGCATTTGCTTGGATAAATATAAAATTTCTGATTATTAGGTACCATCCGAGACAAAAGAATTGACAAACCTTTCACAAGCTACAACTAACGAAAAGTTTTCTTTACATCCTGAGGTCTTTGCCCGACAGGAAGCCCAGAATCATGATCAAGATTCCAACGATCCGTCATGAGCTCCTGACGTTCAACTCGGTAATGAATTAAAGACTCATCTAGTTCATTGAGTTTTACCATAAGCTCATTTTGAATTATTAGACGCTCTTGCTTGAGCGAAATCATGTCATCTAAGGCCTTTCTTTTTTCCCTCTGAAGTTGATTAATCTGCTGATCATAATCAGCCGCTGCTTTTACTTTTTGCTGATCAAATGTCCAAAGGAAATGATTGATGCCATTAAGTTGGTTCAGAAAATCTTCTTTCCTCACAATTAACTGTTCCCGATATTTTGAAGCTTCAAAAACTCTTATAGCAAGGCGTTTAGAATAAAAATTCAGAACAGTTCCACGACGAAAGTACTCATCCGCAGAATAACATGGTGCCAAGCTTTCAACATAAATAGTAAAATGGAAATCTTCGACGTTTCGAACAAATGCCTGACAGTACTCTTTGTCATTTTTGAGATTTACTTTGAACTGAACTAAATCCCCAGCTCTGAAGAACTTGGTATTATTATTTTCGACATGAACTTTAAAAATCCGAGATGAGTCGTCCTTGTCAGAAACGCGACCACTGAAATGTTCATAATCAACATTGGGATCAATTGCTGCTCTGTTATCAACCGCTAATACACCCTGATCAGGGAGGTTAGGAACAATAGTTACTGCATGGGCAGAACCTAAAAAAAATAGTAACCAAACTAAGTGGCCAAATGTCTTCATGCTTCCTATTATGATTGCGAAATGATCGGAAACCAAGAATTAATAACCTGACTCTTCTAGGAGACTATATGGAATTTTTCATCGACACTGGCGATATCAACGAAATCAAGACGGCCTACACTTGGGGTTTTATTGATGGAGTCACAACCAATCCAACGCTTGTAGCGAAATCAGGGAAGAAAAACGCTGATCTTATTCGTGAAATTGCTGAAATCGTCGATGGGCCTATCTCAGCCGAAGTGATCGCCCTTGATGCGCCAGGAATGATTAGAGAAGGAACGGAGCTGTCTAAGATTCATAAAAACGTTGTCATCAAACTACCTATGACTAAAGACGGGATGATTGCTTGCAAACATTTCTCTAAAAACGATATCAAAACCAACATTACGCTTATATTTTCGGCCAATCAGGCACTTTTAGCTGCTAAAAATGGCGCAACCTATGTCTCCCCTTTCGTTGGACGCTTGGACGACGTAGGCCAAACTGGCATGGATTTGATTGGAGAAATTCGCCAAATTTTTAACAATTATGGATATGAAACGAAAATCCTAGCGGCATCTCTTCGCCATTCCCAGCATGTTAAAGAATGCGCCATGATGGGTGCGGACACGGCAACTCTTCCTTTCAAAGTTATCGAGGGGTTATTCGCCCATCCATTAACTAAAAATGGTTTAGATCAGTTTCTGGCCGACCACGCGAAATCAACTAAGTAAATCTAAAATCAGCCTCAGATTTTCCCCTCAAATTCCGATATAGCTAATAGCTCGGAATTTGAGCGGGGAGATTGATGACCTCACTACTGGCCCTCTTAACATTAATGTTTCTTATCGCCTGTACACCTAGTCCAGAAATAACGGATGCGAGTTCTTCAAGTGCGGCTATTAATGAAGAAGCTCCGTACATCTGGGTTAATAAAACTTTTCCAAAAACAATACAGATCTCACCCAGTTTTTCAGTATCTGAAAAACTGGCAATAAGTGAAATGGGAAGTGCCTGGGATACGGCCGTTACGAATCAAAAAAACTTTTTTAAAAATGACGTAATTGATAATAATAACAATTTTAATATTACTAAGACGGATGCAATTTTTGGAGTTTACAAGGCCACTACATGGCCTTCAGATGTATCCGATATGGCATTGGCCATTACCCAACTTTTTGGTCGCCGCTACAACGTTGGGGAATCAAATGAATACGTAGGGATAATTGAAGGCGATATTATCGTCAATTACTCAGACCCTGCCATAGGTGATCCTTTTACTTTTGACTCACTTGAAGACGGAACGGATGAGGATGATGGATTTGATTTACGCACAGTGATCCTACATGAAATGGGGCACTTTCTAGGACTACAGCATATACCAGATTACAATCACCAACCCGCTGGTGACCCTGCCACTAGCAGTACGACATACAAAAATTCATCAGTTATGTATCCAAGTATCAATCAATCAGATGACAAGAGAGTCCCTAAAACAAAAGATATCAACGCCCTAGTTAATAAATACAATATCGGCGGCGGTGCTGCTCCAGCAATGGTGGCGTCTGCGGCCCTCTTTCAGCCGAAAAATAATGATCCAGGTAAGAATGTAAAAATTGTTATTGAATTAAGAAAAAGTGGCGAGTGTATTCACAAAGAAGATGGCGCCGTGATCCGACGCCACCATGTTAAACTAAAATAATATTAAAGATAGTTCTGCATTTCCTTAACAGTCATCTTGCGATGAATGGCCGGATTTGATTTCAAATCACGAGCAAACATATTTCCACTGCCAAAAGTGTATTTTTTAAAATCAGCCTCAACTGAAATTCCCGTAAAAGTGGACATCTCTTTGATGAATTCTTCTACGTAAAATGGTGAGAACACTTTTTTATCAACCATGTATCTCATGAACGGCTTGAGACCACCCTTAGACTGAAGCTTGCTGTCAAGGTAACCCATGAAACGCTTACCAAAAGAATAGGCAGCTGTATCAGTTGTTCTTGTATAGTACTCATGCGAGGACATTGCACTTGAACCAGAAAGAGTTGAAATCGTCTGATAGCCGTCATCTCTCCACGATGCCAAAGCTTCATCAACCCAACCGGCATTACCATTAGCTGGCATTACGCCACGAGCGAAATAAGAATGAAACAGCTCATGCCCAAGTGCCGAAAAATCAGTCATAGTAGCACCACAGTACTCCATTCCGCCTGCGCCGGCCTGAAGAACAGTAATCGATGGATGAGGAAACGGGCCATAGTCACTTTCGAGTTCATGAAAAACGGCAGTCGTCTTTGTTTTTAAGTTTGCGAGAGAACCCATCCAAGATGATTTAGAAAAATAAACCACTGCAGGTATATCGCGACCATCAATTGACTTAAGAGTGAAACGTTCTTCTGTTGTTGCCCCTTGAGGCACAGTATGGAAAAAGATACTAGATGAAGTATAATAAGACGGATAAGAAATTTTGAAAGTATTTGAATCTAATTCAGTGATGTTTCCATTGGTATAAATAACTTGTTTATTCTTAGCTCCAAGAAATTTAACAACAAAATTCATTTTGACTTGATCAAATTCAAAATTAGCTGGCATGTAGCGCTCTAAGAAGTTTCTCTCATCAAGATCTGAAGTCCAAAAAGCACTTTTTACACCTGCATCAGAAAAATCAATGAGTGCTGAAAGAGGAACTATAACCGTCAGAGTATGTGATCCGGCCTCAGTTTGCTTATTCACAAGTCTAAGTGTTGTTTCGCCATTTGGGGTTCTTGCTTCAATCGTTGTTACACTTGTGCCGTCAAATAAAACTGAAGTTGGAGCAACAACAGAATCAAAAACAGGAAACCCTGCTTCAGTTGTTTCAAGAATAATTTCCGCTTTTACAGATGCAATTTTCTGATTCAAGTCATAGTTGATGTAGTAAGTGGCTTCTGAAAAATCAGCAAAAACAGCTTTTTTGCCAGAAACTTCAAAACTTTTTGGTGTATGGCTTTTGTCATTTTCTCCGGCGAAGGCCAGCGCCGCAAACATTAAGGCCGTAATCATTAAAAATTTCATATGGTTCTCCCTTGAACAATCCTAAGATTTGACCAAAGAACTCAAATGATTGTCTACTTTTAGATTCTTACAATGTGATGCAACGTATTATTTGTCGTCTTCAGGAAGAAAATGGACCCGCAGTTTGTCTGCCACTTGTTCAAGATGTTTGTAGTTATCTGAATCACGTAAGACCAATTTACGATCTCTTCCCTTCATTAAATGATCAAGATACTGCTCGAAAGCGTACAAAGGACCTGAGCTTCGATGACTAATAACGATGCCCGTAATAAAGGACATTGAGCAAAAAAGTAGAGTCAAAATAAAATAAGTCAAAAAATAAGACAGCATTAAATGTTCGCCCTGAAAATTCACACTGAGCATCAGTGTGCGAAAAAAGGCAAATGAAAAAATCCCCAGCATCATTGAGGTGGAAAAGGCAACGAGTGTAAAATTGAATGCGACTCGGTACTGGTCTCTGGGATTAATTAAATAATTTTGCCGTGAACTATCTGGGAACCAAATTAATTTATCTCTTTTAAAAATCACCCATAAAACCACAAGACAGCCAATCCATTGAAAAACGTCAGCAAAGTTAAACACAACTTGAAACGATCCAACATGAAATGGAATAAAATCCACTGTGCGACCATAGATAATTTTATCAATGACGTTTCCAAAAATTCCACCGACTAAAAAAGAAAGTCCAAGTCGACCCTAGAGAATGTTCGATTAAGTTAAACAAGTTCGAAGAGCTTTGCCTAGATCGGGTGACTCAAAAAATGAACTGTGATCACCATCAAGTATTTTGCGCCTATAGGTCCAAAAAGCATGAACGTTCGTTATTTCAGCGTTAAAGATTCGATCCTTCAATAGATACATGATGGAATGCGGAATGATTTTCAAACGCTACTACTTGCTCTTAATTGAGAGAAAAACGAAATGAACAAAGACTCAAACTAAGCGATCAATTTCATTTTTCAGTTCAACCCAATCTATCGGTTTGGTTAGATAAGTTGCAGCTCCTTGACCGATAAGAAACTCTGAATCAAGTCCTGGATCGCTGGAGACAATAATACATTTTGGCGCTCCAAGAGTGTTTTTTAATTTCTGAAGAAGCCACAAACCATCGCCATTTGCCATATGATAATCTGAAATAATGAGATCAAACGTTTCCGTAGAAATAATCTCATACGCCATTTCACCAGAGGTAGCGAAACGGCAACGATATCCAAGACCATGAATAAAC
>CAMDQH010000113.1 GCA_945905815.1 Bacteriovorax stolpii | reverse complement strand
TTTAAAGCATTTCAAAATGCCTTAGAAGAAATGTATCCCAGTCTCACTGTATTCTCAGACCTTAAATGGGATACAGTGACCCAGGAATACATTGCTTCTCATGATGAGCGCCCGCAAGATATTGAAGAATTTGTTTTTAATTTTCCGGCGTATCTTCAAGAGAAAGCAGCCGCAGGTGATTCCCCGGCATACTTGTTTGAACTTGCTTTTTTTGAGCTCTTACAAAACCAAATGATTGAAGCAAGCATAGAAACTCCGGAGCCTCCTGGAATCTATCTCAATCCGACGCTTAGTTTTTTGAATCTTGAATATGATGTCAGTCTCATGATTGATGAGGCCACCAAAGGTAATCCTCAGCTAATTGAGCGTCCTCACGTGCTGTGCATTTATCATCACCCACTTCGAGGACTTCACCATTTGGACGTCACCACTCCCATGCTAGAAGTTCTAGGCGAATTAGAGGATGGACCGCTTAAGTCCCGAGCGAATCTTGCGGCAGTTCAACAGAAAATCTTGAATGAGTTAATTGAATTAGGTTTGGTTTTGGAAGTTAGCGTATAAGCTTAATCACAAAAAATACGCCGATGTCGGAATCTGCAGCAAATAACCATTCTTTTTCTATTTTAAATCCGGCAATGATTTCAGGTTGGCGATCAAAGCTTGCGAGATAAATCGTGCAACTCTTTTCCAATTGGTGAAAATCAATATCACTTGCAGAATCGAGTGTAACGAGTTGAGAAAAAAGGCCCCGATAAACTTGTGGAAGAGAACGCTCGCTATACTCATTCCAGTATTTAGTAATATCAGCGTCGCATTTAAAGAGGTCCTGAGTTGATCGAAGCATAAATAACAAACAGGCCAGAGGGGGGATTCCACTGAGACAAGTGCTCTGATTCTGATCAAGCAAACTTAAAAGAAAAGAAAGACGAGAATCGATCATCATAAAAGGCGAAAGATCCTTGTCGCTCATCGAAGAAAATACCTGAGTAAAAGAGAACGTCTCCGCCATCCAAAAACTATTACTATCCCAATCTGTCGCAACAAGTCCGCCCATGAAGGGTGGTTTAATCATATTGGGGTTAAGACTAAGTACTTTAGCTACCACTTGAATTCCTTTTATATTCTAAGTTCATGAAAAAACTAACCGAATAGTTCTAGAGGAGTCAGTTCATGAAGCAAATCATCGTTGTTATTATTTTAGCAGTATTCTCGCTTTCCTTGCAGGCAAAAACTCTGGAACTGAAAAAAAATTCAGGAACCATTTTTATTCCTGAAAAATCAAACTGGATGTTGGGTAAAGAACTTTTTGGCATGCCATTTATTTACTTTTCTCCTGAGATGAATGGACAACGCTCTAATATTAGTTTTACAGATACAGGTGCAGAATTAGAATTAGATATTAGAATTTTGGCCAAGACTCAAAAGAAATATCAGGACGGAAGAAAAAAATGGGCGCTATCAGTTGGCGCAGACCCTGTTTCTTATGAGCCATATGAAGTGAAGGTAAATAAACACGGGCACCGTATCCATCGCATTGGTTTTAATTATGCCCATGAGGGTAAAGTCTATGCAGAAAAATCTTATTATGTTGAATGCAAAGGCAAGCTGCTATTTTCCAAATCACTAAGACTTAAAGAAAATGCCGCCCATGAAAAAGATTTTGCAGATTTATTAGGCTCCATTGATTGTGGGGGCGTGTAAATGAAAAAATATATTTCTCTTAATCTGGCCTTAATCTTTTTGATGACAGCATTTGCTCCTGCATTTGCTCAAAAGCAAGTGACTTCAACTTGCGAAAATGGGGAATGCATTGAGGGACTAATCGATAAGTTGGAAAAGCTTGGTACTGTTTATAAAAAACAATGTTTACCGCCCAAAATCCAAGATTCAGAAATCGAAACCTGGCATAAGAAGAATGGTTTTACTGAAGAGTGCTGGAAACTCATTACTGAAATAAAAAACTTTGAAGAGCAACTGCTTAAACATCAGAACCGTCTAGAATCAAGAGTCGGATGTGAAAATGGTGAGTGTAAAGACCAGAACTCCCCTTCCAATGATCTCAATTCTCAAATTAATAACCTCACTAAAATAAAATCAGAAGTTAGTTGCACGCCTCAGAAAAAAGCAGTAATCAGCAAACAATGCCCGGCCGATATGAATTGCGCTATGATGTCCACTGCCATGGGAGTGGGTGGGTATGTAGTCGAAAAACTCATTCCAAAGAATTGGAAACCTGCCGGTTGTAATCTGGGCGATGATAGTTGCATGACTCAGCTTGCGACGGGTTTTTTAAAAGCAGCATTTACATTTTTTGAAAGTGTTTGGGATCTACTTAAACTGGCCGCAAAAAAATCCGGTGAAGCAATAAGTAATTTTTGGAACTGGGTAACAGACGCTGAAGATCATTCCGCGACTTCTCAACTGTCACTGGCAAAAGCTTCAGAAGATAAAGGCGTCTTCGACATGCTGGTGAATGATTTTTCTGGTACGATGAAAAAAATCTGGCAAGGTCTGGTTGCTTCCATAAAAGAATGGATGAAGACAGATATATTTTGTCAAAAGTGGTCTGGTGTACCTCACTTAAGTACCTGCCTCAAACCAACTGATAACTTTGACTGCCTTCCCTGTAAGACGATGGTCAATGGACTATGTGCTGTAACTGGCGCGATTGTGGCGGAAGTCGTTCCTGCCTTTTTTACGGGTGGTCTAACCACTGCTGCCAAATATGGAGCACAGGGCGCTGTAAAAATTGCTAAGCTTTTCAAAGTATCATCCGCGAGTATGAAGGCGCTGAAAGCAACGAAACTAGGTAAAGTCGCCCTTGAGGCCAGTACCAAACTCGACGATGTACTAAAAATCACCAAAGGCTTAAGAGTTGCAAAAGCGGCCGTGGGAATTTCGCTTGCTGCGATTAAGACCTACATGCTCTCCCCTACCAGAAAATTCCTAAAGACTTCGCTGGGTGCTCTGACAAGTCTTGCTAAAAAAGGCTCTGCCTATATTGCTATAACTCCGGCCGGAAAAATATTAGTTTTCTCAACCAGCGCGCTAAAGACAACAGCAAAAGTTGTTTTTTATCCGATAGATAACCCGATGACCGCATATGCCTTCAAGGCCGGTCAGCGAAGTTTTGAGAAAATTTTCACACTCGGTGCACCGAAACTAGCAGTCACGACTAGTATCGTATCCAAAATAATACAAAAGCAGCCCGAGCTAGAAACCGCTCTGGCAAAACTTGAAGTGGCAACCATCTCTGCTAAACCTCAAGTGACTCATGTTGCAAAACTTGAAATAGAAGCCTATGAAAAAGTTGTACCTCTCAGGAAAGAAATTCTAAAAGACTATCTAAGTGAAACGGATGATCTGGATGATGTAATTAAACATCTCTATCCGGAAATGCAGTATTCAAGTCTTGCCAAAAGTATGGGGCCTGAAAAAGTTCTGGCAGCAGAAAAAGAACTTTGGGAAGAAATTTCCAAACTCTCTGATGGTGCTATTAAAGAGGCTTTAACTAAAAAATTTCAGGCACGAGTTTCTCAATCGGCGCGTGGGACTATCATTGTATCTTCTCCTACCTACGAAAAGATAATTTTAAACTCTCAATTATCGACTCAAAAAAGATTTGATCAGGCAATGATTCAGATCAAGCGCACGCCTGGTTCAATTGGTGAAAAAACAAAACTCGCAAAAACATTAGAAGAGGCGCACTTAGTTGCTCCTGATAGTGGTGTGTTTGAATATAGCTGGAGTGAGCTACGAGAAAAATACCGCATTCTTACTGAAGGTGGTTTTACCCCAGATGAAGCAGATGAACTTCTGAGAATTGGACTTGCCGGCCGGCCTCCTGTCCGTGAGTTAATTAAACCAGGAAATACTTTATTTAGTGGTTTCGCTGAAGACATCATCGACCGTGATTATTTAGAGCGCCGTGAGCTTCTGGCCAAACTTCTTAAAGAGAAAGACACCACGCCAGGGTTGTTAAATAACCTCTTTTCCCGAGGTGCAAAACCTGATTCAGAAAAAGTAATAGACAATATTGAGTCACTTTATTTTGTCGATTATCAACATGCTAACCGAGAACTTGACGACATTCTGGTTGGAGCAAGTAAAATAAATGACGCCACTCTGTCCATTAAGTATGAAAAGAAAGCTTTTGATAATTTTAAAGACAGTCGAAATTATCTATTAACAACAAGACCCGAAATTAATAAAAAGACACTTCTTGAAATCCACAAAAAAATGTTGAAAGGTGGAGTCGAAGATGCCTTAGATGCAGATCTAGGAATAATCCGAGATGGTCATTGGTATGGAAACGTTCCGATGTCAAAACCAATCTCAAGTTCGACAAAAACAGAAATCATTAAAAACCCTTATTTAAGTTGGATCGAAGAAGGTGGCACATTAGAGAATGGATTTCACGGGAAGATTCATTACCCTAACTCTGTGACAGTAAAAAAAGAGGCGCTTGATCTAATTCGTAGCAAGCAACCTGAATTAGTATCTCAAATTGAAGAATATCAAGGCCTACAAATTGTCATTCAACAAAAAAAGACGTCCCTATTGGCCGGGAACCATGACGCTGACTCCATTTTAAGAATTAATGGCGAAGTCAAAGTTCTTGAAGCTAGATACACTGAGTTGAGTAAAGTTAAACTAGTTATGACTAAAAAACTAGTTGAGTCCTTAACCGATAATCTAATGGATTGGTTCACTCGAGAGCGAACGCTCATTGGTGAAATTAACTCTCCCGAAAAACTAGATGAGTACGTAAACCTTCTAGCAGAATTTCAGCATAGTTTGGTCTCTGTTCATCCGCTTGCAAATGGCAACGGAAGATCAACTCGCGAAATGATGAATTATGCCCTCATGAAAGAAGGGTTTCCCCCATCCAGAATCATTGATACCAATGCTGATATTTATAACTCGCTTGATGATTGGAAGAAAATGATTAAACACGGGATTCTCGCCAGTGATTTCCTGGTGGATGACCTCGTAGAAAGATTAAAATTTGGACTCCCAATCGAAAACTCTGTGGATCTGATTACCCCTTATTCTCGTCCACCGGTAAAAATGGCACTCATCGGAGAGAAAAAAGTTCCTCTCATGGAGGGTGTTGAATACATCGATCCACGCCTCTATCGAGAAATTGTTAAACGAATGATTAAGGCAGATCCGGCACTAAAAGCAGAACTAAGCTCAAATCCTTTGGCGGCCTGGGACAAGATACATGCTAAGGCCGATGAAGTTTTTGCTAGTAATAACGTCTACTACAAACATCCTAAACGTGGTATTGGACGAGTTGAGATTGGTTATGTTGATGACGATTTTAAAGTCCTTTACGGCAATTCAAGCTTTGATAATCAAGAACTTTTTGATTTCAAAATGAAGACCTGGTATACCGATGATATCAACTGGCGAGGACTTGCCTCCAAGCATGCTGAAAAAAGTGAAGATGAAATCGTTGACCTATTCAAAGAACTTAATTCACACATGGCCTCCAATGCTGTTCTTGGGAAAATCAGAAGTGGTTCTTCAACTGAGGCAATTAAGAAAGCGGCCTTGGAAGACTTTGATAAATTAAATGAAGATATATTTGGCGATGGTCTGGTCAATATGGCGAGAGACCACTCCGAAACCGGACCGATGTATGGAATCAGTTATGGTTACTCTACCTCCAAGAACCGTGAAGTTGGTAAGGCCTTTGCCATGGGAGCTATGGTTGTCGGTAAATACGGCGAGCACAAACTTCCTGAACTTCAGGCACTTTTAAAATCACGAGTTTTAGTCGGGGCCAGAAAATCGATGAAGGACGTGGACCTTGGACGATTAAAACAACTTCGGCCTGAATTTTCGTATAAATATGGCCGTCAACAAGAGGTCATGGGAATCGGAGCGAGTGACCCGGATGCCATCACAATTGTTCAAACCATAGATGCTCAAGGTGAAGTTATACTTAGCTACCTTCGTAATCCTAAAAAAGCGGATGAGATTTGGGT
>CAMDQH010000112.1 GCA_945905815.1 Bacteriovorax stolpii | reverse complement strand
TTAAAGAAGAAGATTCAGTAAATTTCTAGCAAGCTGATAGTAGATTCCCGTCAAACCAACCTAAAAGACGGCCCTTTTGGGCCGACATTATTTCCTAAGGGGGGGTCTTAGTGTTTCTTATGTATAGTTATGTAGCGTTAATCCGGCCTATCCTTTTTGAAAGGAAGTTTGATTACTATATTCCAACTTTATCAGAAAAGATTAAAGTTGTTGGCTTCAATACATATTATGAAAACCAGCAACTCATAGATCAATTGATGATCAGGCAAACTCCAGTGGTTATTATCATGAAAAATGGTCATGAGATTGATAGATTAGCGCCAGACTTTCAAGACCCAGATTATTATCAAACATCTTGGGAAGATCGCTTCTTAGAATTGGTGACCACTAAGCTATACCATCTTCGTTAATGAATTCAGATATTTGCCTGTGAATTGAAGCCGATTTTTAGATATCTTAATGACATAATAGGACCTTAATTTTATTGGGTTTAATACCGATAAAATGTATGTGAAACCAATGTCAATTCTCATTACTTTCTTTCTCTTTTTACTCACTTCGTGTGGGAATGAAATTTATAGCTTAAATAATAATAAATCCTTCCTGGCCAATGATTTGATTGAAGGTCAGGTCAATCCGATGATTGGATTAGTTACTAGTAAAACCAGCAGATGGTATGACTCAATTTATGCATTTGCAGGAGTTTGTACGGCAGAAGTTTCAATCTATCGCCTTTCCATCTCGGGACAAAAAGTATTACCCGCAATTGCAACAACGACGGTTGATTCATCGGCCAAGTTTAAATTTGAAAATCTTAATCTTAAAATTGATGAGAACTATTCAGATTATATCCTTGAAGTTGTTGGTGAGGGGGGAGGTCCTTGTGACGTGGTTTATCAAAGACCCTTACTAGGTAAACTCAACCAACAAGACGTTACCTATTCATCAACTTTGCTCTCCTTCACCTTAATTGCAGATTTACCAAAAAAAATTCATCAAGTGAGTAGCCCAGAAATTGAAAAACTAATGAATGATCTAAGTGGTGGAAGTTTAGACTCTGCCTTTGGACAATTAATTACTAATCAAGATCTAAGGGATCAATTTTTTAGTTTATTTGGCGGCAATCCAGAAAAGCTGGTTGAAATTCCTCCGACCATAAGAAGTGAAACTATTCCGAGCATTCTTTCCGAAGAAGTGATTCATCAGTTTTCCATCAGTGCGCTTCACTGGTCTGCAAGTTATAACATTATTGTGAAGTGGAAACTTGATGGTACAACAATACAAACGACTCCTATTGATACAAATTTTCTTTATGCACCAGGGATGAATGAGTCAGGAACACACACGCTTCAGGCATTCATTGGAAAAAACGATGGCCTGGGAGAACTTGATCCTGCATTCTCTTATCAAGTTAAAAGCTATAATCTATTAGTTAACAATAATTCTCTTCCGATTCTCCCTACTTTTACACTACCTTCTTCAATTACGAGTTCAAGTTCAGTTATTGCCACCATTCAAACTGGTGTTGATATGATAAATTGTAAAAGCTTTTCTACTTTTGCCTTCACCGTTGACGACAGTAGTACACCAGCAGCGAACTTGATTGCCGGCCCTTGTACTGATTCCTTAAATCAAAATGTCACTATAAGTCTTGGGGCCGATGGCACTCACCAAATCAGGCTGTGGGTAAAGGATAGAAGTAATTTAATTATTTCGAGCAATCCATTAATGATCGTTAAAGATTCAACTTACCCGCAAACTCAGCTCGCTTCAAATAAATTAATCTATACCAGTGGAGAAACTATCGCCCTGACTTTTTCTGCCACCGATAATATTGGACTCAGTACTCTTGAATTATTTAAATCCGAAGATGGCGGGACAACTTACACAAAAGTTACTGATCTTAATTTAACTGATACCTCTTATTCTCTTTCTGCTCCAAGTTTAAATGTTTCAAATTTAAAACTTAAACTTAAAGCAAGCGATGGTGCTGGTCTTTCCCATGAATCGGTCATCACTTTATTGATTGATGTGGATGCTCCAACGGCGCCCATCATTAGTTTAGTTTCACCAGCATTAACAAACTCATTATCAGCTCAATTCACTGTGGCCACTTGTTCAGATGTGGATAAAATTTTAATCAAAGAATCTTCCACGACTCCACTGAAAACAGATCCAAGCTGGCAAAACTGTTCCACTTCCGTGGGAAGTATTCTCCACACACTCTCACTAGGTGAAAGTGTTAAGACCATTTATGCCTTTGCTGTGGATGCGGCAGGAAACATCTCCTTAGCCTCAAACTTGATTAGTGTGACACTCGATCAAACTGCACCTGCGGTACCAAACTTAAGCAACTATCCTTATAATGCCTTTAATTCAAACAGTCTTCAATTTACGGCCCCAAATTGCACAGATATTTCTCACGTTTTAATTTCAGAGTCTTCAAGTTCGCCAGCACTTTTAAATCCGGCCTGGCAATCATGCTCAATAGTAAGTGGTGCTCTTACCCATACTCTTTCATCTAATTTGGAAGGAAACTACTCTCTCTATGCATGGGTTAAGGATCTGGCAGGCAATATTAGCTCCGTTAAAAATCTCAATATCGCTGTAGATAAAACGGCGCCAGTGATTTCATCATTAAAAATTAATGATGATGATGTTTACACAGGGACCTCTTTTGTGAGTCTAAAGGTTAATGCCTCAGATAATCTCACATCAATGAAAATGCATTTCGTCGAGGCGAACATAAATACCGGTGATTGTAATTCAGAATATTCTCAAAATAATGAATGGTATGACTGGAATTCTTCTACTCAAGAATTTAGTTTCTCTCTCTCCAATATGGATGGGGTAAAAAAGGTTTGCGTTTGGGCCAAAGACGCAGCTAACAATACCACAGCTCTATCACACAGCGATGATATTCAGTTTTTCGTCGCTAATCCTCCGAAAATTATTGCGTTCAATATCTATAATCCCTCTGATAATTCCAGAGTCTATACCAATGGCAATAATAGCTTAAATATTGACTGGTCCATTACTTCAACTCTGGATCTGGCAACGAATCCAATTTCCTTGGCCTACACCACAAATGGTTCGACCTATAAAGATATCATTACCAATCAAGATATCACCAATAATTCCCAGATGACTTGGCTCGGGAATATTGGCACAGGTTTGAAAGCAGCTACAGGTATTTATACCTCGTTCCCTGCTCCAACAAGTTTTTTTAGAATCAAAATCTTTGTTAAAGATGCTTCAGGAAATATTGGTATTCCTGTCATTTCAGATATCCAAAATTCTGACAATTGGAGTGTTTATGCCGGTACTGAAGATCGTGGCGGTGGAGGGGCAGGAAAATCTGCTCTTTTAAAGGGCGGAGTTGCGAATACACCACTCATTGCTATCCATCCCACAACTAATGACATCTATGCTTATGATGTGCCAGCAGGGATTAAAAAACTTGATGCTCGGACTGGGCTCGTTTCAATCTATATAACCCACAGTGGTACTAATAATCTTTTAACTAATAATGGCTTTTTGCCAACTACGCCTTCGGCTTCTTTAAGCTCACCAGTTATGTATTTTGATAAAGATGGTTATTTATATCTCACACTTAAAAGTGCAGAACTTACAAACAGCCTTAATATATATCAAATTAATCCAAGCAATAGAGCAATTAAATTATATCTTGCGGGAGGAACTGATATTGGAAGTGGAAGTACTCCTCCAAACTTTTCTCAGATGAATATAGCTCGATTATTGGGCCTAGATGATGAAAATTCACTCTACATCGTTCAGAATTGTCTACCCGGAAGTCAGCTTGAAATAAATGTAGGCCATAGAAAGATTAAAATTGTGAAAGTCCTTCAAAATAATTCCACCAAACAAGCGCAAGAGGCAGTAAACGTGGCAGGAAATTGTGGTTCATCATTGACTCCAAGTAATGGATCAATCGCAACTGAATCACCACTACCGGCCATGAATTATGTCGATTATATAAATGTCATCGCTTGGGGGGGAGGAAAATATGTGTACCTCTTTGATTACAATTCAAACTACAAAATCATTGAAAATAAATTCTATACTGCTACAACTTTAACTAAAGTTGTCTCAGGTCTACACAACCCTTCGACTGGTAACGTTTTTGCTGCAAGATCAGATCTTGGGATTGCTGAAATAATTCCTAATCTAAATGGTGCCAATGGAGATACTGTAACATCTCTTTCTGGAAGCTCAGCAAATGGCTGTTCAGAAGATGATATACCCATTACCTCCGCCTGCCCAACGAGCTGGTCACCTCCAGTTAAAAATGCCCAAGGAAAAATATTTTTTACTGATGGAAACTACGTAAATACAGGTTCTACCTACCGTATCCGCTACATTTCTAGTGACCAAAAAATTAAAACTATTTTCGGTACAAAACCACTTTATGGAGAAGGTTTAACGGCCAATCTTGCCCGTGGGCAACTTGGAGGAATTTACTACAAAAAAGCTAGTGAACCGGCACAAGATAGTTTTCCTGAAGGACTTTATTTTGTTGATTTGACGGGCCCAGCCTTCGGTTATATTAATCCGACCAGTAAAATAACCTCAATACTCTGGGGAGATCAAAGTTTTAGAACTGCTACAGCTTCAGGAACACTTGTCTCAAATCAAACTTCTATGGGTCAACCCTATGCTCATATTAATGGGCAGCTACTAACTTTTGATTCAAATGGCTTTCCTTGGTTAGGGCACACACGAGGAATTCATTCGTTAAATGCGAGCTTAATCAATACGACGAGAATAAATGCTACTGGCAGTCGCTATGAAACAAGACCTGATGATTCACTCATCACGAGCACAGGTAATTATGTTGATGGTTTCCAAAATAATTTACAAATCAGTTCCACTGGATTGGGATTTACTTTGGGAGCATATGATCATCCAGTCGTCCCAACGAAACCGGTTCTGAAGGCGCTTAATTTCGGATCGGCTCCAGACGGTGAAATACTCGCTGGCACAATTAAGCACGTGATGGGTAATACTACTTTAGCCGGAGTCTCTGCAGATTCAAGTATTGATCCAACGCCTGTTACTTCAAAAACACTCAGTAGCTCTTGCTTGCGTGGTGGATGTAGTACTTATTATGATGAAGTCAACATACGAATTTATTTTTTAGAAGGAACTAAAATTAGATACATAAATAATGCTAATTCCCCTTCCATAAGTACTCTCCATACTTTAATCGATACGACGAGAACTATCTCCAATTTTTCCTTTAGCCAGGATCTTTCAACCTTGTACTACACCTCTGGTGGATATCTTTATTGCTTGAATGTCACCTCTACCAGATCTGAATGTAATGTTGGTGCAGCAAGGCTTGGACCACCAACTGGTGCAGCAGGTTTGAATAAAGGACCAAATCAATTTACCTGGAAGGATAGCACCACATTACTTATCAGTAATTATGGTGGGATCGTGTATCAGTATAAGCTTCCATAATAACTAAATACCTTACCCACTGTGCCTGTATAGATCGCCGATCTGGTGATACTTTATTGTCTCCAAGGAGGCTATCTTATGGGAGCATTTGAAAACCAAGTCGTTATTGTCAGTGACATTAATGCAAAAGAGGGCCAGAGCACTGTTGATGAAATTAAACACAGCAGTGGCGAAGCATTTTTCATTAAGTGTGACGTATCCTCTGAAGAGGAAGTAAAAAACTTAGTGGATAAGACCATTGAAAAATATGGCAGACTGGATTGCGCTTATAATAACGCTGGCATTGAGGGAAGTCCGTGCAGTACAGTTGAATGTTCATCCGAAAACTGGGATCGCACCATTAACATTAATCTTAAAGGTGTTTGGTTATGCTTAAAGAAGAAGATTCAGTAAATTTCTAGCAAGCTGATAGTAGATTCCCGTCAAACCAACCTAAAAGACGGCCCTTTTGGGCCGACATTATTTCCTAAGGGGGGGTCTTAGTGTTTCTTATGTATAGTTATGTAGCGTTAATCCGGCCT
>CAMDQH010000111.1 GCA_945905815.1 Bacteriovorax stolpii | reverse complement strand
GAAGAAATTGACTGGTCTGCTTATGGCACTCAAGTAGTAATCGATTGTACCGGTATTTTCAAAGACAAACCGAAATTGGGTTTACACATGAGAGGCACAGTTAAAAAAGTTATTATGTGCGCACCAGGAAAAGATCTAGATGGCACATTTGTCATGGGAATTAATAACGAGAAATATGACAATACTAAACACCACATCATTTCAAACGCATCTTGTACTACCAACTGTCTGGCACCAATAGTTAAAGTACTTCATGAAAACTTTGGTATCGTTAATGGAATAATGACAACTGTTCATGCCTATACTTCAGATCAAAATCTTTTAGACAATGCCCACGAGGATCTACGTCGTGCCCGCTCTGCTGCAATGTCGATGATTCCTACTTCGACAGGTGCGGCAAAAGCTCTAGGTGAAGTTATACCTGAAATGCTCGGCAAGCTTGATGGTTATGCAGTTCGTGTACCAACTCCAGATGTTTCAATGGTAGATTTGACTGTGAATCTCGAAAAGAAAGCGACTAAAGCAGAAATCAATGAAGCGATGAAAAAGGCTTCTCTTGGAAACCTTAAAGGCATACTTGGTTATTCAGAAGAAGAACTCGTTTCAATGGATTATGTTGGAACTACTGAGTCATCTTACTTCGATTCAAAACTCACTAACGTCATGGGTAACCTCGTTAAAGTTGTGAGCTGGTATGACAATGAAGTTGGTTTTTCAAATCGAGTCATTGATCTTGCAAACTTCGTCGGCCAAAAACTTTAAAAGGTAAATATGCATATCAAATACGTCCAGGATGCTGATCTCAAAGGAAAAAGAGTCTTAGTTCGCTTCGACTTTAATGTCCCTCTTTCAAAGTCTGAGCCTAGAACTATTACTGACTCAAGCCGAATTGATCAAGCTATACCTACTATTCGTTTAATGCTCGAAAAAGGTGCTTCGAAAATCATCATGATTTCCCACCTTGGACGTCCTGACGGACAAGTGAATCCTAAGTATTCTCTTGAGCCAGTAGCGGAATATCTAGCTTCAAAGCTTGGAACTGATGTGATCCTGTCTGAATCTGCTATTGAAAATGGTGTTAAAAATCTTCTTCATTTACCTGAGACCAAAGTTGTTCTTCTCGAGAATATTCGTTTTCTTCCTGGCGAAGAGAAAAATGACATGGAACTTGCTGAGAAACTTGCTCAGTATGCTGATGTTTATGTAAATGATGCATTTGGTGCAGCTCACAGAAAGCATTCCTCTACACATGCTATAAATGCTTTTTTCAAGAATCGTGCATATGCAGGATTACTCATGAAAAAAGAAATCGATTCTCTTTCAGCTCTTCTAGAAAAACCAGCCAAGCCATTTGTAGCAATTATTGGTGGCGCAAAGGTTTCGGATAAAATTAAAACAATTGAAAAATTACTGGTCTTGGTCGACACCATTTTAATTGGTGGGGCGATGGCCTATCCATTTTTAAAAGCAAAGGGTGCCACTATTGGAAAATCTCTTTGCAGTGATGAAGATGTAGCACTTGCTAAACATCTTTTAGCATCAGACAAAGGTGGAAAAATTCAATTACCTAAGGATCATGCTGTTTCTGATAAATTCGATGGTGAACCTTCTGCTTGCGCAGGCGTAAGTATCCCTGAAGATAAAATGGGACTAGATATTGGTCCACTCACTATCAAGTCATACTCTGATCATATTGCGACAGCAAAAACGATTTTCTGGAATGGTCCTATGGGTCTTTTTGAAAATAAAAACTTTGCTAAAGGCACGATGGCAATTGCTCACGCAATTGTTTCTAATACGAATGTATTTTCTGTTGTTGGTGGTGGTGACTCAGTTGCAGCTGTTCAACAATCAGGGGACGCCGACAAGTTCTCTCACGTTTCTACTGGTGGTGGGGCGAGTTTAGAGTTTATCGAAAGAGGCGAACTTCCTGGAGTTCAAGCACTTAAATACGGAGTATAATCGTGACTAAACTTTTAGTAGCAAACTGGAAAATGAATAAAAATGGCAAAGAATGCTTAGAATTTATCGAAGCCTTTAAGGCAAAGTATTCTGGTAAACGTGTTGCTTGGATAGCTCCTCAGGCTCTTTTTACAAAACTTGTGATAAATTCAGGGATTCCATCTGGCCTACAAAATTGTTCAGAGCATATTAACGGAGCCTTTACGGGTGAAATTTCTGCCCGAACTTTCAAAGAAATGGGCGGAGATTTTGTTATCCTCGGTCATTCTGAGCGCCGTCAATATTTCATGGAAACTTCAAAACTATTAAATGCTAAAGTTAAAACGGCCCTTAAAGAAAGTTTGAAAGTCGTTTACTGCGTAGGAGAAACTTTACCTGAAAGAGAAGCTAATCAGACTCTTTCAATAGTCGGCGATCAGATCCATCAGGGTCTAAATGATATGTCTGAAGCCACTTCTGAAAATCTAATTGTCGCCTATGAGCCTGTTTGGGCGATTGGAACTGGTAAAACGGCCTCTCCAGCACAGGCCCAAGAAGTTCATGCCTTCATCCGCGGCGAACTTAAAAAGAAATTCCCGACTTTTGGGGAAAAGATCCAGCTTCTTTATGGTGGGAGCGTAAAACCAGATAACGTCGAGGAATTACTAGGCCAGAAAGACATAGATGGTGGTCTGGTTGGTGGCGCTAGTTTAAAGGCCCAGGATTTTCTTGCACTGTGCGGTGATAAATAGCCGTTTTTGATTGGAAAGAACTAAGAATTACTGTTAAATATATTTGAAATTATTGGGAGATACGTCTTTATGCTTACTATGCTCATTGCGCTTCACGTTGTTATCTGTGTTCTTCTCGTTGTTACGGTTCTTCTTCAGTTCGGTAAAGGAGCTGAAATGGGCGCTGTTATGGGTGGAGGTGCCTCTCAAGCAGTATTCTCTAGCTCAGCGAAAGGGAATTTTTTAACTAAAACAACTACCGTATTAGCTATCGGCTTTATGGTTAACTCAATTGTTCTCACTACTATCAAATCCCGTGAAGCGAAACGTTCACTATTTGATAACGAAGCACCAATTGCAGCTCCACTTAATTCTGATGTTCAGGCTTTAGACACTAAAAATGTTGAAACTGTACCAGCAGCAACTGCTCCAACGACTGCTCCTGCTGCAAAAGTTGAAACAGCTCCAGTGACTGAAACTAAAAAGTAATTTTTAATTTTTTTGATTTTAAGTTAAAGGATGAGGCAACTCATCCTTTTTTTTTCTTTATCGTATCGACCAATGTAATTTTCCCAAAATCTAACTCTTTTTCAACTTTTCTGATCTCTTCAATTGGTAATTTAGCGTAAGGCAAAGTTGGATCAAAAGAATCCGCTAGTTTCAAATCGCGTGTATATTCTGCCCGCACGTAACGAACATGCTGATCAAAGATATCAAAGATGTCAGGATCAAGTTTAATCCCACGGAACTTTCTCATAGTATTCATGGCCTCCGGAATCGAAAGGACTTCACTATAAGTACGCTTTGTGGTGATCGCATCAAAGAAGTCAGCAATGGTGCAAACCCGTGCCATGAGATGTATCTGCTCTTTGCCTTTTAGCTTTTTAGGATAACCAGTTCCATCAATATTCTCGTGATGCTCATGAACCACACGGGAAATGATTTTCAGATCAATCTCTTCGCTCACCTGACAGTGACCATTTATTAAAAGATCTAATCCGAAATCGGGGTGTTGTTTTATGATTTGATATTCTTCATTTGTCAGACCACCTGGATTATTCAAGATATGAGTTGGAATTTTAATTTTACCCAGATCATGAAGGAGTCCGCCAAGACCTACGTGGATGAGTTGATTTCGTGAGGCTTTTGGATTCACGGCCTTATATATCGTAATACAATACATCGACACGTTGATTGAGTGATCATAAGTATAAAAATCGTGAAAACTTAAATTCCCAATGAGACTGCGAAGACTATCAATATTGTGGTTATCAAGAACATCGACCATCGCTCCAACTACTTCTTTGCAACCTTCGATACTTTGCGAGAGGTATTCTGTTGAAAAATTATCTTTATCAAAAATGTTATTAAGATAATCGAGGGCAGCACTTTTAATAACGTTGGCTTTTTTTTCATCATCAGCATTCGACTGCACCATGCTGCGAAGGTAAGCACGCCGCTGGTTTTCTGAAACATATAAATGAATATATTTTTGGTGATAATTTTCAAGGTCTTCTTTGCTGAGTACGTCGCCGGTTGGAAAGATTCTCACAAATTTTTCTTTGTCTTGAATAGAAGAAGAATTTACGAACAGATCGTAAGGAATGGGTACGCCAACTTGAATAAGGTCATACCTAACTGAAAAAAAACTCCGTCTTTCTTCCATAGACCATGATTGTACCACTTTCAGAAATTTTGGGGATAATTCAAACAAAAAAGGCCCACTTACGTGGGCCCTTCGAAATCTCTTGGTCTGTTATTTGGAAACTAAAACGGAATATCGTCTGATGCGAAATGAGCATCATTAGAGATCTGATATTCTTGATTCATATTCTCAGCAGCTGGGGCCTGATTAGAAGATTTATCAACAGTAGTTGTATTGCTAGAAGCAGTGGCTCCACCAATAAACTGAACAGTGTTGGCCATAATTTCTGTCGTGTAACGTTTAGTACCGTCTTTGTCGTCCCAAGAACGAGTTTGAAGACGACCTTCAACGAATGCCTGACGGCCTTTCGCAAGATACTGGTTACAAAGCTCAGCAAGTTTTCCCCAAACGACAATACGATGCCATTCAGTTTTTTCTTGTTTTGCACCTTGCTTGTCAGTCCAAGATTCAGTTGTAGCAACTGAGAAGTTGCAAACTGCAGCTCCACCCGGAGTGTATTTCAACTCTGGATCTTGTCCAAGACGACCTAATAAAATAACTTTGTTTACGCTCATAAATGCTCCTTCGCATGGGAGATACAGGAAATAGTTATGTATACTATTCCAACTTAATACCTCAGGTTTTATTTTTTAGAAAAGATAATTTTTCTTTTCTTTCCTGACTCCCATATGGAAGATCTGGGCCAACTAAAAAAAGTTTAAATATTAGAAATTAGAAGAGATTTGATGCAAGTCTGAAATTTATTGGCGGATGTTTTGGGAATTTTCGATGTTTTTGCGAGCACGGAGCATGATGGGACTCTCCGGATTTTGTTTAAGAAATTCTTCAACTCGAAGGCGGGCAAGTTTCACATCCTTCTTGTACCAAGTTGGATCAAAACCACAGAAAGGACACTTCAGATCTTTTCGATATAAAGCCTTATGAGTGCTTTCAAAAATAATCCATATCAAAGGAAGAGCGTAGACACCATGCAAACCAAACGAGTTGTATGTTGCGGCCGTAAAAACAAATCCTAGAGTTAAAATCTGAAAATAATGGCGAACCATTAAACGACGTGAGTAACGAATCACTCTAGGTGAGCGACAAAGAGCACAGAAGCATTCTGTTTTCTCATTTTTATTAGGCTTAAATGTCTGATTAGAAAAATTGGCCATTCGTATCTCCTTCTTCATTAAACCACATTCCACTCTCATTCTTAGAGACTGCAACTTTTGCCCCCACCCCATTTCTGATTTTGGACGTGCCTCTAGACATTCTTCAATGTCTAGGGAGGTGAATTTTAAGGTGGGTAAAAACAGGTGAGGTTGCTAGGAGAGGTAGACCGAATTCTACAAACGTACAGCTTCCAGAGATCGGTACCCTCTGGATTGCTTTACACCTCGCAAAAGCCGTACCAAAATGGGTGAACGTAATATCCATCACTTTAACTGAATAAAATGGCGCTAGTGGCAAAAAGCAACCGTAAACTGACCCTAAAGAACTCTCAGCGGGGCCAAATTAGTATTTTCTTCTCTGCCTCTTTGGTGGTGTTTGTTTCTGTTATCGCGTTTGTGATTAACGTTGGTCTTTTTGTAAAAGCAAAAATCAATTTGCAAAATGCCACTGATGCTTCAGCATTTGCAGGCGCGGCAGTTCAAGCCCGACAACTTACTAAAATCGCCTATTTAAACTGGGAAATGAGAAACATCTACAAAGAGTGGATGTATAAATATTATGTCGTCGGAAGTTTAAATACTCCAATGGTGGAAAACTCAAGTCCCGGAAAATCCTGCGGCAGTAGCGGCGGCACATGCATGGATTTCAGACTTGAA
>CAMDQH010000110.1 GCA_945905815.1 Bacteriovorax stolpii | reverse complement strand
AACTATAGATAAGAAACACTAAGACCCCCCCTATAGGAAGTAGTGTCGGCCCAAAAGGGCCGTCTTTTGGGTTGGTTTGACGGGAATCAACTATCAGCTTGCTTGAAATTTATTGAATCATCTTAATTAAGAGATCTCTAGATTTGTATAATAGCACTAGTAAGAACGTTCAATCGGATTTATACGATTCGGCTTATCTATTGGCTCCAGCTCTAGACGCACTCCCAATTGCCTTGCCTCAATATCGTTAAGTGTTTTATTAATAACTCGACCACCTTTTTCCACCGCTTGATAACTTTTTCCTCGGACAGCGGAAGGGTCCCTAAGCATATCAGTGTACTTCAAAGAAGAAGGTGATTTCATTCTTTGGTTTCTCAAACCATAAGTATTTCTTCCACCTCCAACTGCAGCTGCAGAATCCGAACTTTGGAGCTGTGAGAGCTGAAAATCATCAGGCTCGCAATCTCCGCTTATTCCAAAAACACAGGATCCGTTGCATCCGCCAACACTTTCCCCACAATTTTTTTTCACCCAACCCATGCAAGAGTTCCATCTGGCCTTACAACCATCTCCATAGAATTGGTGAATCCAATTCCACGCATGTGCAGAATTACTGAACTGGAGCCCCATCATCAACATCAAAAATAAAATCACATTTCTTTTCATGGCCTCTGCCTTTTATTAAGTTTATGGAGTAGGGAAATAAACAAAACTTATTTTTTATTTCTCCCTTTTAAAGAAATATAGTCGAGAGGTTTCTTCGGCTGTTTTAATTAAAAACTTAAATTAGCACAGCATATTGGCGACATCCTAGTCGCCCAGATCACGCCGAGAAAAAATTGCAAAAAGAATTCATTTCAATCATGTTTTTTAATGATTAAGCACTTCAGGGATAGGTCCCAAAACTCCGTGACCGACGGATCCTTAGGCCAAAAGTGAGTAAAGCGAAGATATTACGCAGGCATAATTAGCTTAATTAAGATGATTCAATAAATTTCAAGCAAGCTGATAGTAGATTCCCGTCAAACCAACCTAAAAGACGGCCCTTTTTGGCCGACATTATTTCCTTAGGGGGGTCTTAGAGTTTCTGATGTATGCCTAATTTCGCCTGTACTCTCGTTAGAATATTTTCCAAGCTCGGTCACTTATTATTCATAAGCTTCCTCGCTTAAAAAATCTTCTGCCTAGAATTTCTTGGTTTTGAGTCCTCAGAGAATAATTGAAAAATAGAGAAAATGTATTCGGATTCAAATGGACAATCCTTGTCCATACCGGAGGAGGGTCATGACTTTCAACACATACAAGCAATACCCACATTCGAAATTTATTACATGGCATCTAACTAGATGATTACTCTTGGGTCACCTTCTGTCCTTGATCTTTCTAATTAAGACTACTTCCGAGATTTGACCAGTTTATGACCACTTGTTGACAAGTTTACCTAATGCTGACATTATCAGTAAATGGAAATTAAGTACCGTTCACACGCAGTGAACAGAATGCTTCAAAGAAAAATTTCGACAGATGAAGTGGAGCTTATTTTAAACGAGCCTGATGGTGTGATAGAACAGTCTTTGGATAAGTTTATTTTTTATAAAAAACTTAAAGGCCGAAAAGATAATCTCATGGCTGCGGTAACGCTTATAAAATCCAAAGAGACATTCGAAGTTTTAACCGTAATGATTGATTTTGAGGTGCAATAATGAAAGTTTATCATGATGCTGAAATTGACTATCTTACAATTGATTTCACTGATGAAGTTGAGTCTAAATCTGTCTATAAAGATGGAATAATTATCCGTTATGATAAAAAGGGACATGTCATTGGAGTCGATATTACCGACTCTATGAAACTTTTTGCAAGCTCAGACATGATGACTCTTCAGGAGGCGTGTGCTTTTTTAGGAATTTCGGAATCAACAATGAGACGAAAAATCAGAGATGGAAAAATCAAATATGATAAAGATGGGAAAAATTATCGCTTTAAAAGAGCTGACATTATAAATATAGCAGCTTAGTAAACTTCTTAAATAAGACCGTCTCGTAAATTTCAACCGAATTCGGCAAAAAGTCGTGAAGATTTTCCTTTAAAAAAGTCTAAACTCTACTCGTGTTTGCAGACAAAACGATTATAAGGCAGCTTAAAAGGACAGCCTGAATTAACGCTACATAACTATACATAAGAAACACTAAGACCCCCCCTATAGGAAGTAATGGCGGCCCAAAAGTGCCGTCTTTTAGGTTGGTTTGACGGGAATCTACTATCAGCTTGCTTTAAATTTATTGAATCATCTTAATTAGGAAGGTTTTTGTTACTTCTGATTATCTGTAGTTACCTGAGTTTTTGTTTTGCAAAAACAGACTAAAATCTACTCGTACTTAAAGACAAATCAAATTCAGGGAAGTTTCACCACCCAAGTTTAAAATCAATTATTTGGCACTGTTAGTCTTATTAACTGTCAGGAATTAGACGCCACCTTTGTAGAATATTCATAGAGTCTACGGGGCCGGCATTATCTGCTCTATAATTTAATGAACAACTTTAGGGACATAACCCGTGATTTATTTTCTTACAATGCTACTCATTACCGGCCAGTGCTTATGTACTAACCCGTTTGATTCGACTCTCGAAGTGGATTCTCAAAATAGAGATCAATTCTTTAAGCAGACACCGCCATTTACCTATCCATTTAATCAAGATGATAACCTCAATTCATACCGAATGAATCTTGCCAA
This sequence comes from Bacteriovorax stolpii, assembly GCA_945905815.1. Classification (GTDB taxonomy): domain Bacteria; phylum Bdellovibrionota; class Bacteriovoracia; order Bacteriovoracales; family Bacteriovoracaceae; genus Peredibacter. The sequence continues at coordinate 3,778 of CAMDQH010000110.1, read as the reverse complement.
ACTCTCAAAGATGCTTGGTTTGTCTAAACTCGATGAGCTCCAAAATGTTTTTAAACAATTTATCTACGATGAAAAACTTAACCTCTACGCATATGACTTTAGCACAGGCACAAATTGGGATATTCTTCCCCACCCTATTATTAAAAGTCTCGATGGGCAGGACCCAAAAGATTGGAGTCATCATTTTAATAACCAAATCAATGAAAATGAAGGAGTTCATGCACTTACCTTTTTAAAGGAAATAGACATGACAACGGGAACCAAATCTTATGCTGGTAATTCTTTAGAACTACTCAAAACGCCAAAGTCGCGACTTAAAATCATGGAAAAATTAGCAGAGGCAAAAGATCATGTTTTTATGTCTGGGTTTCTTTTTCAATGTGATGCTGGAAGTAAGGATATCCTTACCCTTTTAGAAAAAAAAATTAAAATGGGCGTTAATGTTTTTTTAATTCTGGATTCAACTTTCACCATGTCAGATAGAAGATGTGTCCGTCGCTTAAAACAGATGGGTGTTATTCTTGGATTGGCAGGGGGACTCCTAAAATTTTTCCATGAAAAGATGTACGTCTTTGATGGTGAGTATGGAATCATTGATGGTCAAAATATAGTCTCCGCTCAAACTTTAAGTAATGGTCACAATAACCTTATAAATGACATGGCGATAGGTTTTAAAGGACCCATCGTCCAAGAAGTGGCCCATCGTTTCCTTGACCACTGGGTCAAGCTTATGAAAAAAAAGATGCCAAAAAAAATAATTGAGTTTTACAAAAATAAAAAATCTGATGCCATTGAGTACCAAGGGGATGATTCTATCCAAAGAGGCCTTCAGGCGAGAAGTGGAGTTTGTCGGCTCGTAGTCGAAAATCCAGGAAGTAGGGAAAGAAAAATCCTCCCGATGTATCAAGCTTATATAAAAGAGGCCCAAAATTATATCTTCTTTAATATGATTGATCTTCGTTTCGAAAAGCTCGGTGGCAACTCAGTTGGCATCCAATTTTTAGATGACATTATAAATAAATCTCTTTCAAATAAAGACCTTAGAGTTGACATGCTTACTAACCAATGGAAACTTCCAACTGACATAGAACTCCCACGAGGTCTCGCAAAAGAATCCAATCTCTTTAGCTTTTTAATTACTAGGCCAGGTCTACTCTTCTTTGAATTGCCGCATAAGCAAATCGGAAAAGGAAGAAACCACATCCTACCCATGTTGGATAAGAACAATTTCAACTGGTGGGCATCTGCTCAGTATAATCATTCAAAAACAATGATGATAGATAACATCACTACTATGGTTGGTTCATATAATATTAATGATGTCTCAAATAAACGAAGCTACGAGCAAGTCTTGGTTTGCAATGATCAACAAATTGCTGAAGAAATGCAAAAATCGATCCTGCAGGACCTTTTAAACTCAATCCCCATTAATTTGAACAGGTAAAGAAAAATAAACATATCTGTCGGATGAAACTCAAAAATAAATTTAACGTTTTATTTCTTCAATACGATAAGGCGCACATGGTAAAACACTTATTAATATCATCTAGTCTGCTAATTGCGTCCCATGCCCAAGCGATGGATTTATGCGACTCTACCGGGCCTATTGAGGATTTTGAAGAGATTAACATACTGCTCAACGCCCCATCCATAAAAGCTCGCTATGAGTTAACAAAAAACTGTGACTACCATGTTGAAACAACTGCTTTAGTGAGCACTTCTAAATCACTGCCAGAATTTTTTAAACAGATCACTGATCCTAAGGTGAATTATGCAAGTGCCAACAAAGATATGGTCCAAGAATATACCGTTAAGAAAAACGCAGATGGCTCCTTTGAACAAAAAGTGAAGGCCTCAAAAAATTTCATGACTGCGACAGTCACTAATACCTGCCGATATACATTAGAAACATCGGAGAAAATAGTCTACGAATGCAAATTAAAAGATGGAGGTGGTGTGCTGGAGTATAACAGTACCATTATCACCTGCTCCCATAATTCTCAGGGTGCCGTAAAATGCGTCTTCACTATAAGTGGCAAGGCCAAAAACATGTACATAAAAGGTCCCTGTGCTCTTGCTGCCGGTGGGGCGGCAGAAACAGTTCAAGGTGTATTTAGACTTATGGAGTATGTTACCTTTGGATCGGTTGACGAGAGGAAGTGGGTTAAGCCTGGAAAGATATTTTACGACACCATATCAAATTACAGCTCGAGTGAGCTCAAACAAAAAAACTTTGTTTACTCTCAGCAGATTCAATAAAATGACCTTAAGTTGCAGGCATTTTTTTAAGCGCTCTATTTATTTTTTTCTTCAAAAGATCTTCTCGGTCATCGGAAGATGGATTTTTTAATTGGAACGTGTACGGTTTTCCTCTTTTTTTGTTTTTCATGTATCTATTTAAGTGACTGCCAACTCTTCCACCATCCAAGTTAATTTTATTTTCTTGTTTTTCACCTTTAAATTTAGAGATGATTAAACTTCCGATGGATTCAATTTTTCCCGCTATCATTGCCATATTCGGACCTTCGGCGTAACCATAAAGCACCATTCCGAACAAGTGGTACCAGTGCCCAAAGACATCACTTCTATTTCCAAAATTCCGTGCCAGAGGTTTGAGCTTTTTTGTTTGATTTAATTCAGACCGGCGAGGATGAATCCAATATTCTGAAAGTGTATTCTCAATAGTCATAAGGGTCATGTAAACATTACCATTGTTTAACTGAAGACTTTTGCGAAAAAGATCTTCAGGCCTAAGACTTGCGTCCTCCCCTGAAGAAATAAAGGATTTAAGATCTTTCTCTTTACCCGTGACGAGAAGACCTGAACTTCTTCCAGTGGATAGAGTTGTGAGGAGTTTTGAAGGAATCGTTTTAAGAGAAATCATTTTTTGATTTGACTTAAATCCTGAAGACCACTTGTGCTGTTCACCTTCAGAAATAACCAAACCTTTACTTTCTTCTTCTTGCATGATCTGAATGAAATGACTCGCCATGCCCGATGGATCAATAGGACTTAAGTTACTTTCAAAAACGATCTCTCCCGCTTCAAACATAGCGCGAATAATCTCTTTTTCATTTTCACTATATCGCTCTAAAACTTTCTCCAGTAATCGTTTATCTTCCTGGTACTCAAGTGTCATGGAATAGGCCGGGATCTCGCTCAGAATAGGTTCCTCTTCAGGCGGAATTCCAAATAGCACTTGGGCACAGGCCTTTGCATCTTCAACTTCTTTTAGATCATCCACTTTTTGAATGCCCACTACAATGTGGATGGCCTTTGTGAAATTTGAACGAACAGGATGAGTGAGGGCATAATCAGCAATAGGGTCAATTAATTTTCGTTCCGTTTGGCGATAATATTTAAGGACCATCGGATGAATCTTCCCCGGATCATTGAGAGCTTCTTTACTGGTGATATTAAACCGTTTGCAACTGGTCCAAAAGGCCAACTCATGAAGCTGAGTCATTAATCCAAGATCCTCTTCATCAGAAATTTCTTGGGCAACAGATCCCAAGGGAAGTAAAAGAGCGAATATATAACTCATCATAATTAATCTCATAGAAACCTATCTCCCCTCGTCTTTTCGTCAGGTAACATCATTTGCTCAATGCTTTTTATAGAAGTAATACCATTATATCTTAATTTTATCACAGAGCGGACTCGGATGACCCTCGGTCTAACCTTTAAAGGAAATCCTCGGCCCATTTTCTCGCATTCTGCTGAATGTTTCTGAAGGATTGAAGGATAGGCCGGATTAACGCTACATAACTATACATAA
>CAMDQH010000109.1 GCA_945905815.1 Bacteriovorax stolpii | reverse complement strand
ATTCGAGTGATTAAAGTTAAGCGGCCCGCCTCATTATCGGGATTCAATTTATCTACTAACACCATCAATTCTTCAGGTGTCATGGTTGGTCCACATTTTAGGCCAATCGGATTTTTAACTCCTCGGAGAAATTCCACATGTCCTCCATCCGGCTGGCGAGTCCGCTCTCCAATCCACAGCATGTGGCCGGAGCAATTATACCAATCCCCTTCATAACCGTCCTGAGTTCTGGCAGTTGTACTGTCACGTCTTGTCAGGGCCTGTTCATAATATAAAAGCAAGGCCTCATGAGAGGTGTAAAACTCACTTTCTCGAATTTGAGGTGCGGTTACACTGTTGATTCCCAATGCAGACATAAAAGTCAAAGCATCGTCCAGGCGTTTGGCGATAGATTCATACATGGCGGCCTGAGAACTTTTCTTAACAAAATCTAAATTCCAAGCGTGAACTTGGTTCAAATCGGCATAACCCCCTTGGGCAAAAGCGCGCAAAAGATTTAGAGTTGATGCTGCCTGAACGTAGGCACGAATCATTCTTTCTGGATCTGGTTCTCTCGAGATTGCATCAAAATTAAAACCATTGATGATGTCGCCTCGATATGAAGGTAGTGTCACTCCATCTCGGGTTTCACTATCACTTGATCGTGGTTTAGCAAATTGACCGGCCACTCGCCCTACTTTTACAATTGGTTTTTTTTCTCCAAAAGTGAGAACTACGGCCATTTGTAAAAGAATGCGAAAATTATCACGTATCGTGTTTGAGCGAAATTCACCAAAGCTTTCGGCACAGTCTCCTCCCTGAAGAAGAAACGACTTACCTTCTGAGACCTGAGCGAGTCTTGATTTTAATTGTCTTGCTTCTCCGGCAAAAACGAGAGGAGGATATTGGGCAAGTGTTGCCTCAACTTCTTTAAGTTTAGCTTCGTCTTTATAGGTAGGAATCTGGTGCTTTGCTTTAGTTCTCCAGCTATCCGGTGTCCACAACTGAGTCGTCATATTATATCCTTATTTTTTAATATTTTTATTTTGAATTTTTTCCAAGACTCTTTTTATTTCATTTGATTGAGTCATTAACGCTTTCGTAGAAGTGTAATCTTTAGCAACAAGAGTTTGTTGAAAAGTTTTCAAATGATCAATATATGCACCTAGTGCCTCCACAATATGGTCATGATTTTGTTCAAAAATTGGCGCCCACATGTCTGGAGAACTCTTCGCTAATCGCACAGTTGATTCAAACCCCGCACTGGCCAGGTCAAAAATGGCATTTACGTTTTTCTCTTTATCAAGGACAGTATTTGCCAGGACAAAGGAGCTTATGTGCGAAAGATGACTCACATAGGCCGCATGGAGATCATGCTCCTTTGAGTTCATATATAAAACTCTCATCTCTAACTGTTGATACATCTCAATAACTTTTTGCAAATGTTCTGCGCCTGAATCATTTGAATCACAAATAATAGTCGCCTTGTCTTTAAAAAGACCTAAGTGAGCGGCTTGAGGGCCTGAAAATTCTGTTCCGGCCATTGGATGCGAAGGAACAAATTGTTTTCTTTTCGGATGGTTTTTAATTGATACGGTTATTTTGGCCTTCGTCGATCCCACATCTGTGACTGTGCCGTAAGGTTGAATGAGGTCCAAAACTTTTGGTAAGAGTGAACTTAAAATGTTCACTGGGGTAGCAAGGATTATGAGGTCTGCCTCTTTGCATGCCTCTTCTAAAGTTGTAATCCGGTCTACAAGACCAAGCTTCAAAGCATCTTTAGTATGAACTTCATTTTGATCCACACCCAGAACTTCGGATACAAAATTACGCGCTTTAAGATCAAGCGCCATGGAACCACCAATAAGACCTAAACCAACGACTGCCAATTTCATTTTAAGAACTCCTGAATTCTTGCTTTTGCTTTAACCAGAGTTTCGACTGGTGCACATAAAGAGGCACGAATAAATCTGTTTCCATTTGATCCAAAAATCATTCCTGGAGTTAAAAAAACATGCGCCTCAAAAAGAATCTTGTCCACGTAATCAGTCACGTTCGAAACTGAATCAGGAGCTTTCGCCCAGACAAAAAGACCAACTTGGTCCTTGTCGTATTTCAATTTGAGTAAATCAAATATTTCCCAAATATGCTTTCTTCTCTCACGATAAGTATTATTTCGCTCCTTGTGCCAGGCCTCATCCACTTTCAGGGCCTCAATCGCTCCCCTCTGAATTGGCAGGAACATTCCTGAATCAACATTACTCTTGACGGCAATGACGGCATTAACGAGTTCAGCTGAACCTAAAAACATCCCCACTCGCCATCCGGCCATATTGAAAGATTTGCTCAAAGAATTTAGTTCAGCAGTGACTTCCATTTTGGGATCGGAAGCAATAAGACTCAGAGGTCTTGTTTCATTTAAAACCAGAGAATAAGGATTATCATTACAGACAAGAATTTTCTTTTCCTTGGCAAAAAGAACAAGTTCATCAAAGAATGTTTTGCTTGCGGCCTTGCCCGTTGGCATATGAGGGTAATTAACCCACATGAGCTTGCAACCAGAGAGATCAAGAGTGCTCAATTTTTTAAAATCAGGCATCCACCCACTCTCTTCAGTCAGCTCATAATAAATGATTTCGGCCCCAAGAAGTTTCGCAACCGACGCGTAGGCAGGGTAACCAGGATTCGGAACAAGGACTTTATCACCAGGATTTAACAAGGCCATGGAGAGATAAAGTATGCCTTCCTTAGAACCCAAAAGTGGAAGGACTTCATTATCAGGATTTAGTTTCACTTCGTAGGTTGCTTGATACCAATTCGCCATCGCAAGCCTTAACTCAGGTAAAGAGCGATAAGAGGCATAGCCATGGGAAGTTGCAAGCATGAGAGTCTCAGAAGCTTTTTTTAAAGCAGCATCAGATGGTGATAAGTCAGGACTTCCAATCCCAAGATTAATCACATCAATTCCCTTGGCCCGCATCTGGGCTATTTGTTCTAACTTTTTAGAAAAGTAATATTCTTCTACTTGCTGCAAACGACTAGCAACTTGAACTATCATAAAATAGGCCTCTCTCCCGCTACATACTCACCAAAGTTCGTCAGAGAAACTGCCTTTGCGGCAAGTTCACACAAAGCGGCTTCGTATTTTTTAGCATCTGACCATTCTAAATCCACATGGAAGGCATAATGATAGGGCTTTCCAATGATCGGAAGAGAATGAATCTTGGACATATTGATCGAATACTTTTCAAAAATATTTAGGATACTGGCCAAACTTCCTGGACGATGTTCAGCTTCAAAACGCAGGGATGACTTATTGGCAAGTGGTGATCTGGAAAAATCAGTTTCCCTGCATAAAACTAGAAAGCGGGTAAAATTCGAACTATGGGTTTCAATGTTTGAGCGAAGAATTTTAAGCCCATAAGTTTCTGCAGCGAGAGCACTGGCTATGGCCGCATAATGAAGCATCTTTTTTTCTTTAATCTCCATGGCACTCTCGGCGGTATCAGCGTGCTCCACTGATTTAACATTGGTCAGCGTATTCAAAAACTCTTGGCATTGTAAAAGTGCCATCGGATGAGACTGAACAAATCTGATATCTTCCAATTTTGATTCCGGGAGACCTAATAAACACATTTCAATCTTTAAATAGACTTCGCCAACGATTTTAAATTTATATTTTTCCATTAAGGCATAATTAGGGAGGATACTTCCGGCCAGCGCATTTTCAATCGCCATTACGATATGATCCACTTTTTTGTCCTCAAGAACCTGAAAGAGCATGGAAAATGAAGAGCACTCAACGGAGTCGACTATAACATCTGAAAAATATTTTCTGGATGCAACGTCATGAAACGATGCCTTTACGCCCTGAATGCCTACTTTCATTTTTTGACATCCATGCGAGAACTTCTATGACGTAACAAGTGATCAACAAGAGTTATCGCCGCCATCGCCTCAACGATGGGAACTGCTCTTGGGACCACACAAGGGTCGTGTCTTCCCTTGCCTTCAACTGTAACTTCTTCACCCTGTTTATTAATACTTTGCTGCGGTTTCATGAGAGTTGCAACCGGTTTGAAGGCGACTCGAAATTCAATCTCCATACCATTACTTATACCACCCTGAATTCCACCAGAATGATTTGTGGTTGTGCTGACTATGCCGTTCTTTTCTACAAAGACATCGTTATGAAGTGAACCGCGTGATTCAACACCTTTGAACCCAGAACCATACTCAAAGCCTTTTACAGCATTAATACTTAGCATCGCCTTTCCAAGGTCAGCATGAAGTTTATCAAAGACTGGCTCACCTAATCCCACTGGACACCCAGTGATGATACAAGAAATAACTCCGCCAACAGTGTCACCCTGAGATTTTACTTCTTCAATCAACGCGATCATTTTTTTCGCTGTCACTTCGTCAGGGCATCGAATGATATTAGATTCAATTTTATGATAATCAATTTTAGTTTCAGGCATTTGAATGGGCCCGACTTGCGAAACGTAAGCATGAATTGTAATTCCGTACGTTTCCAAAAGTTGTTTCGCAATAGACCCGGCCATCACTCTCGCTGCAGTTTCACGGGCCGATGAACGTCCACCACCACGATGATCGCGGTGACCATATTTTTCGTTATAAGTGAAATCAGCGTGACTGGGTCTGAAAGAGTTTTCAATATGAGAGTAATCTTTTGATCTTTGATCTTCGTTTTCAATCAGCCCAGCAATGGGCGTACCAGTAGTCTTACCTTCAAAAATTCCTGAAACAATTTTAACTAAATCAGATTCTTTCCTCTGAGTTGTGATTTTTGATTGTCCTGGCCTTCTACGATCCATTTCCGCCTGGATTTTTGCCAGATCAACTTCAAGTCCGGCCGGACATCCATCAATTACCATTCCAATCATCTCACCGTGGGATTCCCCAAAAACTGTGACCTTGAATATTGATCCAAAGGTGCTACCGCTCATATTAGTCCTTTCTTCCGGTTAATTTATAAAAGGCCTGATCCAAATTTTCTTGGGTCACCTTAGCATCACTTACTGAATGTCCGATATCATCCAAAAGAACAAAACGGATAGTATTCCCATGCGCCTTCTTATCTCGTTTCATGTGTTTGAATATTTCATTTTTACTGAGGGTTTTTGGAATGGCCGGTACTTTAAAACGGGCCAACAAATCATCCATCTGTTTTTTCTTTGAGGCCGAAAGTTTTCCGCGAATTTCTGATACACATAGAGCAAATCGCATACCCCAAATAACGGCTTCGCCGTGCTGAAACGTTTTATAGTTCGTCCCTGATTCTAGCGCATGCCCAAAAGTATGACCAAAGTTTAAGGCTTCGCGAATCCCCAGTCTGTCATAAACATCTTTAGAAACAAGATGGGCCTTCCATTTTAATGACTTTTCAATCGCGACACTTAATGTGTCTGGCGATCCTTTTACCAATTGAGATATATTTTCATGGGTCCATTTAAAAAACTTCTTATCAAACGCCAGGGCATATTTAACAACTTCACCCAAGCCTGAAATCTTTTCTCTTGGTCCTAAGCTTTTGAGAAAGGCGACGTCGCAGAGTACCAAACTTGGTTGATAAAAAGCACCAATAAGATTTTTTCCTGAATCATGATTAATACCAGTTTTACCACCAACCGAACTATCGGCTTGAGCAAGTAAGGTGGTAGGAATGCCAATCCATTTTATTCCCCTCATATAAGTTGCTGCGATAAAGCCTGCGACATCTCCTATAGATCCGCCTCCAAAAGCGATTATTAATGAATCTCTATCGGCCTTGGCATCTAGAAGTTTTCCATAGAGAGGGTAAACAGCTTTGATATTTTTAAGATTCTCACCGGCCTTGAGAGGGATTTCGATTACGGGAATAGACAAAACCTTAAGTGCTGAAAGTAATTCTTTTCGCTTGGCCGTTAATCTGACATCACTTAAAACAATAATTTTGGAAATGCCTTTAGGCAGATAAGCAGGCAGTGATTTTATTAATCCGTTTCCAATTAGGATGGAATAAGAATCTTTCCCTAATTTCATTTTGATTAACTTAGGTTTCACGTTAGCTCTCCGATTTTAGAAAGGATATCAAAACTTACTTGGGTAGAGCTTACACCTACAGTATTGACACAGATATGGGCATGGCCATAATGGGCCTTGCGCTCTTCCAGCAGATTTGAAATTTTCTTTAATTGTTCGTCGCCCGTCAGCCCCTCTAGGATAGGTCTGGTTACGCCCTGATCATTTATTCTTTGTCCCAACGTCTCTACGTCGGCTTCAAGGTATACTAATGTTCCACTGCTCAAAATATGCTCGAGATTTGTTTGTTGATTTAAAGAACCACCACCGAGTGAAATAATTGAATTCGTCGTATTAGAGACTTGCTCAATCGCGAATTTTTCAAATTTGCGAAATTCGCTTTCTCCTTTGGTGGAAAAAATCTGTCCAATGGATATTTTGGCATTATCCTCAATGACTTTATCCGTGTCGATGAATTCTCTTTTTGTCAGTTCTGCAAGTTTCTTTCCAACGGTACTTTTACCTACTCCCATAAATCCGGATAAATAAATCGGAGATGCGTGAGATCGCAA
>CAMDQH010000108.1 GCA_945905815.1 Bacteriovorax stolpii | reverse complement strand
GATTAATCTTCATGATAAAAAGAGATTCAGCTTTCCTCTATGCTGCATGCACTTATCCATTTATTATAAAGGTATGTGGTCACCCTATACTATCGGCATAGCTCCTCGAGTCCGCCCCCTTCAAACACAAGAAGGTTTGGGTGATCGATTGCGTTTAATTGCTTTCGCAGAAAGACAGGCGCACTATGCTTTCCTTGAAGCAGCAGAACGTTTTAAAGATGCTCCAAAAGAACTTGTGTCATCTTGGAAGTGGGTTGCCCAAGAAGAAAGTAAACATGAATCATGGTTGCTTAAAAGGCTCCTAGAGATTGGACAGGACGTTGCTGCAGTACCCGTTAGTCTTAATCTTTATCATTCCTTTGCTGAATGCAAAACCGCTCGAGATTTTGCTTTTTATATTGCAGATGCCGAGGAGCGAGGACGGGTTGGTGCCGAACGTTTTGGCGAGGTTCTGAATACTCGCGACCCTCAAACTGCTAAAATGTTTATGCAGATTGCTCTCGAGGAACGGGAGCATATCGCTTTAGTCGCTAAATTCTTCCCTTAATTAGTGATAATTCTTGTCGCGCCGGATAAAAAGTATTAAAAAATCAAAATGATTAATCACAATCGTAAAGACGTCGGGGCCCCTCCTGATAAAGCCGCCTTTAATTGGTATCCTGGCCATATGGCCAAGGCGCTAAGACAAATTAAAGAAAAACTCAAAACTGTAGATATTGTTTTAGAAATTCGTGATGCCAGGGCCCCGCTAGTGTCTGGAAATAAAGTTTTAGATGTCACTCTAGGTAGTAAAAGCCGTCTTATTCTTTTGAATAAAGTAAATCTTGCAGACCCGGAAATGATTGCGAAATGGGAAGTTTGGTTTAAAGAGCAAGGTGTTCCTTATATCTTCGCTAATTGCTTTGAAAAGTCGGCGATGAAAAAAGTTATCGCTTTGGCACGTAAGGTTGTGGAAGAGAAACGACTGGAATGTAATCCTGAGATGGTGGATCAAAAGGCCAAATTGCGCTTAATGGTGATTGGCCTTCCTAACACGGGAAAATCTTCTATCATTAATCAGTTAGCAAATAAAAAAGCAACTAAGGTTGCGGATAAACCTGGCCAGACTCAAGTTCAACAGTGGATCACGATTGATAAGGATTTGGAGCTACTAGATACTCCAGGAGTCATGCCACCGAATATTGAGAGCGAAGAGCATGGACTTTGGCTGAGTGCTATTCACGCCATCCCTGATGCTATTGTAGGTGAAGAAGCGCCGGCAATTTTCATTGTTAAGTATTTTCTAAAAATAGAGTCTCCTGAGTTTAAGGAGCGATATAAGCTGAATTCGTTTGATCTATCCGTAGATGAAGCTTTTGAAAAAATTGCGAAGGCCCGCGGCTGTATTAAGCAAAAGGGTCTCCCTGATCTGGACCGAGTGTACAAGCATATTTTACTGGATTTTCGAAGCGGTGAGTTGGGTAAATGCTGTTTTGGAGTTCCTCCAAAATCCAAGGCCAAAAAAGTTTAATCTAAAATTTCTTTTAATAATTCTGATACTTCATCATACCTTTCAAGGTTTTGGTGTTTTTGATAACCCTTCAGAAGTATCGGCGCCTTCTTTTTTATTTCTGCCAAGATGAGATTCTTTTTATCTTGATCGATATGAGTTTTTAAAAGTTTCCAGAGAGATTGTATTCGCCAATAATCCATGGCCACAAACTGAGTTGAGAGCTGATCGGAGTGACCACCATATTTAGTGGTCAGGTAGTCTGGTAGAAAACCAATTTCTTCATGGGCGAGAATTTTAAGCCATAAATCATAATCTTCACAAACAGTGAATGCCTCATCAAACATCCCATGTTCTAAGAATAAATCTCTTTTCATGATCACAGTCGATGGTGAAATTAAACAAAACTCTAAAGAACGTTTGAAAAGTTCATCTGGTCCCTTATTGTGTTTAACTTTAGGATTTACCCTGACTCCATTTCGGATCCAAATTTCTTCAGAGTGCATAAATCGACATTGGGGATGGAGTTTAAGATAGCTGATTTGAGATTCAAGCTTTTGTGGGAGCCACTCATCGTCTGAGTCCAGGAAACTGATCCAGGGGGAATGAGAGTGCCTTACGGCATAATTTCTGGCAGCGCTGACACCATGATTCGTTTGAGTATGTATGACGATCTGAGGATGACCTTGATACTTTTTAAGTAGCTCCTGAGTGTTGTCAGTTGAGCCATCATCAATAATGTGAAGTTTGAATTCTTTATAAGTTTGATTCAGAACTGACTCAATGGCCCTCTGAAGAAGGTGCGCTCGATTGAAGGTTGGAATAATGACATCGACATACATAGAGATGCCTATATCAACTTTCGAGCGTACTGGGCAAGACCATTCACAACTGATTGATAGATGTTGTGCTCGTAGAGCTTCTGTTTCCCAAAAACGTTTTCAAGTTTATCCTGAATTAATGGGAATTGGGATGTCCCACCAGTTAATATCACTTCATCGACTTTTGAAGGGGCAAGACCTGACTGGGTGAACACATCCATCATGGTTGCCATAATTTCATCTACGGTTGCGGCCACGCTGTCTTTGTATCTGTTATTAGACACTTCATGGAGTATATTAATACCAGGGAATAGATACTCAAAATTTACTTCTGCGCTTTTTCCAAGTTTAATCTTTGTCTTTTCAATTTCATGAAAAAGGGGAAAACCTAACTGACATTCAACCAGTGTGAAGAGTTGCTGCATGTTTTTTGAGTCTTCAGTTGAAAGAGCAAACTTTTCAATATGCTGGAGAAATTCCCAGGTATCTTTCTCTCTCAAGTGAGTGATGTGGGCCGGAGAACAAATTTTGGTTAATAGGTTTTTGGGAAATTTAAGAACATTATTGCCACCTGGGATTTGATATTCAAATTTTGAACCAAAGTGTGGCGAGATAAAATCTCTCATCATGACGCCGTCAAGAGCATCTCCGGCAGAAAAAATTCCGCTAAGCCCGAGGATGTCATCTTGTGAATGTTGTCCTTTGTGGATTTTCATCAGGGTAAAATCTGAAGTACCTCCACCAAAATCCGCGATGAGTACGATCTTTTCTGTTTGTGAAGCACTATTGTAATCAAGTCCGGCCGCAATGGGTTCAGGACAAAATACAACTTCTTTAAAACCTGCGATCTCAGCAGCTTTACGCATTCTACTTTCGGCAAGCTGATCATGTTCTTTATTTAGTGAATAAAGTGCCGGCCTTCCAAGGACCAGTCGCTCGACATTTAGACCCGTTGCTTTATTGGCCCTGTCTCTCATTTCTTTTAAAAAGACGGCAACCATTTCGGAAATATTCATGTTTCGGTTAAATACTATCGTTCCATTGTAGCTGGGCTCTGGGAGAAATTTTTTGATTGATCTGAAAAACCGGCCCTCACCTTCGTGATTTACATATTCATTAACTGCTTCATTACCAAAAAACCATTTGTTGTTTTCAGGAGTGTAAAGAAGTGAACGTAGCACATTGCCACCAGCTTCTAACTGAATAGGTACAATGTCTCCGCTGGGAGAGACGAAACTGAGCAGAGAGTTGGACGTTCCAAAGTCAACGGCATAAAAAGACATACAAATATGATAGCATATTGGAAGAATATTTCATTGAATTTATAGTCTTATCTTTCCGTTTGTCGTTTTAAGGCGAGCTCTCAAATCATCCAGCCAAATTTTTGTTCTTGATGATTTTTTAATTCGCTCCTCCTTGTATCCAGCGATCATTCTCATTTCGGAAGGCATGCGCATGTAAAGTCTTATTAAATTTGTCTGCATTGGTTTCCTAGAGAAATGAGAACTACCTAAACTTGGCAAAGAAACCAGTAAAGTTATGACAATTAATATTAGCTTCATCAGAACCTCCTGTTCTTGTGAATAAATCTCAAGCGCATTCTGCGAGTTCTATGCCAAAGCTAAGTTGTTTAATATACATAACATAAGGATTTATGGCCCTAGGTTAGGGTCAAATTGAAGATCAAAATGGTACCAACGCTACTGAAGAGTCACCTTCATGTAGGGGAGCAGGACCACCCCAAGCCAAAAGATGGCGGCGATTCCCAGACAAATGTTAGCAACGTCTATGAACATGTCTTTACTCATAACTCGGCCTCCTCTAGTAGTGTAGCAGTTGCCCCTATCACGGCGAAAGAGGGAAAAAATCCCTTAGTAAATGTGGCTTTTTCACTTATGATATTGAAATGAATAAAGAAAAATTAGATGTTAACTCGACTAAATCGAGTCTAAGTGGTTTTGCAGGTCTTGTAGAAGGGCTTCTGCGAAAATTTCGAACTCAAATGTTTATGATATTTATGGCACCAATTAGTGTCCTTTATGTCTTTTGCATGGGTGTATCACTTAGTCCTGGGATTTTTTTATTCAATTGGGTGTCTGAAATCACGGCAAGTTCCTCTGCCATTGTTCATAGTGTGGCGCTAGGATTGTCTATGGCCGCTGGTTTTTTTCTTTATGGCTTTACGATTATTTTTATTGTGCCACTAGTGAACAAACTTTTACCTCTAAAAGTTAAACCACATCGTGACTCCTGGTTTTCTATTTCTGTTCTCCCTTGGTATTATCACAATGCCCTACATTATCTTGTTCGTTATACCTTCCTTGATTTCATCACTCCGACTCCACTTAATAAGTTATATTTCCAGATGATGGGTATGAAAGTTGGTAAAGGTACCATGATAAATACCTCTAACGTTTCTGATCCTTGTCTAATTGAGTTAGGCGACTACGTTACGATTGGTGGCTCTGCAACTTTAGTTGCCCATTATGGAATGAAGGGGATGCTCATAATTGATAAGCTTATCATTCACGATAATGTAACAATAGGTATGCGCGCCTGTATTTTTGGTGATGTTGTCATTGGAAAAAATGCAACTGTTAAACCACTCGATGTGGTTCTTCCTAAGAGCAGAATTCCAGAATACAACAAAGAGGCCGAAGCGGCCTTGCTAGCAATTAAGAGCGGTCAAATGGAGCATTTTAAAGGCTAATTAATCATTCAGAAGGCCGGAAAGTTTAGAGAAGGTTCCTATGAACCTTGCTGGCCTTTCCATGGTCCAAAGAAAGTCTGGTTTTTTAACCGATCGCCATTCCCCACCGATAATTTGACCATACATATTGATCTCCACTAAGTAACTAAGCTTCATTGTAGCTATATGCTGAAGTCTTGTTCCCTGAACTGTATTCCAATTATTATCAGACTCATTGGTGTAATTTATGGTTGTATTGATTAGGACCGTTCGTGTTGTCCCGGGTGCTGAGTTGGAAGCTGGGCCGTGTCCATCATTTAGTATTCTTGAATTATACGACATGATAGGATGATTCCAAACTTCCTTATTTGCGGCCATGTCAGCAATAAATCCTATCTTCTCCAATCCAACTTTATTGGTAAGTACAATGTGAAAGGCCCCTGCATTCAAATCAGGAATACAATCGTTTTCATTACAACGACGTCCAACTTGATGAGTGTCAGGAACATGATAGGGGTAAGCGTAGTAATAACTCAAAATGCCTTTGATGTCTGAAGAACCAAATGGAACCATAATACCATCTCGATTTTTTAAAATCTTAGGAGTTGGTTCATTATGGTTCATCGCTGCTGGTGCCCAACCGTGGCATATACCTTCCCAATACTGGGCATTAGGATTTGATATCCCAATCACTTCCTGCTTGAGAGGATAAGAATAGCGCCCATTTAAAAGATCAAATTTTTCAGCAGGGGAGAGTTGGGCCAATTCTTGCTGTGACATGCTTTGAGCTTGAATTAAGTTTGGTGACGGCATGTTAAATGTAGGTGATGCGTTCCATCTGTAATTGATATTTCCTTTATTTAAAGGCCAATAATCACCGGACCAAAATTTTTGAAGGTGAGCGACCTCTCCGTTTAGAGGGAGAGCATAAAAACGCGTTTCATAGTTATGATCCATAATTAATGGGTCTGAAATACGACTCCATTCTTCCTGGATGCCAAGAGGTGAGGCAAATGTATGTGAAATAATTTGGAGAACAAGGATTAGTAAAAGGGGCACACAAACCTCCGGGAGAGGTATTTAATGCCGACGATATGCGTTTGCAAAGTCAGAGGGTGAAAATTAAGGAAAAGCAAAGGTTAAGGATGCGTCAATTAAAAAAAAACAAGAAAATGGATTCTGGCAATATACTTAGTAAATAGAATAATTACATTGGGAACATGAATGAACATAGTTGAAGTTAAGGGTCTTTCCAAATCCTTTCATCAGAACAAGGTTTTGGATGGGATTGATTTTCAGATTAAAAAGGGAACGTTCACGGCACTTCTTGGAAAAAATGGTTCAGGTAAGTCCACCATTCTAAATATTCTGATGGGTCATGAGACTTTAGATCATGGCGAGTGTTTACTTTTCGGTGAGTCACTCAGAAATAATCCAGATCATCTCAAAAATAAAATTGGTCACGTCTCAGAAAGAATTCGTTTTGATTATCCGGTTACGATACGAAAGTTTATTGCTGATTATAGTAATTTTTTTGACAAGTTTGATTTGAAGCAGTTTTATCGTCAGGCCGGTGAAGTGAATATCAATCTTGATAAACAGTTTGGAGAGTATTCGCG
>CAMDQH010000107.1 GCA_945905815.1 Bacteriovorax stolpii | reverse complement strand
AAGAAGGGCCCGATAACGGGCCCTTCTTATTTTATTGTCTGGTTCTAATTGTCGGTGGTTTTACTGTTCCACCTTTAGCGAAGACTCGCTTCTTCTCTTTTTCTTTCTCATCCATTATGGCCGAAAGTTTTTTTCCAACGTCTTCTAATTCATCAACTAATTTTTGTTTTAGAAGTGCCGGAGATTTAAGAATTTTACGGAATTCAGCAAGAGCGCTTGTTTCCTCTTTGATTAAAAGAAGACGTTTTTCAACTTCTTCTTTGGTCATACGGTAAATGGCCATATCGGCGAGATATTCAGCATAAAAGAATTTCGACTTCGAAAGGTAGTCGATGTAATCCTTACGGTTAGCTTTCTTTTCAGCAATTGCGTAATGCTTCTCTTTAATGAACCTAATGATCTCATTATTTTTCATGAGACGATCTTCATAATCTTTAATGAGAAGTTCATAACGACGTTTTGTAACTAAAACACGCTGAACCGTGAAAACCTCTAAGATCTCCTCAGGCGTATGGAAAACTTTAACGCCTTTTTCAGTAATCAAAGTATAGTTTGGAACAATTGAGCTAATTACACCCATCGTTGTTTCAACTTCTTTCAGAGTCGGAGATTGCCCACGTTTAAAAATCAGCTCAACGTTGATCATGTTATCAACCGAAGAATCGATATAATCCTTAAGAAAATCATTATCCATGTGCTTATTCAAATGACGATAGATCTTAGAAGAGTCATAGCCTCTTGGTACTTCGTTGATGAAAATCTTCTCACCAACTTGCTTAAAGCTCATTCTGGTAATGATTCGACCTTTCTCATCAGTTTCAACTTTATCAGTGTAATATCTGAAATAAGGCTTAATCTTTTTAATTTTTCCAGTTTCAACAAAAGAGACCATCGATTTGATAATGTCTTCGTGATTAAAACTTGGAACAACTGAAGAAAATCCGGTTCCGATTCCTTCGGCACCATTTAAAAGCATGATGGGTAGTTTAGGAAGTAGTCCAACCGGTTCCATCACTTTTTCGTCATAGTTTGGAACCATAACAACTTGGTTCATATCATCAAACAAAAGAAGCTCAGCAACTTTTCCCAGTTTACATTCAATATATCGGGCCGCTGCAGCCTGCGTCTCCATTCTCTCGCCGAAATATCCTTTTTTATCAATCAAAGGATAGTTGTTTGAGAACGTATAATCCTGCGCCAAGTTTACAATTGATTGTTCAACTGAAGCGGGCCCATGCGGATGAAGAGTTAGGACAAGACCAGTAAGTGAGCTTACTTTAACCAGGCCTTTATTAGAATTCTTCCAAAGCGTAAAAAGAATACGTCTCTGAGAAGGTTTGAGTCCATCCTGAAGATAAGGTATGGCGCGATCCATTAATGTATAGATCTGATACGTTCTGTATTCTTCTTTAACTAATGCTTCGAGTGGCACTGCCGCCATCGAATGAAGTGATTTATTTTCTTTCATTGTTATGTTCTCGCCTCACGTGCAGCTTTTTTCTTATCGGCCTTATTTCCAGCAATAATATTGGTCAAATCCACGTCAATATCTTCTGAATCAATCAGAAGATCTTTTCGAAGTTGTGACTCTTTACCAAAACAAGTTTCAAGCATGCTCTTTGAGGCCTTCATGTCTTTAACTGAAATCTTGGTAAATTCTTTTCTATTTAGAACGTGTTTAAAGGCTTCCTGGCTCATCTCACCGAGACCCTTGTTTCTCATGATCTCTTTAATCTTAATATCTTTACGATTCTTAAGAGTTTCAAGCTCGTTCGTTGATTCACAATAAATGGTGCCTTTATCAGTGATCACCTCAAAAAGTGGCGCTTTAGCAATTTGAATCATTCCTTGTTCAAACATTTCAGGCCAGAAAGTGAAAAAGAAATTCGTAAGTAATGTATTGATATGCCCGCCGTCCACATCTGAGTCGGCAAGAAACACAATTTTTGTAAAACGAAGATCTTCTGGGGCAGCTTTTTGTCCGATCGCAAGTCCAATTGAGCTCATGATGTCGGCGAATTCCTGATTCTCAAGTACCTCTTTAATTGAGGCCTGAGAAACGTTCATGGGCTTACCTTTTAGGGCAATCCCACCTTGGTAAAGCTTATCGCGAGCAGAACGTAGTCCACCAATCGCTGAGTCACCTTCGCAAATAAAAAGAGCGCATTTTGTTCGGTCTTTTCTTTCATTCGCATCCAAAAGTTTTTCAACTCTTTGTTTTTTGCCTTTTTTGGCCAACTTTGAAGCGTCTTTAAGATCCATCAAACGCTGGCGAGATCGGGCACGTTCAAGGATATGATCCAAGAGTTCCTGGTTCTTGCGCATAAATTTCGCAACACCATCAGTCATGAAAGTCTCAAGAGCTTTTTCCAAAAGTGTATCACGCACGAGCTTACGCTTAGTTTGCGATTCAAATCTTGGATTTGGCATAACAATACCAATAATAAGCGTGAAGCCTGCGAGCACATCATTATCTACAAGAGTGAGTTTGTCTTTTTTGGCGGTACGCTCTAATTTGTCTTTAACTGCATTAATAAAGAGGCGCTTAAAACGATCGTGGTGAAATCCACCATCAAAAGTTGGAGTCGAGTTAACAAAAGAGATCATTCTCTCTTTATCATCAGACTTCTTATCAAAACACAGAGATAAGTGCAGGTCATACTTCGCTTTTACTTTTGCACCTTTAATATTGGTCGTTTCATACTCAAAAGCTTCATCCCCAAAGAGCTGGGCACTTGAAGGATCAATTCTCTGAGCAAATTCAAAAAGACCTTTTTTAAAAATATACTTCTCATCATTATAGTAAAAAGTAAGACCAGGATTATTGTATGCAAGATCAATAATACGTTTACGAAGAAGCTCTTTATCAATGATTTGATTTTTATAAACTTCTTTCGCAACAGTAAGTTCAATTTTTACGCCTGAAGGACCCTTGAAGGTTTTTTCAGGTGTCTTTTTAATCTTAAAAGCGCCATCCAGGAATTCGTAGGTTTGCTCTTTTTTAGAGTTATAGTGACGAACCGTAGCTTTGAAGTAGTCTGAGGTAAGACATGTGGCAGAAGCCCCTAGACCATTTTGACCTAAGGTTCTATATAAAAAGCCTTTATCATCAACTTCTTCATCTTTAAATTTAGAGCCGGTTCTGAATTCAGTATAGACGTCCTTGATTTTCGCTAGCGGAAAACCAATTCCGTTATCTTGAACCGTAACCACCTTGCCATCGACTGATAGATCCACGTGAATTTCGGTAACATGTCCGCGGTAAAATTCGTCAATACTGTTATCTAGAATTTCTTCTATTGCTTTAGACTTGGCCTGATGAAATTTAACCGTCTTAAATTCAATAGAATCTTTCGTATAGACATACGTATCGAGGTCTTCAATATCATTACTTCCAAACACTAAAGAGACGCGATTTCGACAATGCCAACGCTGGTCTTTGCTTTCAATTAGCGCTTCTTTAACCTTGGTACCTTTGCGTTTTACTTCTTCGACTGCCATAGTCAAATTCCTTTACAGTTGCTTGATGGAAAATCAATAGGATAAGATTAAGGTTATACAGAACAATAGGTCAACGATGAGATTTCAAATTTTTCTAGCTCTTAGCATTATGTTTGGCCAAATGGCCCATGCCCAAAACCAAGTTAATCTATCTACGTCTTTTCAAAAACCTATTTTGGATGAGCTTAAACCTTTTTATTCACCTTCAGAAGGAGAAATCGAAGATTTATTAAAGGGCGTTGTTATTTCGGTAGGTAATGTCACTTCTCCGAAAGATAAAGAACAACAAATGATGTTGTTTGTTTCAGGTGTCCATGCCCGCAACTGCACCAAAGTGATGAGAAAGCTTTCTTTGTATGAGAATTACTCTTCTTATATGGATTTTATAAAGAAGAGTGAATATGACGAGAAAAAAGAGCAAATTCATTTTGTAATGGAGCATTTCCTTCTTCCTTTTCCTATGAATCTTACCTTTAAAATTCCAAGAATTTATAAAGAGGGACATTATCCTTTCACTTTTGACCATGGTTTTTTAAAAGATCTAAAAGGAACTATTGGAGTTAAAAATATCGGTAAATTTTGTTTGCTTACTCTTAAAACTGACTGGCGCGGTCCAGAAACCAATATCCCAAACCTGGCCTTTGCGGCCTTCATACAAACTGTCGGAAAAATGGGACTAGAGCATTTGATACGTGTTTCTCGCTTTTAATTCCTTTTCAAAACAGCCTTCCCCCCTTATCTTCATTTCCTAATGGAAGTCTTAAGAATTAAAGCTATAGATACCTATACGATCCGCTACAAGATGCTTCGCCCTAATGGGACGTTGGAAGATTGTATGTTTCAAGGCGATCACGACGAGCTGACTTTTCACCTTGGTGCATTCGTAGATAAGAAACTAGTAAGTGTTGCATCGTTCTATTTTGAAAAACATCCTTTGTTTGAACAAGCTTATCAATATCGATTGCGCGGAATGGCAACGTTGCCTGAGTATCAAGGGCAAGGCCATAGCTCCGCTCTGCTTCGCACTGCGTTTCCGGTTATTAAGCAAAATCAATGTCCCATTTTGTGGTGCAACGCCAGAGAAAAGGCGATGGGGTACTATATTAAGGTAGGTTTCAAGGCTACGGGTGAGCTCTTCACCATCCAAAACATTGGCAAACATATCTTGATGTCAGTTAATATTGATTAGAATTCGATTAATTTTTGTTTCCATTCCTCGCTCACGCAAAATCTAGTTCCGTGATTTTGAGAAACTATAAAAAGTTGCTTTTGAAAACATGACTTTTTGTTCAGGTGCTCAGAGATGGGTGCGCAACTTAGCATTTCCTTTCTCTCGTGGACATCTTTCGCGCGCTTTTCACCGCACTCTTTATAATATTCTTCAAGCACACAGACATAGTGCTTTTCAACGCAGTCATAAATAAGAAATGGTCCTGCTTCATAGTTCTCAGAAATAACGTCAACTTTACCGTCATAACCATTCAGCACTTTCTCGCCAGAGTCGGCCAGTAAGTGTGGTGCGAGTAGCATGCAGAAAATCATCAACTTGAAGCGCATTTTGTGTTACCTTAAAAAGGATTAATTACCTTATCGTCTTTTTAACTAATGTATTAAGGATAGCTACGTGTTTTGCTTTCACGACAAATTCCATCAAGAACTCTCCAAGTCAATCTCTCAAGGGATCAAGAGCGCTTTTAGTCTCGATTTCTCCTGGGAAAAGATCTACACACTTTTGGGCCCTACGCCTTCAAAGGATGCTGGAGATCTCGCCTTCCCATTGTTCATCATAGCTAAAGAAGCTAAAACAAATCCCGCTCTGGCCTCAAAGGCACTAGAAGCAGCGATGAGTGAGATGCCATCATTTGTGTCTAAAAAAGCAGCAGTGGGACCGTATTTAAATTTTTTCATCGACTTTAACCAAATCTCTCAGAGCCTAGTGCCGTCTATACTTAGTGGCAGTTTTTTTGAGCAAAAACTATCTGAGAATATGCCAAAAACGATGATTGAATATTCTCAACCAAACACCCACAAAGAACTCCATGTGGGCCACATGAGAAATCTTTGTTACGGCGATTCTCTCATTCGTCTACACCGCTATGCTGGTTTTGATATTATTGCTTCTACATTCCCTGGGGATGTAGGTACTCACGTCGCTAAATGTCTCTGGTATATGAAATATCACAATCAAACTCCTGTTCCAACTGAGCGCAAAGGCTCTTGGCTGGGGAGTATGTACTCAACGGCCCATAATAAACTAGAAGAAGAAAAAGGCTCTGAAAAAGAAGCTCATAACCGCGAACAACTCACTGCTATCTTAAAACAACTTGAGCAAAAATCTGGTGAGTTTTATGACCTTTGGGTTGAAACTCGTGAATGGTCAATCGCGCTAATGAATGAAGTTTACCAATGGGCAGATGTCAAATTTGATGTTTGGTATTGGGAATCAGAAGTTGATTCGGCTTCAGTAAAACTGGCACGTGAATACTTTGAAAAAGGTTTATTCAAAGAAGACAAGGGTTGCATCGGAGTTGACCTTGAAGATTACAAGCTCGGTTTCTGCATGCTGCTTAAAACAGACGGCAATGGTCTATACGCCACTAAAGATATCGAACTTGCCCGAAGAAAGTTTCATGACTTTCACATTGAAAAAAATCTTTATGTTGTAGATAAGCGCCAAGAGCATCACTTTAAACAAGTCTTTAAAGTTCTCGATCTTATGGGGTTTGAAAACGCTAAAAAATGCCAGCATCTCCAGTATGATTTCGTTGAGCTGCCTGATGGGGCGATGAGTTCGCGTAAGGGAAATATTATTCCTCTTCAGACTTTGATCGAAAATATGGTGAAGATGATTAAGGAGCAATATCTCGGCCGCTACGTTAACGAATGGTCAGCGGATGAAATTGAAAAAACGGCACAGATAGTTGCTAAGGGTGCCATCAAATACGGTATGACCCGCATTGATCCAGCGAAGAAAATTGTTTTTGACATGCAGGAATGGCTCAAGCTCGACGGAGAGTCCGGCCCCTATATTCAATATGCCTATGCACGAATTAACTCTATGTTAAATAAATTCGGTGCTCCGAAGTCATCTGAAATGAAAATTGAAGTCCAGCAGGAAAAAGATCTAGTCGCCCAATTAATGATGTTTCATCATGTGGTTCAGCAAGCAACTGAACAATATAAACCCTCTGTTCTAACGGCCTATCTGTATGATCTGTCCCGTTCATATAATGGCTTCTATGCTGAATGTCCGGT
>CAMDQH010000106.1 GCA_945905815.1 Bacteriovorax stolpii | reverse complement strand
GATCCATCATCGTGCCAGATTCCATCTTCTTCCCATTCGTTTGATGAATCGCGAATACTGATAATGAACTCGATATTTTCAAAGTCATGATATTCCTGAAGGTACTTAAAAAGCCGGCCGTCTTTATCTGTGTTTTTTTTAAATTCGTTATCTAGTTCTTGCCAATTCTCTTGGATGACAAGATTTTTAATTTCGTCTCCAAGAGAGAAATAACTGAGATGATAGCCTTGATTAAAAAGTTCTGGCCGCTTAAGCATGTTCTTCCATGCAAAAATAGATTGCCTCATCTTGAATGCCATATTTCAGGGCGAGTTCTTTGACCGTATTCATCATCCACATGCGCATAGGGTGGTTGTAGCGAACTTTATTATCAAAACTTTTAATCATGGGAGTAGAGTGCAGGGGAGAGTCGGGATAGTTCCTTTCGACTTCGCGGTAAACGTCCTTAGTGAAACGAACAACTCCCATAGAGAGATAATTGAGGGCCTTATTAAGGCCCAATTCATCCATAGCATTTAAAAGTTCTTCATATTGAGTCTTGAAATTATCCTGGTAAATTATCGGGTCAAAATGAGCAGCTAAAGTGAAGCCTTTTTGATTTAATTCATTCATCGTTTTGAGACGAGCTTGAGTTGAAGGTGTTTTTAGGTCTATGCTTTTACCAATTTTAAAAGGTGAAAGAGAAAAACTGACGATGAAGTTTTTTAAGGGATCTAACTGTAAAAGCTCTTTGGTGTTCACTGACTTGGTTCGGAGTTCAATCACAGCATTTGGATTTTTTCGGCAGAAATCATGATAAAGCTCTAGCTCCCCCGTTAAATGAGTTAATGCCAGAGAATCAGAAAATTCTCCCGCATGAAACCAGACTCTTGTATTGGGATGCTGATCCAAAGTCTTTTGCATTTCTTCCAGAATCTCTTCATGGTTGACGAATAAAACGACATCCGGTGTATTGAAATAGCCTTGAAGATAGCAATACTGACACTCGTAAATGCAGTTGTAGGCATGAATGAAATAATAGTGCGGCTCACCAGCTTGTCCATAAGCATCGGGGGCCAGTTTTAAAAGTTGTCCTTTCTTCTGAGCAAGAAACAAATTGAGAGAGTCGCGCTTGTGAAGATAGGGCTTTTTGCTTTGACCCCATATCTCATCAAAACTGCCTAGAGGAATTGGGTCTTGTTTAACCTTGGCGAGAATACTTTTTACCCTTGGCATCTCGAGCAAGTGCTCTTCAACATAAACCTTATTCCACATGGATATTGCCGTTGCGAAGATTAATAAATGGTTTGATATTTAATTCAGCTAAAGATTTTATTTTCTGGTTCAGTTCTTCATTGTTAGAAACATTAAAACTGACTTTAACTTCCTGACTTTCCCAAGTTTGATCAGTCTGAAGTGAAATTCCGTTTTTTTCTGAAATGGCCTTCCAGTTTGCAAGGCCCTCTTGGAGTTTTTCTTTTAGAGGATCAAGTTTCCCTTCCATGAAATTCAAAAGGGCCTTTGCCCTTTCTTTAGGACTCATGATTTCATTTTTGATATTATCTAAAGGAAGCGAAGCAAAGACTTCATCGAGCAGTAGTTCATCTCTAAGACTTATTTTCTTTAGCAGTTGTTCAAACTGATGACGGGTAGTGAAAGTAAAATGAAAACCTTCCAGTTTGAAAGTGTCAGTTTCTTTTTCTACCTTAACCAGTATCGTTTTTAAATAAAGGGCCAATTGCTGAGACCATTCTTCAGCTTTTTCGCGAACCACTTCACAGGCACCCAAACTCCCGGCTTCATCTGATATAAGTTTATACGATTGAAAGGGAATACTAAGAGTCTTGGCAGCCATGGCAACACCCCATGCTTCACGATCCACTAATTTGGCAATTCCTGTTAACGGTAAGGCCTTATTAGGGCTTAGAATTCTTTCAAAACTAGTTACACAATCAATACCCTTTTCTAAACTTTTAAAAGATTTGAACTGTGGTTTCCCATCAATGACAAGGTAGACAGACCTAACTGGGTGGATGGATCCAATGACTAGTTCCGCAGATAGCGAACCCGCGATACCCAGATTTATTACCGAAGTATAATTTTTCTGGCCAAAAAGGTAAGCAGCAGAAGTTGCAGCTTCAAAAGGGCCTTCACCGGTAATTAAACAAGTGAGATTATCACCTTCAAATACTTGAGGAGTGATGCGTTTGAGGTTAAATAATTCGATGACACCCTGAGCTTCACCCAAGTGCGCCATTGTGATAAGATGCATTTCTGCAATATAGCGATAAAGGGAACTTTTAGTCCATGATTTATAGAGAAAATACCATTTTGGGTCGACCGGTATCAGTCATTGGATTTGGTGGCGCTGCTATAAGTGGAGAAGGTGGCGGTTATGGTTTTGGTGACTTAAGCGAAGCAGCTGCTGAAACTCTTCTTAGAAGGTCCTGGGACATGGGAATTAACCTTTACGATACTGCTCCCATATATGGCTTTGGTCTCTCCGAGGAACGTCTTGGTAAATTCCTTCCCAAGGACGCTATCATTGTGACTAAAGGTGGGGTTGATTGGCATTCTACACGCCGTGTGAATATGTCTAATGATCCTAAAATAATTGAGAAAATGTTACTCGAAAGTCTTAAGAGGCTTAAACGAGAATTTATTGATGTCTACATGATTCATTGGCCTGATAAAAATGTTGATATCAGACGTCCCCTCGAAATTCTTCGTAAGTATCAAGAAAAATCTGTTATCGCTCAAGTAGGTTTATGCAACACCAATCTTGAAGATCTCACAAAGGCCAAAGATGTAGGTCCCATAACATGTCTTCAATCTGAACTAAATGTTCTGAATACAAAATCTTTTGATGATTTAAAGGATGAATGGAAAAAATATTTTTCCATGGGCTGGGGCACACTTGATAAAGGAATCCTGTCCGGGCGCGTAACCGAGAATAGAAAATTTGATGAAAGCGATGCCCGCTCATGGGCACCATGGTGGAACAAAAAAGACGTCGTAAAAAAAATTGAAAAGATCAAACAACTAGAAACCATTTTAAGTGATTATAAAATCTCTCTTACTCAGTATTGCTTACATTTCAATCTTAACCTATATGGCATTTCAACTACTTTGATTGGATCAAAAACAGAGAAAGACCTCTTGAACATGTCGTCCCATTTACAAAATATCCCAAACATGGCGACAATGAAGGAGGTCTACGAACGATGGAGTAGTTGATATGAACGAACAACATCTGCCAATCGGCCAACTCATGAAGGCCGCCCGGAAATTTAAAAAATTTAACCAGTCAGACGTGGCCCATGCAATGGGGTGTTCACAAAGTGCCCTTTCCAAAATGGAGCATAATTTATTAATGCCCAATGCCCCACAATGGTTTCTGTTTTCTCGGTTCACCTCAATTCCACCCGAATCAATCGAAACAGGAATTATCGACCGACACTCAATTGTAAAGCTGAACAATGATAATGTTTCGATTGGTTTTAAATTACCTAAACGGTATCGTTCAAATCGGTCAATGAAGGTACGAGAAATATACCCATTATACTCTTTTCTTAAAAAAAATAATAAAGAAGATTTTGAACTGTTCAGTAAAAGCTTAGGAATTGATCACGAGTTTTTTTTAGACTTTGATAACCTGGTTAATTTTCAATTGTTCATTGATTTAATAAATTTTTTTATCGGACTTAAAAAAACATCACTTCGTGACATACAGGAAGTCGTTAGATTCGGTCAGGATGATTTTTATTGGGATCGCTTTATATTGGATTCGAAGCAGGTTTATGAGGCGAAAGATGTTCTCGTAAAATACGCAAAGGAGCAGGTCTTCTTTCAAGTTGATTTCAAAATTCTTATTGAAACCGACAAGGAGATTGTTTTTGTATTCTACGAACCCGAATCACATCTTACACAATCTCTTAAAGATGTAAGTCCTGAGACTGAGGCGTGGCTGGGCCACTATCGTAAACTTAGTTTGGAGAATATGATCAAACATACTCTCGGAGTTGAAATTGAGGTCATTCCTTTGACAAGTCTTTCAAATTTACCACTAGAGGATCGATTTGAAATACATTGAACTATTCGTGCGGGAGCATCTTCTTTTTTGGTCGAAAATATGTTCTCGGTGAATAGTCAATAAAGTCAGAAACTTTAGACATATAGATACATGCGTATTTTTCAATCTGTCCCGCCAGACGACTTGGCTCAACACCCGCACGCATCGTTTCTCCCCAGTACATATTAAAATTTTGGGTATGAGCGCGAATAAGTTTACCAATCTTTTTATCTACTTTTTCAATTTGCTGAAAGTGTTCTTGAACCTTCGTTTTGTCAGGTTTCTTTCCTTTCTCAAACTCCTTATCAAACAATTCATCGAGTTTTTGTTCCAGATCAATTTTTTGTTTCATGAGAACATTTATTTCTAGGTTTAAGGCCTCTGACTTTTCATTTGCCTGAGTTTCGTGAATTAACTCATCTATCACTAGTGCAGTTCTCCAGTTACATGTCTTTTTGATTTGAAGAACATCGCCGTAGATGTGATCTCCCAGATAAAGGATCTGCTCACCTGATAGACCAGAGCTTTTTTGGATAGTTTGGGCACATCCGCCCTGGTATATTCCGTCTTCAATTTGGCCATGATGATTTCTCATGAGCCCAGATTTAGGGTCAACTTTTAGCAGGGGAAGTTTGTCAGTGAAAAACTTTGGTTTATTTGAAGCAGTAACAACGATGTTGAATAGCTCGGCCCATGTTTTGTGTTCTTTTAAAAAGGGGTTTATCGCATAATCAAGCAACAGCTTTGTGTATTCAAAATCAGAGTTTGTGATAACCCAAAGTTTTTTTCCATGTTTTTTAAATCTCTCTAAAGCACGAACACTTTCGGCGTCTTGAACAATATACTTTTTTACGCTCTTTTTGACTTCACCTTTTAGAGTTCCATCACGGTGAGACATATCGAGTGCCTCAAGAAGATTTTCTTCAATCGTTTTATAATCCGGGAAGTTAAGCTCAGGATGTTTATCTTTTAGATCTACAATTTGCATATAGAGTATGCAGTAGGCGATGGAAAAAGTTGTATCCACAATTGCAAAACGATCAGAGTCATTTAGGTCAATCGTGAGACCTTGATAGATTTTTTGCTGACTTTTGAAGTCCATGTCCGAAAGACCATGAAAAGCGTGCTTCACCTTACTATAAGAAGATAATTTTAAAATATTTCCATGTGGCTTATCAATTACGAGGCCCCGGATTGCGAGGTTAATTTGAAACTTTAAATCGTCCACAACTTTGGGATAGCTCTTCACTTCGCATAATTTCTTTTTGATCTCTCTATAGGTCATGACCTCAAAAGCTTCAGAATCATAGCGCACCAACGTGTAATCCATATCAAACCCAATGGCCGAAATCTGCTTCATATTTAGGGTTCGATTAACGTAAATTCCCATGTTTATCCTTTAATAACTTGATCTTAAAGTTTCGCCCTATAAATACTTCCAGTCAAATAGAGAGAAATTACATGATGCAGCATTATTTTCGCAAAAGATGACTCTTTGTAGTTATAAGTGCTCATTCAAATCAGGAGTTTTTTGATGAAAAAAATTATTCAATTAGCTGTTATTAACACCGTCCTCTCATCTGTGGCTTTTGCAGGACCGCTTGTCGTTTATGGTGAAGACAATAGACACGAAGTTTATGAAGCGAGTGATATTAATCAGCTCTTGGCCAAATCCACAGCTGCCATGATTGCCGTTACTGATATCAGTGCTGTTGCATCAATACCTGGTAGTCTTAATCTTAATCAACACACACTGACTGACTGGCTTCACGACGGTGGCAATGAAGGCGTTAACTTTTGTGATGGAACTCGTTATGTCGACCAAATTAATCCGGCCATCTGTTCTGGATTTTTAATTGCCCCCGATTTAATTGTTACTGCCGGACATTGTGTTGCAATTGAAAATATGTGTGATGAATTCAAATGGGTGTTTGATTATAATGTTAATAAAGACACCAAGCTTGCTGGTATGGATATTAAAGAAGAAAATGTTTATAAATGTAAAAAAGTTGTTTCTAACGCTTTAAGTACTTTATTAGGTTTGGACTATGGGGTCATTCAGCTTGACCGGGCCGTTACTGGACGTGTGCCTCTAGAGATAAATAATGGTAAAAAAGTGTCTGATACTCAGTCTCTCGTATTGATTGGTAACCCTTCTGGTCTGCCAACGAAGGTTGCTGACGGAGCTAACGTCCGTAATAATTCATACTCAACGTATTTTAGCGCTAATACGGATAGCTTTTCAGGTAACTCTGGATCGGCCGTTTTTAATGCAGACACTGGCGTAGTTGAGGGCATTCTAGTTCGTGGGGAAGAAGACTATATTCCTAATTATGAAAAAATGTGTATCGCTGTCAATTATTGTGCAACAGATGCTTGTCGAGGTGAAGATGTTTCACGCATGACTTCGATCCCAGAAGTTGCGCTTCATAAATATCTTATGGCCGCCAGTATCTCAGGGGATATGGTCATTTTAGACAAAATCCTATCACTTAATACTTGGGTTGATTTTAATACTAAAGACGGTCAGAGTGCTTTGATAAAAGCTTCAGGAGCTGCAAAAACGAACGTCATGAAGGCCCTTATCGCAAGAGGTGCTCAAGTTAACAAACAGGATGCGAATGGAAATACTGCTCTTCATGAGTTGGCAAAAGTGCTAAAATCTTCAAATGCCGAAGCTCTTAAAATATTGCTTGCCGCTGGTGCCAGACTTGATGTCCTCAATTTGGATGGTGAAACAGCTCTTGCTGTTGCAAAAAAGAGCTCAAATATGGACGGCGCCAAGCTTATCATTTCTGCAGGTACTTTAACTGCTAAAAAATAATGCAAGAACCACTTGCCGAAGAGTCTTGGTTTTATTAAATTTTAGATCTTA
>CAMDQH010000105.1 GCA_945905815.1 Bacteriovorax stolpii | reverse complement strand
AGCTCTTTGAGTCCACCGAAATCAACGACCCAACCTTCTTTAGTTAGTTCAGATGCTGCAAATTCGAAATGAAATTCACGAGAATAACCATGAACAAACCTGCAATGGGACTCGGCCCGCCACTGGCGATGGGTGCAAGGGAAACCGGTGAAACTTTTAGTCGATTTGAAATTTTTTGCGTTCATAAGATAGAAATATCATAACTATCGCACTTCGGCGAGACTTCTCCATCCGTCGGACTTTTGTCGCATGTTTTTGAGCTCGCGAATGTAGCGCTTAGTCGTAAGATCAACCCCTAGGTTATGGAAAAATCTACGAGTAATGAAACTCTCCGGATTCGCCTCAATTTCTTCTTCACTTGCCAAACTATAGCCATAACCAAACACATGGTCCCCGCGTACCAAAACGAAAGACTTTTCACACAAAGAGCGTCCTTCGCCTATTATGATCAAATTCTCATTAGGAAATCTTACTTGCCTCGCAAGGTGTTCAGCTTTAAGGTTCGCTTTTAGTATTTCTTCTTTAGATTTGTCCCCGTCACGGTACAGAAAAACATCTGATTTAAGCTTGCGCTCCAGTTCTTTTACCATGCTCTTGGCATCAGCAAAATCATGAAAAAACCATAAACCCTGAGCACCTTTTTTGTATGGTGAGAGTTTAAAAAACTTTTCACCATCGGCTTGGCCAACAAGGCCTATTACCCAATGAGGAGTATAGGGATCATGGGCCAGCTTAATAAACTCTGCGATAAGTGGTGTCCCTGTTAATTCACCTTCAACGGTTTCTGTCCGAATCAACAAATCACGATTGTCCGCTCTTACTTCCAATAGTTCACGTGTGCGCTTCTGCATATTGAAAGCCGCTTCCGTATAAATAACTTTTCCCTTGGCATTTTTAAAATATAAAAGGCCGGATTTTGTCGTGAGATCCTTCATGGCCTTTTCATGATGAGGAAGATACATAATTTTGGTGAAGGTCTTCATCCTGAGCTGAAAGAGTTCCTTAAAAAGTTCAAGCGTTGCCTTCGCATCACCTAATGCCCGATGTCTTTGCTTGATCTTGATTCCAAAGAAACTGCAGAGCGCATCCAGATTATAATTTCGAAGTCCTGGGATTTCGTGTTGGGCGACTTTCAAAGTACAAAAATGTTTCATCTTGAGATCTTGTCCCATCTCAAGGTACTTTTTACGAAGCAGTCCAAAATCAAAGTCTGTATTATGGGAAACAAAAACATTTCCCTCAAGTCGCATCCTAATAGCATCAGCAACTTCATAAAACTTGGGGGCCTCGGAAACTTGTCTTTGCGATATTGAAGTCAAATCTTGAATAAAAGCCGATACCTCTTTCATAGGATTGATCAGCGTCTCATAAACATCAGTAATTTTTCCGTCTTGATAGGTAATAAGGGCGATTTCGATGATTTCTTTTTCTTCGTGGAGTCCAGTGGCCTCAATGTCGCAGATAACGTAGCGGCGCGAGTTCATACTCTATTGTAGTATTTTTTCTGGTCTAAGCACAAGTTTAGGGGTGACAGTTTGGAGCTAAAATGTTGAATTTCCTATATGAGAGACTTTAAGTTAGAAAAATCATGGAAAGAATTGCTGGGTAGCGAGCTCAAAAAGACCTATATGAGCGATCTTCGGACTTTTTTAGTCCAAGAAGAAAAGGCCCAAAAGACTGTTTATCCTCAATCTCAAGACATTCTTGCGGCCCTCAACCTCACACCATTTGATCAAGTGAAGGTGGTTATTTTAGGTCAGGATCCGTACCACGGACCCAACCAGGCCCATGGGTTATGTTTTTCAGTTAAGCCTGGAGTAAAAATCCCACCTTCTTTGGTGAATATTTTTAAAGAACTAAAAGATGATCTAGGCATCACGCCACCAATTCATGGATGTCTTGATGCTTGGGGAAAACAAGGCGTTCTCTTACTTAATAATGTTCTCACGGTCGAAGATGGAAAAGCTGGAAGTCATCACCTTAAAGGCTGGGAACAATTCACAGATAAAATCATTGAGCTATTGAACGAGAAAAAAGAAAATCTGGTTTTTATTTTGTGGGGTAGTCCGGCACAAAAGAAAGCGCAGAAAGTTGATAGTAAAAAACATTTTATTATTAAATCAGTTCACCCTTCTCCGCTTTCAAGTTATCGAGGTTTTTTTGGCTCAAAACCATTTTCACAAACCAACACCTATTTGAATTCTAAAGGTATCAAACCTATCAATTGGTCGCCGTAAGAATAATATCCGTGAAGTTTTTATACAAAATGCCAATTTATAGGCCTCCTATGGTATTTATAGCGAATGAAATTACTTCTATGTTCCCTGTTCATTTCCTTAAGTGCCCTTGCTGCCGATTACAATTGCCGATCCGGTATGATCAAACTTGAACTTAAAACTGCTGGTGACATGTCGAGCCTTATCATTAGAGATATTCAGACGGGTGAATTTTATTATAACGGTATCGTCTCGGAGGTCATTCAAGCTAACAACAGAACAGAATTAATGTTTGAAACTCGTTCTCATAATTTTTTGCAACTTCAGTTCAAGGAATCAGATTTAGAACAAGAGTCAGACAGGTTATATGGTTTTGCCCGTGGTTGGTTCGGGGCGGGTTTTATTGACAATAGCATTCATTGCATTAAGAAGATCTAGATTCCCTCCAAAATCAAAGTGATAAGTAGCCTTTTGACATGCACTCTTCTATTCGCTTAACCTAGTGACATGAAAAAACTATTCTTGCTTTTTACCCTTCTCACAACTTCTTTAACTGCTGCCTATGGCCAAGCTTATGAAGTCAGGTCGATTAAAGAGCTTGTAAGTGAAATCAGAAACTCAAAATTCAGTTACAAAGAAACAGGTCTAGTTACTGGCTTTAATAGTATTCAAAGCTGCATGTATGTTGCGAGCGAAATGGTGATTTTTAAAAATTACTGCTTTCCCAAGAGAAACTACCCTGCTCGCGGCTACACTATTATATCGGCGAAGTTTGGTATGATTGATATATATGAAGAAAAATTTGATGCCATTATAAAACGCGATGTACTTCAGACAGAGTTCTCCAAGATCTTGATCCCTTACCTTAGAACTCCATTCCCGCAAACTACAATGAATCATCTCAATGAGATGATGGAAGCTCTTTACGCTGAATATTATCCTGGCTGTTGGTCAACAAATTGGAGTTATTACTCTCACCAACCGGAAGCAGTGTGTGGCCCTGCTGCAGGTGAAGTCATAGGTTTTAACTCATGGGCACAAGAAACTCAGGCACTGACAGATGATGCCCAAGAATGGAATGGGTTCTTTGACATCATCGAAAAACAATTGTCGCTCTAGTCATTTTAGTTCGCAAATGGCCTGTAGATCATATTTAGACCCGCAAGAAGTCAGGCCGGCTCTGGATAGTTAACGGCCGCAATCGACCAACCATGACAAATAACTAACGAACAATTTCTTAACCCATGAGTTTAGCAGAGTCTCGCGAACAAGATCAGCGATAACAGGACAATTACCAATACCCTAAAAAATTTGTAAAGATTTATGTTCATGAACTTATTCTCAACTAATTCATGAAAAAATCGATGAAAGGGAGAGAGCTTTCTAAGCATAAAGATCAACTATCTGGACAAGTATTTAAGTTTTATTCGGTTTTCCCTCCCCCCATGTTAGAAAACGTATTATCCTTTATGAAAGAATAAGGAGCACAAAATGGAAGAGAGTAAATTTAACCTTTGGAGAGCTTGTTTCTCTTTTTGTTTTGTTGATGGTTTTCTTGCTCCCAAGGAAAATGAGTGGATTGAATCAAAGCTTAGCACTCTTGCTTTTTCAGGTGACCAATTAAAAATTCTCGTACAAGATCTTAAAAATCCTCCTGCCATTGAAAAGATCTTGCCTTTGATCAAAAGTCCTGCCGATCGTGGGTTTTTAGTTAATCATATTCGAGTGCTAGCAAAACTTGATAGTGATCTTTCACCAGAAGAAAAACAGAAGATCCAAGATGTACTGAAAATCATTACTTCCCAGATCGATATGAAGGCCATGAATGATATTATTGCTCAGGATGAAAAAGCCTCATACCACGAAGATGAAGTCTATAAGGTTCACAACAAACATTCCTTCGCTGAAGCTCTGGTCATGAGTCTGATGAAAAAAATAAATCCAGGTGATTATAAAATGCCTACGGATAAATAAATATCTATCTAACTCTCTTAATCACAGCTAAATAAAACGGTCCCCACCCTGAAGTGTCCGGCAACACCTGCCAACCAAACTCTGTCGGCTCACCGAAAGCAAACTCTTTATGAATCAGCTCAAAGCGCCCTGCCCGCTTTTGATAAAGCTTGGCAATGATTCCGTCATTTTCTAATTTAGAGAGTGCACATGTCGAATACACAATAGTGCCACCGACTTTGATAATATCAAGCGCTGATGCCAGCATCGCAAACTGAGTGATAGCGATCGCCTTAGTTCTTCCAGGTGCCCACATGGCGAGCTCCTTGGAATCTTCCAGCACGTGCCTCTCTGAAGAGCAAGGAGCATCCAGCAGAACCTTATCGTAATTACTTTTCTGGTAGAGACTCCACTTGGTCGCATCATAGGAAGTGATGGTGTGTATTTTTTGTTCCGTCTTTGGAAAATAATCATCAAAGATGCGGTGAATGCGTGCTCGTCTGGCGGCCGAACGATCATTTGAAACTAAGAGTCCCTGATTTTTTAATTTCAGCGCCATTAAAAAACTTTTGCCACCAGGTGCTGCACACAGATCGACGACTCTTTCCCCTGGATGCAGGTCCAGAGCTTCTACCGGAAGAATGCTTGCCGCATCCATCAAATAATAATTTGTATAACCTTCTTCGGTTTTTTCTGGTTGAGGAAAACTTTCTCTCACATCATGTTCAAATGACACGCCTGTCACATGGAGAGGTGTTTCCGAGAACTTAAATTTACTAAAGGGATTTAAAACTGCAACGTGCTTCTTGGGAGCAAGCAGCGCCTCTTTCAGTGTGGCCCAACGCTCGCCATACATCTCAAGATAAAATTGGTTAAACCCATCCGGGCCCTTCAATGGAGTCATACCTAATATTAGCAGAATAACTTTATAAAAAGGGTAAGACTTTTTTATTTCCAAGTTGTCCGCTCCACTTCTTTTCCAAACATGGACAAAATCTACTAAACTAGTCCATGATGTATAGGGGTGTTTATGAAAATACTGACTTTCATGCTTTCGATTTTATTTACTCTGCACTTAGGGGCAAAACCAATGAAAAAAGAAATCGCAACTCTGGCCGGTGGATGCTTTTGGGGAATGGAAGATATCCTCAGGGCCATACCAGGGGTAACCAACACCACTGTCGGTTACACTGGTGGATCAGTTGATCGCCCAACTTATGAAATCGTGAAACTTGGGACGACTAATCATGCAGAATCGATTGAAGTGGAATTTGATCCTTCAAAAATTACTTATGCTGAAATTTTAGGCTACTTTTTCAGAATGCATAATCCGACGACAGTGAATCAACAAGGAAATGACAAAGGATCTCAGTACCGCTCAGCAATCTTCTATCAATCTGATGAACAGAAGATAGTTGCCCTTGATGTGATTAAGAAAGTAGACGCATCTAAAAAATGGGATAAACCAATCGTAACTCAGGTCTTAGCGGCCACAAAATTTTATCCAGCCGAAGAGTATCACCAGGATTACTTAAAAAAGAATGCTGGTGGGTATACTTGCCATTGGCTTCGCCCTTAATTACTAGAAAGAAACCAACATTTCGGACGCAGACCTCGGGTGTCGCCTAATTTTACGTGGCATGCACCTGCGGTCTGGTCATCATCATCAAACTCAACTGACTCAGAGACCGGACAAATGGCACCTTGAAAAAATGTGTCGAGACGACATTGTGCAAATGGATGCAAATAACTCATTGATCGAACAACAAGTGTATCGGGAGTTTCAAATTTTGGTTCAATTGAATCATGATCGAGATCTTGAATCATTAGCGATACCGATCTTCCGGCCAGCCCCATTCTGTGACAAAGAGCTTGCGCCTTAGCGTCGCTATGAGTTTTGGCACACTCACTTTTGAGGGCAAACGTAATGACCTGGTCACCTAGTGCGAGTTCATTATTTTCTTTTTCCCAGATTCTTCTTAGACACTTCATCGTGGCATAATAATCGGCCTGGCCTTCAGCACTTGACCACTTGTTTCCAGATTTCTTAGGATATCCGCCATAGTGATGACCTAACTCATGACAAAGTACGGCCGTAAATCCATCTTTTGTTATTGCTTTGTGACGGGCAAGCCCGCCATAGATAGTGATCATAACTTTATTTTCAGATTTTTCGGCATAAGCATTAACGGTGTTTGAGGCCCATGAACCGAATACAATTAAATCACCATTATATTCACGATCAACTGATGGAGAGAAAAAGTTCTCAAATGCTTTAATTGAGTCTTTGAATTCTTTCTCAGTCATATCATTAGCAAGAATTGAATGCTCAGGAATCGAAACAATGCGCTTCATCGCCATCCCTCCGTCGCAAGCAAGAGTACTAAAAGAAACAAAAAAGACTAAAAATGCAAACCCTTTCATAAAACCCCTTATAGAGGTATATTGTTCCAACTTAAGTAAGAATTGTAAACGGATGAGGAATTATGAAGAGAATATTGTTTTTTACCATTATTGCGTTTGCTTCACATGCCAGAGCAGCAACTGAGACCGAGGAGGCCAAGAAGTCCTTGCGCGCCCTTATATCCCCAATTCTTCAAAGATCGGTTCAAGACCCAAAGACTCTTTTAAAAGATTTCAGTGTTGCGAAATGTGATAAACATAAAATTGTCTGGATCGACGTTATTCTCATGCGAAAAACTGCTGCTTTGACCTACACATTTAAACCTGGCTGCGATGTTGAGGGAATCGTCTATCCGGCAGTCCTCAAACCATTCAATACCGATTTAAAACTAAAGAACCTTCAAAATTTTAATCATTTGTTTTGTGAAAATAAAATTACTGCAACCTTAGAATCTCTGCCCATTATCAATCTGGCGATAAGGTCGGCAAAACTCACTGGTGAAAAAGGAACTGTTAAATTTGAAGCTGATTATGCGGTGAGGATAAATCCTCTCAAAAAAGGCGACCCCGTTGAAGAAAATTTGGGTGGAGAAATCAGAATCACTGAGATTTATGGCAAGGCAGTATCAATCAAAGAAAAAATAACGATCAAATAACGCAACAAGCCAAAAGATCGTTAAAAATAGTATCTTGCCCCTACCGCCAGATGTAACTCCAATCCAGTCGTTCCAATAAAGTCTAAGATGGGAGCAACTTCGCCAAAGATATCTGCTGGCCGATCAGTGAAACGGTGAGCAACACCAACAGGAACTCTTAGGCCAAGCTCTAAAGAATCAGCAAATTCAAAACGTCCTCCTAGGCCGTAGTACAAATCAAGAGCATGAACATCGTTAAAGAAGAAGGCACTCTTTTTATGGAGAAGATAATCAGAATGAATGCTGAAATCAGTATGCTTTCCAAATGAAAATGCAAGTCCACCGTCAATCGCTTTATTATCATCTAACCAATATTTCGCATTCAGACCTGTCGGATTACCAAGCATAAGTCCGGCACCTAATTGATTAGTAGTCGCTAAAAGCGATGAGGTCGTGAACATTATAATGATGACAAGAATAAGCTTCATTGAATCTCCGAATAAGTTTTCTAAAATGTAATTCGGCCTGTGGGCAGTTGTCAAAAGTTATGCTTCAATTAAGAATGAACTTGCGCAATATTCTTCTTCTCT
>CAMDQH010000104.1 GCA_945905815.1 Bacteriovorax stolpii | reverse complement strand
GTTGATTCTGGCACCATGATCGATTCCCACGCTCTCGTTGGTAGCTGTGCTCAGATTGGCAAGAATGTGCATTTATCGGCCGGGGTTCAAATCGGTGGAGTTCTTGAACCGATTGGACAAACACCCGTTGTTATCGAAGATAATGCCTTCGTGGGTGCCGGTGCTGTGATTGTTGAGGGTGTTCAGGTTTCTGAAGGAGCTGTAATTGCCCCAGGTGTGGTTCTCTCTAAAGGCATTCCAGTATATGACTGTGTGAATGAAAGGATCCTAAATCCAGGTGAACCCATTCCAGCTTATGCAGTGGTAGTTCCTGGTACACGTCCTTTCTCAAAAAATGTCTGGGCAAAAGAAAATGGTCTACAGCTTCAGTGTGCTCTCATCATAAAATACAAAGATGCAAAAACTGCGGCTTCTTTAACTTTGGAAGATCTTCTTAGATAAATGGAAAAAAAAAGGGCCCCTGCACGGGCCCTATTTTGGCGACATTCAACGCCAGAAGTCCTTCTCTGGTCTATCAAATCATCCTTGATTCTTAATTGCTGCTTACTACCATTCTAGAGTTTTATTTCCAGTGTTGGAAATGTTCTTTTACTTACTTTTGCTAACTTATTAAGGTGTAAACTCTCGATATTCGCCCATAGGACCGCTTTGTAAGTAATTGCGAGAAAATCAAGTGCGTTTGGTAAGCTTGAGATTGGTGATAGAGAAAGGGGTAGGTTTTGGCCTGCCCCTCTTTACCATATATTGAATGATTATAACTTAAGCTTTAGTACTCGCCATTGTTTCTGCACGTAAATCTTTTCTCAAGATTTTACCTACGTTAGATTTTGGCAAATCATTTCTGAATTCGATGATTTTTGGCACTTTATATGAAGTTAATTGTTCACGACAAAACTTTATAACTTCTTCTTTATTTAAGCCTTCGTCTTTTTTAACGATGAATACTTTAATTGCTTCACCCGATTTCTCATCCGGAATACCGATTGCTGCACATTCGAGAACCTGTGGGTGCTGAGAGATAACGTCTTCAAGTTCATTAGGAAAAACGTTAAATCCAGAAACCAGAATCATATCTTTTTTACGATCAACAATTTTCGAATAACCTTGCTCATTCATATAACCAAGATCACCAGTCTTAAAAAAGCCATCTTTAGTCATGACTTTTGCTGTCTCGTCAGGACGATTATAGTAACCGGCCATAACCTGTGGCCCACGTATACAGATTTCGCCAATTTCACCAAGTGGGACCGTTTTTTCGTTGTCATCTTTAATTTCAATTTCAGTTGATGGAAGTGGAAGCCCTATAAGTCCATTGTAGTCTATAAGTGTCATTGGATTAATACAAGCTGCTGGCGAAGTTTCAGTCAGGCCGTAGGCTTCGATTAATGGACGACCTGTAACTTGTTTCCATCTGTCAGCAACAGATTTTTGAACGGCCATACCACCGCCCAGAGAAACTTTTAAGTGCGAGAAATCTAATTTCTTAAATTCTTCATTATTAAGAAGACCATTAAAAAGAGTGTTCACTCCAGTGATGGCAGTAAATTTCCATTTTTGAAGTTCTTTAACAAATCCTGGGATATCACGTGGGTTAGTGATTAAAACGTTAAGCGCACCTACACTGTTAAAGATGAAACAGTTCGCTGTCAGTGAAAATATATGATAAAGCGGAAGCGGAGTGATAATAATTTCTTTTCCATCAGTAATCAAATTCTTTATCCAGGCGCGGGCCTGAACCATATTTGCCACAATGTTTTTGTGAGTTAGGATTGCACCTTTTGCCACTCCTGTTGTTCCGCCGGTGTATTGAAGGAAGGCCGTATCATCGAGCTTAACATCAGCTTTTTTGAACTTTTCGGCAGCGCCTTTTGCAAGACACTCTTTAAAATCAACAGCATTTGGAATATTAAAAGCAGGAATCATTTTTTTTACATTTTTAATAACAAAATTGACAATGTAGTTTTTTGGAAATTTCAACATGTCACCAATCTCAGTCAGGATTACTGTCTTCACTGGAGTATTAGCAAGAATTTTCTCGAGTACCGCAGCTGAATTGGCGTAAATAACAATCGCCTTACAGCCAGCATCTTTTAACTGGTGCTCAAGCTCTCTTGGGGTATAAAGTGGGTTAACGTTTACAGCGACCAATCCAGCTCTAAGCACACCAAAAAGGGCAATTGGATACTGAAGAATGTTTGGCATCATAATGGCGACACGGTCACCTTTTTGAAGTTGCAAATCATTTTGCAAATAACTCGCAAATTTACGACTTAATAATTCAATTTCTGAATAGGTAAGTGTTGTTCCCATGTTATGGAAGGCCGGAAGATCTTTGAATTTAGTAAAACCTACTTCAAGAACATCATTTATCGATGAATACTCGTTAGGATTAATTTCGTAAGGGACCCCTGCATCGTAGCCTTTATGCCAAATTTTCGTCATATGTATCTCCATTTATTATTATAAGTATTATAAGATTGTTATCTATTTGACCTAGAGTATTATTTTTTCTAACCGGACTATATTTGTTTTTTTCGTAAAACCATTCTAACCGAAGCTGGCAGGATCTCGCTGGGAATTTCCATAAAAGTGGGATGCGGAACAAAGCCATAATTTGCGTAGTACATGTAATAAGTGATGTTAAATCCTGCCTCGTTGAGCTCTTTTTCTAGGTCCAGACTATCTAGAATTCTTCGCACAGGCTTCCACTCGCCAAACATTTGCCACAGCACATTGTTTGGATCGAACATGAATCCGTCAGGGATATAAAGTTTTTTACGATGAACCATAGTCTCCGCAATAAAAATTCCGTTATCCTTGAGATGATCTCTGACAAGCTGCAGGTAGGAAAATCTTTCCGGATCCGTGATGAGACAATGCAGTAAATGTGAATCCACAATCAGATCGTATTTATCAGGCAATGAAACATCCGGATGTGTAACATCTGCCTTAATAATTTTTGGAGTAAAACTTTCAAGAGCGAATAAACGTCCACCTTGCTCAAGTGCTGAAGGTGAAAAATCCACCAAGGTAACATCTGATCCAAGCCGCGCCAGATGAAGACCCAGGCCACCCCGCCCAGAGCCCATTTCAAGCACCTTCATATCTTGCCAGTCTATATCACTCAGAAATTTTGTTTTGCATTCAAGAGCATAGTTTGCGAGACCTTTAGTGGATTGAACCACTTCGGCCATCATATCGGATGGGCCACGACCTTGGTCGGACTTAAATGAATCTTCGTAATACTCCTGCAAACTCATAAAAAAAGTGTAAGATACTTACCTATGACAAAGCAAAAACATTTTTTTCTTTTCCGCGGATTAATTCGCGAGGCCAGACATTGGGGTAATTTTCCAGACCTTTTAAGTGAGGCCAATCCAAATTGTAGGATCACCGCCATCGATATTCCGGGAGCTGGGGTCTATTTCCGCTCCCCTTCCCCACTTTCAGTCAAAAAAATGGTTGAATCAATGCGTCGGGTTTACCTCGAACAAAAACAAGAAAACGAAGAGTGCATCCTTTTGGCCATCTCACTTGGTGGCATGATCGCTGCCCAATGGCTTAAAGATTATCCGCAAGACTTTCATAAAGCGATTCTTGTTAACACCAGCTACGGCGGGATCTCAACCGTCTTTGACCGTTTAAAGTTCAGTGCTCTCATCCATCTGCTCAAAGTTCCAGTTCTTAAAGGACGCGCCAAAGAGGCCCATATCCTGCGTTTGATTAGCAATCATAAAAATATTTTTGATGAGACACTAAATCTTTGGGAAGAAATTCAAAAGGATCGACCAGTTAGTCTGACTAATACGATCCGACAACTTGCTGCTGGCGGTTTGTTTCGCATTGGCAACTTTAAACCCGCCTTACCCGTCCTCATTTTGGGTTCCGTGCATGACAGAATGGTCAGTGTTGATTGTTCTAGGGCAATCGCTAAAAGATGGGAGTCACCAATTTTTGAGCACCCAACCGCGGGCCATGACCTTTCGGCCGATGACCCTCATTGGATTGTTGAAAGGATTAGAGAATTCACTAATTAAGTTTTAGTTTCGTTTTTCAAAATCTTAAGCACATTATCGCGTTCAAATACTCTTTTTACAGGTGTATTCCTTGAGACAGAGCTGATAACAATTTTATTGTTAGTATCTTTTGAAACATGCAGAAAAATCTCGTTCGCTTTAGGATCACAAGCAGGGCCCTGACATTTAATCGAAACGGTTTGATTTACAGGAATGACAGTAAGATTGTTTAGTAAATATTGCTCAAGATTTGCTGCATTTGTTGAAATATCGGCAAAGAGATCACTCGTTGGCGTGAGTGAAACTGCTACAACAAGATCAGTAGAACTGACAACTGGCTCATTACTGAAAACAAGCTTAGAAGTCTTATCAATAGTAATACTTTCACCATTAGCTTGCAGTAGCGCCTTATTTCGAGATGCTTGAGACTTGTTCCCTACTTGAGTATTGGAAATCTGAGCACGACTACCGCCTCCGTTAGAAAAAGCTGATACAGAATTATTGGTTCCAACAGCTGAGTTTGTGGCCGTACTAAAGTTTGTTGAGGCCGGAGACCGAAAAGGAGCTTGGACCAGTCTATCGGCCTTATCCTCAAGCTCCTTGATTTGACTCTTAGCTTGAGCTATTGCATCTTTAAGATCTTCTTTTTTCTTGGGATCAACTGTTTGACTAAGTTCTTCTTCTGAATCCTTAACTATCTCTTCTAAAGCAGTTTTAGATAATGGTTTATCTTCTTCTTTATCGTCTAGATCGGCCGAAACAACATTATCTGTTTTATTTGCATTATCAAGGAATGGAGGAATGAACTGCCCAGGGTTGACTGCGGGTTCATTAGTTTGCTGAACGACATTGTTTGAAATACCAGATGACCTGCCTTGATCTCCCCCTGACTCACCAGTATCATTGGTGTCCAATCCTTTAGAAATTGAAGCACCTGAGGCATAGGACTGATCCTTTGCTTTGTCAGAAATAAACTCTCTCTCATGTCCTTTCGTCATTACAGAAGATGTACTCATTTTTGAGCGAATATTATCATTAAACCAAGTTTGAAATTTTTCATCATGGCGCTTCTCATCAGTGGATTTTCCCATCTGATTCCAATCTAAATGATGTGCAGGTACTCCATTTTTTTTCATTGTTTCGTTTTGATCTTTAAAGTTTGATCTGCCTAAATAGGTCTGGCGACATTTTTCGTATCCCTCTGGTGATTTGTCTGAGCATCCAGCGATTTTTTCCGCGTAATCGGGACAGTTTTCGTTCTTAAAATCCTGATAATTCTTTTTGATATCTTTTGCATCTTTAACAGGATCGTCAGGGGCCAATGAGAAAACTGGGCTATTTTGAAGAGTTTTCTGGAGCTTCGTTATAGATACTTTATTATTTACGTCAATTTGGCAGCGTTGAATTTTCTCTGAGTCGTCGTTAAAGCTGATGTCACCATTTTTTTTGGTTGGAGGAATTGGTGGCAAATCGTTTGAAACCTGGATGGCCGTGAAATTTTTCGTCATTTCTTCACATGCATATGCACTCGCAAGATTAGTCTCTTCTTCATTTTCAAGGAGAGATTTGAGTCCATTCTTCGTGTCTCTCAAAAACTCTAAATATCCATTCAATTTCTCTTTGTTGCTTTTATCTTTTAGTTCTTTTCCCAACTTCCGAAGCATGCCACTAAGTTTTTTTTTGGTCTTTGCATTTTGTGAAAGTTTTGCGATTAAAGGATTTGCTCTTAAAAACTTATATCGAGCCTTTTCATCATCAGTATTTAATTTCTTTGGAGCATCAAGCAAGTCTCCTAATCTATCATTGGCAAAGCGGTCAAACAAGGCCTCATTTGGCATACCATCAAATGTTTTAAATTCAGCAAAACTTATGCAATCAGATTGTGGCTTTTCAGCGTATTGAAGCCTTAGATCATCTGCCAAAGCTACGTTCATATTTTCCATTGCATTACATAGCTCGACTTCAGCGTATGCAACACCCTCCAGATTTCCAGGATCAGTTTTTTCTCTATGCTTTTGAATCGTTTCCGGAGAACAATTACCATCACGAGGAATGACGCCACCAATATTCTT
The DNA here is from genome assembly GCA_945905815.1 of Bacteriovorax stolpii. Lineage (GTDB taxonomy): Bacteria > Bdellovibrionota > Bacteriovoracia > Bacteriovoracales > Bacteriovoracaceae > Peredibacter. The sequence continues at coordinate 1,870 of CAMDQH010000104.1, read as the reverse complement.
GTTTGAATACTCTTTATCAAACTCAGCAAGAAACGATGTTGCATAATCAGTTGGCGTACGAGGACAAGTACCTTCCGGACTTGGAATTGGAGTCTTATTTTTTATGTCACTTAACATCTTTCTAGAATTTTTAGCCATTTCACCATTACGTGTATCTTCATAATGCTTGATCGCTATTTCTAATCGTTTTTCAATTGCAATTTTAGTTAATTTTGATGCCGAATCATGGCATTGACCATCTGCTTCGCTTATGGGTTCGCGGGTTATATTTTTGTTAATTAAGTCCAACTCCGCTTTACGTCGGGCACAATCAGTATTATCGCGGTTCTCTTGCTCCTCTTTCCCATTTACTGCAAGGGAAGCAAATCTCGCGACCTTACTGAAAAATCCTAATTTTTCACATCTATTCTTATATTGCTTTGTTTTCTTAACCAGCATGTCCTTTAAAAGCGCATCCTGCTCCTTAAAGTGATTTACCATGTTTGTCTTAACCCTGCCTGCAAAAAGTGCAGGGGTACAATTTGCTATTTTGCCATTGTCTGGTTTTCCAATACCAAGGATTGATTCTTGGACGTCGGCTTCGATCGTCATCTGCGAAAAAACATTAACGAACTTTTTGGTATACTCAGTTTGCATTTTAGTTATCGATTCCGTGATAACCAGGTTATTATTTAAATTAGCTTTAATGAGTATATTTCGCTCAGCTTGTCTCCGTACACATTTACACAATTGCTTGGTACTTTGAGAACCATCACAACCAGTTTTAAATATATCATTTGTATACTTATCTTTATCATTACAATCAGAGGCAACATTATTTTTGTAGTCAATAAAAGCATAATCGTAATCACCATAATCATCTTCATAATCGTCGTAATCGTCTCCAAAAGCCGAAGCAACCGGAATGACTAAAAGTAGAATCATCAAAATAAATAATTTTTTCACGTATTTTTCTCCACCCAACCTATCGGTATCCGACTAGATACCTTTAAGCATTCTTATGACTAAGAAGTGGTTATGCTATTAATACTTAGGATTCAAGGCGTGTTTCAGCTGCGCTCTCGTACTAATCCTTATGACCTCTTTTTTAACAAAAGGGATAAGTTGATAGGCCGTGACTCCATCTTTTTTAGTCGCCTTAATGACAAAGTAATCATTTGAATTTGGATCCTTTATCTTAATCGACTCACCAGTTTTAATCTTGTCCCCAACTTTTAGTGCAAGGAACTCGCTTAAGACATCGGGATTTTTTAAGTTTTTAAAGGGATAGACACCCTCGGAGTCATCAGCTGTAATGATCTCTGCGACAACAAAAGGGCCTTCAGCATTGCTACCCTGAATGACAATTTGACCGGTCCCCATATTTAAGAGAGCCGCTTCATACGAAGCTTGGGCTTTCGCCTTATTCTTTTCGGTCGAAGGGACAGGACTTGTTCTTGGAAATTGACTCAACATCGGAACATTTGAGATGGGCGGATTAATGACGCTTGCGATATTTCGAAAATTACCAACCTGTCCACTACCCTGAGCTGATTTATTTGCCTCGACTTTATTTTTATCGGCCTCATTTATTTCCTGAGTTTTGGTCGCTATTTTATTTTCAAGATCTTTAATTGCTTGAGTCGTACTAAAATCCGGTGCAGTCCCACTCTCTTCTTTGAATTCTTCTAAAGCTTTATATGTTGATAACTTTTGTTCATCAGTTTTTTTATCAAAAGCAGGGTCAAGATCAGTTATCTCTTTGGACTGTTCAAAGGTTTCTTTTGGAATAGAGCTGTAATTAGGAACTGATGTAGGTGCAGCCAGACTTTGGTTGGCCGTAAATTCTGGTCGGACTTGATTTTTATCATCTGAAGAACGGCTGAATCCA
>CAMDQH010000103.1 GCA_945905815.1 Bacteriovorax stolpii | reverse complement strand
GTCCAAGTAGTGTTGCTGGGGCAGATTGCTGTCGCTGGAAGAAGCCAGTTGCTCAAAGCGGTACTTGCTGTAAGGCCAAACCGAACGCGAATCCTTCTTATGATTGCTCTATGTCTTCACTAAATCTTGGAAACCCTCAAGGAGTCTCTTTTGCTCGCCAGCGTTGTATTCAGGTGAATTCTGGGGTCTCTTGCGAATGGAGCACCACAATTAAAGAATGCTGTGTTCCTGGACTCCCTGGTTGTGAAGTTGCTTGTAACCCACCCTCGGTGAGTGTTGCTTATCCGTTCACTCAACTTGCAACAAATCCAGCTTATGCTGATCTCTATGCAAAGTGTAAAGCCGCTTCTGGTGCCTCGGCCAATCCACAGGCCTACAAGTGCTGTGTGACTGTTCCTTCCGGCCCTGCTTGTAATCCACCTTCAGTTAGTGTTGCTTACCCGTTCACTCAACTTGCAACAAATCCAGCTTATGCTGATCTCTATGCAAAGTGTAAAGCCGCTTCTGGTGCCTCTGGTAACCCACAGGCCTATAAGTGTTGTGTGGACATCCCTAAGGATCCTTGTGAGGCCAAGGGGCTTTTCAGTGTTAAGGGCGAAGCTTTAAATATTCAGGGAGAAGGAGTGCTTTGTTGCTCTTCAAAAAATCCTAAAGTAGAAATGCTTGCCGGTAAAAAAGTTTGCTGTGAAGTTGTAAAACCAGCTGCTTCTAGATAATTAAAAGTTGGCCTCCGAATCTTTTTGTTCGGGGGCCATTTTACTTTTCAACAATTTATCCTTTCGTAACCAATTCATGAAATATCTTCAAACCAAGTGCAAATTTTAAAATTATTTTTTAAAGACTAAACTCAACTCGTGCTTCACATGAAGTCTCATATAAAAACGTTGGTATTATTTTGCCAAATAATATTAATTAAAAACCTGTCAGCGCTTCTTCTCTTTATAGAGTAAGCACCATTGAAGTTTGGCCTCGTGTTCTATGGTGACGTTCTCATCTCGCCGTTTGCGGCCTTCCGCTTAGAGTCTTTTGGCCTTCGTTTTAAACCCTAGTAATCGTTGTTATACGTTCCTCTCCATGACATCCACCGATTGGCCCCGATTCTCGTCAGCAAGCGTATCGAGAACATACGTGCTCTATGTGATATCACAGAACATTTGCGGTATAATAACTATGCCAAATAATAGATTTTGAACTTGAGTGGTTAAGCTGCCTTAGACTTGCTATTCTTTAATGTCAGCTTTTGTCATTTGAATTCAGGCTTTCCTCCATAGTAGTCTTAGCGCATGAAAAATTTAATTTTTATATTATGCCTCTTTTCTTATTCAGCTCAAGCCTATGACTTTGAGAGCACTCCCGAATTTTTATTTGACTCTTCAGAAGCCAGCTCACAATCGGAAACTTGGTCCCAGGTTTTTGAACTTATAGCAGCTGATGGTTCTAACACCTTAATGACTTCTTCTTTTCCAGATGTCCTCCTTAAGCCAGCTTCAACGATGAAAATATTTACCGCCTGGTGGGCAATCCAAAATGCATTTAGAACGGATACTTATCTTGCGGAGATGCTCAAGAAGAGTGTCAATTACATGGCAGATGATACGGCCCAAGGCCTTGGGGGTGTGTTGGCCATGGAGGATTTCTTTCGTGATCAGGGGCTCCCAATAAGTGATGATTCCTTTCAAGCGGCCGATGGATCTGGATTGAGCTATAGCAACAAAACTACTTGTAAGGTGCAGGTTGAGCTTTTGAAGCTTATTAGGCGTAATAAGCATTATGATCGCTTTAAAGAGCTTATGGCACAGCCTGGAGAGACTGGAACGCTTCAGAATCGTTTATCATCTTTAAAGGGACGTCTTTTTGCAAAAACTGGGACCCTTAATAAAACGGCTTCTTTGAGTGGATTCCTTGAGACTAATAAAGGAACCATCGTTTTTTGTATTCTTTCAGATTTTTTAATAATTCCAGTTTCCGAGGCGAGAATAAAAATTGATAGAATCATTAAAAAGCATGATAGTTTAGTGACTCAATCGACTAAATAAAGCTTTATTGATTAAGCAAAAGAGTCGCTCGATCTTCTTGGGTGATAATTAATTTATATAAGTCCGTCTCGTAAATTTCAGCCGAATCCGGCAAAAAGCTCTGAAGATTTTCTTTATTTAGAGAGACCGCAGGTCATCCGATAAATGAGACTTCAGGAGAAGCACGAGTAGACTTTAGTCTTAAAGATTTATTTGCCACGGCAGTTGTTTTCTAAGGTTGTATGATTGCGCATACCCGCTCAGACAGATCCCGAGCTGCTTCACCACAAACATGCACATTATCGTTCACCGCTGCTCCACCACAGCCAGGTTTGCCTTCAATCGGCACACGACGCAAAAGCTCTTTGCCATCAAAGTAAGGTGAATCTTTCATGACATCCAACCCATCAATCACCTGACAGCGCCCAGCAATTGTTTGAGTGATGAGCCTGTTAATTTTTTGAACATTGCTCAGATTGCGATGAGGAACGTTGCGCCGACTCTCTACTTCCATTTCATATGTTGGCATAAGAAAAAAACAATTTTGTGATTTTATACCTTTTTCCATGGCAGTCACCATCAAACGATCAACCTGCTGTATCACTACATCTTCAGCTGACGTGATCATATTGCCACCAAACTGGAACAGAACTTTCTTAGGGGTGTGGGCTTCCAGCATCGGGCCAATTCTTTTCTTACATAAAGGTACAGTTTCCCCGGCACCGATATTTAGATGATTGTTGGAGCTGGTTCTCTGGATGGTTTCGATATGGTCCATTCCTCCGCTACCAATCCAGTTTGCCGGCACTGTTGCGCCGCGGCCATAAATGACAAAATTTCCTTGCAGACAGCTGGCCAAAAAATTTCCGAAATAGGTCTTGGACCAAGTTGCACCTGACTGAGAGTCCCCTACAACGAGAATATCAACAGGGCTTGGGCACTGAGCATGTGCCAGGAAAGTCAAGTGAACAAAAACAAAGGCAGTGGCAAATAATTTCATACTTTAATTTTTACCTGATTCTTATTCTACTCACCAGTTGAAATGAACTTTTTATAGGTTAATCTGCTATTCAAGTAGAGATAGCGAAAGAATGAAGATTAAATCAATGTTGAATTACATGTCTTTTGAAAGTTATGAATCAACATTCTTGAAATTCAAGGTAAATAGGTTTGTTTCTTCACCTTCTTGTTACTTTTTTTCATCCTCTCTAAAGTGAGTTAGTATTAACCCGCTTCGCTATTGCCTTTGTGAAGATTTGCTTAGGTAGGTGAGCCCGTTTGATTGATTGCTAGAGATAAAGTAAAACATGTATTCTGGTTATTCAAATGATACTCAAATCGACCATTGTGATTTTGAAGAATTGTTTTCGAGATACTTAGGCCAAGGCCCGTGCCCTTTCCTGGGGCTTTAGTAGTAAAAAATGGGAACATCATTTTATCGACTACGGCCTGAGGAATCCCTTGACCTGAATCAATTACGGAAATGTCCCACATCTGATCATTTTTTTTAATTTGAATTTTTATCCAAGGATTACTTGTTCCCTCAATTGCATCCGAAGCATTATTGATCAAATTTAGAATGACCTGGGAAATCTGGACGGCTTTTCCCCAAGAGTAAAATGTGCCTATGATTTCGCATTCGAGGCTAATATTTCTCTTATGAATTCGATTTTTACATAGATCTAGTGTGTCTTGAATCACTACGTTTAGGTCAATCTTTTCCATCTCATCACTATCCGCATCACGGGAAAATGAGACTAAACCTTTGATGATTTTGGATGAGCGCTCTGTCATCCTGGTGATTTTATCTAAATTCTCAACAACGACTTCATTGTTTGATATGCCCTCAGCGATTTGGCTTTTTGTCATCCAGGCCATGCCATCAATGATGGCGAGTGGATTGTTAAGCTCATGAGCAATACCGGCCGCCATTTCTCCCAACGTCGACATCTTAGAGGCGTGCAATTTGATTAATTGCACTTGTTGAACTTCGTTGAAATGATCAATTCTTTTAATTAGGTTTTCTAGTGTGAAACTTAATGAGGCCAAGAAAATCTTAAATGGCTCGGGTTGATTTCTTTTTTCATCCGTAGAAAAAAACACGCAATACCTTTGAATTCCGTTAATCCTTATTGGCATGATGATTTCTGGTGTGTCAGAAGATCCTGTTCCCGCAGCCAAGTTTCCCTTCACGTTGCAAGATCTTTCTATTGCATTGATCGTAAATTGAATTGCTTCTTCGGCATTTGAACAGCTCGAACAAAAGTTTGCGATCTCCAGATTTAATTGTGCGTAATTGTTTTGATCTTCTAATTCTTTAATTGCCTTGGCTTGAAGCTTCCTCGCAAATTTTTCGGCTTGAATAAGAATATAGAAATCAAAAACAGGAGAATAAGCTGGAAAGTCACTATAAGTTAAATTTAACTTTGTAATAATCTCAACATTTTGAACTAAAGGTGTAATGACAAACATGAAAATATCATTTGCCTCGATCCACAGCACCTCACCGTTAAAGCTGACCTCGGTAGTTTTTGATTTTAAAGAGATCAGTTTTCCCACTGTTCTTGGGAGGTCTTTTATCTCGCAATGATCCTTCGGGGAGATTATTTCAAAGACCTCTGATGCTAAAATCTCATGACCTAAATTCAGAAACGTCTTAGATGCACTCCTTCCAAAACATGTTACGTGGCCTTCGGTATTTATCCCTACGTAAAAAGGGTAGAGCTGATTTACGAGTTTCTCGTTTAGATTTAGTTCCATTTAATGTGAAACCGATCGGAAAGATTATCTTCTGTCCTTCCCAGATAATTGACTTCAACTTTAAGTTGGTATCGTTTTCCCAGGGCTTCGAGAAGGCCTGAAACCATCGCCGTTAATCCGACCCGCTTTGAGCGGTAGAGTATGAGAAATTCGGTTGGTGAAATTTCCTTTTCAATCTCGAATTCTGGTGGAATAAGCCCGGGCATCATGGCCCCCATTTGGTCATGCATTTTGTTCAAATTAAATAAGCACACTTTTAAAGTTGGCCCAAATAAATTTAGAAGTGGCTCGTAACCAGCATTGGCAGCAAATTCAATCCAGTACGATCCAAAAAGATGCAAAATTTCTTCTGGTTTTTTTCCTGTAACCTCACTGGCACCACCTACCAATTTGTAGGTAATGTCATCGTCATAGACAGTTAAAAGCTCAAAGTAGTTTTGTTTGACCTGAGACTTCTCCTGGACTTCCCGCCATCCAGCTTCTCCAATATTGTCAATAACCAACTGTTTTATCGCCATATTTATGAGTCCGTACATTTATAACCTTTAACGTTAAGATAATAACAAAAATTATATACTAGAAAATCTTTGTAGTTGAACTTTTATGATTAAGATTATCTTAATTATATGAGAGGGGGGGTCTTAGAGTTTCTGATTTAAACCGAAATAGGGTTAATTCGGGCGAAACTTAAGTTTGAGAGGCAATAAACCGATAGTTTTAGTCATGAGACTGCTCCCTTTTATGCTGATCTTGAGTCACGCCGTTGGCGCTCAGGTTACAGGCACGCAAGTGGGTGTGCGGTTGGGAAGCGCGGGTGGCAGTTATTATGATGTGCCTAGCAGTCACCCTCTCGATAAATACGGACCCGAGCGACTTTCCCCGAAGGGACTCGCTTTCATCGGAACCCTGGCCAGTGATGATTTGGGTCATGTTTATTTCAGGAAAATTTCCGTCGCCCGATCGGAAGATCAAACCAAACTAGGGACTCAGACTCTTTTTTTGTATGATTCCCCTCACTTCAATTTCAAAGAAAAAAAACATCTCAATCTTTTTATTAATGGCAAGCTCATGCATTACGATCAAAGAGATCACTTCATGTATTTCCAAGTCGATGGAGACCATACGCCTAGTCTTGAAAAAAACCTTCAACTAGAAGAGCATGCACGAGTGAATCAAACTCAGACCTATGTGGCGCCCTTTGTGGGTGCCTGCCTGGATGGCTCAAAGCAGATTGGAGAATTCAATCTGTCAGGTTTTACTCAAATGTCCCTTGCCCCGTTGGCGCTACTCAATTATCGGACTCACCTGATAGAGAACAACATGACTCAAACTCAGCTGGATAATCTCAATAAGAGTGGAAAGAGTTATGCTTTCGGTGGAGAGTTGGTGGTGCAAGGAGCGGCGAAGTATAAGGAGCATATTTATTTAAAGGTAAGAGTCATGCAGTCCTATATGGGTGCCCCCAACCAGGATAAGGCCTCTGCCACTAACCGTATTAGTCATGTGGAATTGGGGTACTTGGTTAGTAAAAATCTTTCTCTTCATTTGGATTACGAAAACAATGAGCTTCTTTTTCATAATAAAGACAGGCATGCAATTGATGTTTATAACATCCTAGGGCTGGGACTGACTTACTCTTTGGTGAAAGAAAAATGAAAATGTTTATTTCTATTTTGCTCCTATTGCCCTCTTTCGCTTTTGCCGCAAAAGATCCTTGCGCAACTGATTACAAAAACTCGAATTGTGTGTTTGAAATAGAAGTGGCCCTGAGTCGGTATTATGAACAGGATGGGAAAACCCCTAGTAAAGAATATCATCTCACGGTAGAGAAATTCTATAAAGAGCACGGCATAGAAGGCTTTCTTTATGATCAATATAAAGGGGGAAAAGGGACTCTTTTTGAAATAGTCTTTTCTGACTCTCAGTATGAGGCATTGAAAGAGAATCTACTGAAAGCATTTCCCAAAGGCAGGGACGTGGATGGCAGAAATATCTACCGTTTGATGCTGCCGCAAAATCCAAGCACGTTCGGTCAGAATATCAAAAATTATGTTTTCAGTGCAGAGACGCTTTTTCCAGAAAAAGATAATGATCGGCTTCAAAAGTCCCTCGAACTTTATGGATTGCCTTGGGAGGATGAAGCTTTTTTAGGTGGTTATTTAAAAGAGATGAAGGGATTGGTGGCACAAATTGATAGCAGTAATGAGTTTTTCAAGCGACAGTTTAATGTCGCTGAAAAAGAGAGATTGTTGAAAATTATTGCTCGTTTAGAACCGATGGCAAACATTACCGATCAAGTTTGCAGCTATACCAACGTAGAAGAGATTGAGAACGCCAAGATCGTTTTTCCCAATCTGTTTTCCAGCTCTAAGAAGAATGTTATTGGTTGTCTGTTGAAGAATCAAAAATGTGAATTGGTTTCTGATCTCATCAACTCTGGGGATTACCCCATTGATAGGCTGGGAGAGTATTTTGATACAATGATTAACTTGAAAAAATCCAACGCCTGTGGAAATTTAATGAAAACGGTTTATCATTCCATGCTCAGAAATGGAAATCCCATCATATCGAATCCAAATTATACCAGTGTTAAATTTCTCAAAGAAATGGGGGTTTATTATCAAAATTACCCCAATGAAGATCAGGCCTTGTGTGAATCTGAGTTTACTGTCCGTCGCAATAATCTGGACGATTTAAAGTCGGATTTTGAAAAAATTATTGTGCGTCAGGGGTTTGATCTCGTGCGGGCCTTGCTGGGCGAGAAAGATGCCGTCAAAAAAGGCGCCGTGTTTCAGCAGTTCATGGACTTGCGATCTCTGGATGTTGATTTAAGTAGTCTTGAGCCTTCAAGTGGTAAAACAATTCTTCACCTGATTGTCGAGGCGGGAGACTATGAATTGATGGACAAACTCAATCAAAATGGGGTTCTTCCAGTTGAAATTGGTGATTTTGTCGCCAATAGAGAAGGGATCACGGCCATGGAGTATGCCATTTCCTCCGGGGAAGTGAATAAGCTCAAGTTTGCCTCGAGACTTTATGATGCTCATTACCGTCAAGCCGATGGCATGTGGAATGTTAAAAGTTATTTGAAACAGTTAAAAACCAAAGACCCTGAAGTGAAGCAGTTGAGGGATGATTTTAAATCCAAAGTGAGAGAAGGTTTAAGTCATGAATACTAAATGTG
>CAMDQH010000102.1 GCA_945905815.1 Bacteriovorax stolpii | reverse complement strand
TGATCATTTTGGGATCCCGTTAAAGATTGACCTGTTTTAAGACGATAAGTCTTTAACAGGAGATAGCTTATGAAATTTGCTTTGACGATAATGATGATATTAGGTTCTTCCATCGCCGCTTCTAGCGATGTCAAAGATTTCAGCAAGGCCCTGAATGATGACGTAAGAAAAGATATCGAAACAGATAATGATCAAACTTTAAAGACTGATAATGTACTCATGCGTAAGCCGGCATCGGTTGAAGCTATTGAAACAGATATTAAAGAAGAAGATAAAATTGAAAAGAACTTCAAACAAATCGGTGGCAGAAACTGGTAAGAGCTGTCGAATCAACTCTTACCAATTGAATTATTTACTTAAAAATTTGAAAATTTCAACAGGAATCGGGAAGAAAGACGTCGTGCTATTTCCAGACGCCGAAATCTCTCTCATTGTTTCAAGGTATCTCAAAGTAATGGCATCTTTATGCTCACCTAAAACTTTAGCGGCTTCAGCAAGTTTTTGAGAAGCTTCAAATTCACCTTGTGCTGAAATGATCTTCGCACGCTTTTCTCGTTCAGCTTCAGCTTGCTTGGCCATTGCTCTCTGCATTTCAATAGGAAGATCAATAGCTTTAACTTCCACATTGGTAACTTTAATTCCCCAAGGCTCAGTTACATCATCCAAGATTTCCTGGAGCCTGGCATTGATCTGGTCACGATGAGATAAAATTTCATCCAACTCATATTGTCCTACTACTGAGCGCAGAGTTGTTTGAGCAATCTGGGCTGTAGCGTGATAATAGTTTTCAACAGTAATGATGGCGTGCTCAGGGCTAGAGACTTTGAAATAAACAACGCCGTTTACTTTTAAAGTTACGTTATCTTTTGAGATAATATCCTGAGGAGGGACATCCATCGTTACGATACGAAGATCAATCTTAACCATCTTTTCCAGTCCTGGAATAAGAATGATAAGTCCTGGTCCTCTGACTCCTGAGAATTTACCGAGGCGAAAAATTACGCCGCGCTCATACTCATTGAGGATTTTGAAAGTGCTGAACAAAATGAGTCCCGCAAAAATAATAAATGGCAAAAAGGTCAGAGACATACTTACTCCTTATCAACTTTTTTAATTTCAGCAATTAATTTTTGATTATTAATTTCAGTTACGATTATATGGTCACCTATTGAGAGAGGGAATTGAGAGTTACCGCGCCAAATCTCTCCTCTTACTTTTATTTGGCAATTAGAGCCTTCACCTTGCGCTATTGTAAGGACAATTCCTCTTGAGCCTACTGGCAGCAAGAATTTCCCATGAGTGTTCTGTTCTTTTTTGTCTTTGATTAGAAACCAAATGATAATCCCGGCAGCAGTTCCAATACCAAGTATAGTCGAAATAAGAATATGGTACTTAATTGAAATAAATCCACCTTGCCCATGAAAGAGAAAGAGTGATCCTGCAACTAAAGAAGCGATTCCGGATAATCCAAGCAGACCATAACTAGTTATGTAGACTTCAAGAACGAGTAGGACGACTCCGATTAATAGTAGTGAGAAAGCTCCCCAATTAACTGGAAGAACTTGAAATGAGATGGCCGCAAGCACAAGTAAACTTGCACCAATTCCACCAGCAATAAAGCCACCGGGTGCATGTAATTCAAAGAAAAGTAGTGCCACTCCCAATAAGAAAAGCAAATAGGCAGTAGAAGGATTTGCGATAACGTTGAGGAATTGTTGACCCAAGGTTGGCTCATAGATTTTAGAAATAGCTTCTGGAATAAAATGAAGCTGCATGGGCTTGCCTTGTAGAGAAAAAGATTTTTGATCTAATAATTCTCGTATAGTTTTACCATTTGTAAGGACACCATCAATAATTTTGAGATTTAAAGCTTCCTGGTCAGTGAATGATTTAGCAGTCTCAATCATATCTTCAAATGGTTTCGCTGGTCTGTTTCTTAACTGGCTTAAAGAGCGAACCATGGCCATAAGATCATTTAGCGCCTTGGAACGACCATCTTTTTCCAGAATATCTTCTCCTAAGCCAACAGGAGTTGCGGCACCAAGATTAGTACCTGCCGACATGAGGATAAAATGTGCTGAAGCAGCAATGATAGCGCCTGCACTGGAGGCGGATGCCCCTTCAGGAGTTATCCAAATCACAACCGGTTTATTTTGAGAACCGATAAGGGTAATAATGTCTTTCGTTGTGGAAATGAGACCGCCAGGGGTGTTCATTTTAATGAGAATCAAGGCACCATCTGGAACATTTGAGAACTGGAATTTTAAGTAGTCATATGTGGCAGGAGAGATGGCCGAGTTAATTTCCAGATGACTTATTTCTTGTACTTTATAAGGAGACGTCATTCCAATCAATGGGAAAAGGCCAAAGACAATGAATAAAAAGGGGTATAAAATTGTTCGTCTTATCATGCCAACAAGGCTAACGAATCAAGGCCGCATGGGCCAGTAAAAAGGATCTTCTATGGCATCGCAGAAATATATGTTTTATAAAGGGATCTTCTTGAACCCTATAAGTGATACAAAATGTGACTTTTATTCCCAAGGCTTACTCGTCATTAAGGCAGGTAAAGTTAAAAACTTACTTCCTTACGCTAAGGGTCTGAAGAAATATTCCCTGGAAATGACAAAAGCAAACACAAAAGACTTCGGACACTCACTTATCATGCCAGCTTTTTTTGACATGCATTTTCATTGGGTTCAGGATGACGTGAGAGAAATGCCAAAGGATTCTTTGCTCGAATGGCTTGAAAAATATACCTTTCCGACAGAAACGAAATACGCCAAGGCTTCCTACGCAAAACAAAAGGCCAAGACTTTTTTTAAAAAGCTTAGTGCTCATGGGACAATTGCTGGCGCCTGCTATAGTTCAATACATGAGAATGCACTCAAAATTGCGATGGATGAGGTTAAAGGCGATTTTGTTATTGGTAACGTGTTAATGAATATGAATTCTCCCAAAGAATTAACACAAACGAATGAAGAATCTTTAAGGCTGACCAAAAAATTAATTAAAGAGTATGGTACTCGCCACTGCTTTACACCACGTTTTGCAATCACAACCACACCTGAAGTCATGAGTAAGGGGAGCCGGTTGGCCGATAAGGCCAAGTGCTTTAAACAAACACACTTGTCAGAGACACCTGCTGAAATCGATTTTGTCCTTTCAATCTATAAAAAGATTCCGGGCTTCGAAAATGTTAAGTCCTACACCGAAATCTATGAGAAGACTGGCATGCTTGGGAAACGTTCTTTAATGGGACATGGAATTCATTTAAATGATAAAGAGTTAAAACTTCTTCATAAAACAAAAACAACTGTTATCCATTGTCCTACCTCAAATGCGCCAATAAAAGAAAAAGGTCTGGGTTCCGGTTTATTTAATTTCAAAAGACTAGAGAAGGCAAAAGTCTCTTGGGCCTTAGGGTCAGACATTGGTGGTGGACCATTCTTGTCCATGTTTGATGTCATAAGAAGTTTTGTTGATCAAAATAAGAAAAAGAAAATAAGCGGTGCTACCTATATTAAAGGTCTTAATAGATGCACTCTTGCGAGTGCAGAGATTATGGGGACTGCGAAACATGCGGGGAATTTTAAAAAGAATAAAGAGGCCAACTTCATAGTTGTTCCTCTCAAAAAAAATATCATGCCTCGAAACGCAGAAGAGGCCCTTGAGAAATTAATTGTCTCGCAAAAAAACCTCAGAAAGAATTATGGGGCGATGGTGTCACACACCTGTTTTAAAGGTGAATTCATTTTTAAGAAAAAATGACACCGCTTCACTGATGGTGTGACAGCTTTTTTACCAAACGATTAAATATTTAATTCTAAAACGATAGGACAATGATCTGATCCCTTTACGTTTGGTAGTATCTCTGCTTTCTTCACATGCTTAACTAGAGCAGGGCTAATAAAGAAATAATCGATCCGCCACCCAATATTTCTTTCCCTGACGGTTGGGCGATTGCTCCACCAGGTATAGGCACCAGTTTTTTGTGGGTGCAGACTTCTGTAAATATCAACCCATCCCTGGGCCGTAAACTTATCCATCCACGCTCGTTCATTGGGAAGAAATCCCGTCGTTTTGCTATTCGTTTTGGGATTCGCTAGATCTATTTCTTTATGGGCCGTATTGAAGTCTCCCGTTATAATGACCGGTTTTTTTTCCTGAAGTTTATTGATTTGTAATAGAATATCATCGCAGAATTTCATTTTGTAGGGCACACGACTATGATCTCTTGATCCATTTGGGAAATAACAATTCACAAGAAAAAAATGTTTCAATTCATGAATGAGCACACGTCCTTCATCATCGTAAACTTCTTTTTCTAACTTTTTCGTGTCAAGGATTTTTTCGCGACTAAAAGTAGCGACACCTGAATAGCCCTTCTTAATCGCGGAACTATGGAATATTTCGAAATCGGGTAATTCAGTTAATTCTTTAGGGAATTGATCAAAAGCTGCTTTTGTCTCCTGTAGGCATAGGATATCTGGTAATTCTTTAGCGATCCATTCAGGCAATCCCTTCTTATATACAGCGCGTATCCCATTAACGTTCCACGAAATAATTTTCATCAAAATTTTCCTAGTTATCAGAATTCAAAATACCGATATGATAAATAATAATTTTTTTTAGAATGTAGAATGACATTCTTTAAAAAATGAATAATATTTCCTTCTTGTCACATCCACGGAGAAAACATGCGTTGCTTTAAGAACATTGCTCAGCTTATTCGCACTAAAAGAATGAATCATCCTAAAGGTTATTCACAATCAGAACTATCACACTTGCTTGGCTATAAAAATGGTCAATTCATTTCTAACGTAGAAAGAGCACTATGTAACATTCCGCTTAAAATGTTACGTAAAGTTTCAGAAGTTTTAGACATTCCGTCTGAAGAGTTGAAAGGATCTATTCTTAAAGATCAGGAAGAAACCCTTAATAACTATCTCTATAATCTTAAGACGTCTAAAAAAGATAAAGATGTTCAAGTTGTTGCCACTTTACTTCCGCAGTACGGTGCTACAGGAACAGACGGCCTATAATATTAAATAATTAGAGTTTGAAAAAGAAAGGCCTCAGTTGAGGCCTTTTAATTTTAAATAGTCTTCAAAAGATCCGACTGATTCTTCCCTGTCATTCCTATATTCTGCGAATGCTTCTTTCTGAGTGTCCTTGAAATGCGGGTCTTCAATTTCTTCAGGACTTACTTCAATTGGTTGAATGGCGCGTGGATCCCAGCCCCGGTTCTCGGAATAGGTTGAATCAATCCTGTAGCGCTCGGTTTTGCGAGTTTCAAGAGCTTCTTGTTGCCAGGCCTCAAGTCCCGCTTCAAAACGTCTTAAATGCTCAATGCTGTCGTAAAAATTCTTTTCTAGTCTCAGTAACTGTCTTTCATCGGCACGGTTGAAATACTCGTAATATTTTTTACGCGTAATCATGTGTTGTTCTAAAAGGTTGTCGTATTTTACGAGTACCTGACTAGATGTCAAAGCTCGCTGATGAGGACGACGATTCCTAGAGCTCGTTTGCTGCTGGCCATTATTGCGTGCTTCAGGGTTGCTACGGACATTCCCTTGGCCCTGGCCACTGCTTGTTGGTCCGCCACCACCACCGCTACGGTTGCCGCGGTAGCGACGTTTGCGATTACCGCCTCCGCCACCACTTGATTGTCCACCGCTCGGGTTATTTTCGCTCACAGGTACTCCTGGATGTTAAACTTTTTTAGTCTTAATACTATGCTTCATGCAAAGAATTTGTCTAGTTGATCTGAATAAAAGGTGATCATAACCTGTATTTCCCCTATAATGAGACCATATTTTAACACACCATTGTGGAGGTTTTTTGTGGCGAATAAAAGAGTAAAAGTAGCTGTAACCGGTGCTGCCGGTCAGATTGGATATGCGCTTCTTTTTAGAATAGCTTCTGGACAAATGTTTGGAATGGAAACTGAAGTTGAATTACAACTTCTAGAGCTTGAAGTGGCCTTGCCTGCTCTAAAAGGTGTCGCAATGGAGCTTGAGGATTGCGCTTTCCCACTTCTAAAAAATATCGTTTTAACTTCTGATTTAAATACAGCATTTAAAGATGCTAATTGGGTTGTGTGTGTTGGATCTGTACCTCGTAAAGATGGTATGGAAAGAGCAGACCTTCTCAAAATTAACGGTGGTATTTTCACGGCCCAAGCAAAAGCTGTTGAGAAGAGTGCTGCGTCTGACGTAAGACTGTTTGTTGTTGGTAACCCATGTAACACGAATGCCTTGATTGCCATGAACAATGCTAAAGGTCTTCCAGCAGATCGTTTCTACGCCATGACTTCTCTTGATGAAAATCGTGCCAAAGCTCAGTTAGCGATTAAAGCTGGAACTGATGTTACTGCAGTTAAAAATCTCACTATCTGGGGTAACCATTCTGCGACTCAATACCCAGATTTCTACAACGCAACTATTAACGGTAAGCCGGTAGTAGATGTTATTGCTGATCAAGAATGGCTTAAAGGTGATTTCCTTAAAACTGTTCAACAACGTGGAGCTGCGATTATTAAAGCTCGTGGTCTTTCTTCGGCTGCATCTGCTGCGAACGCTGCGGTGGATGGAATTCGTCGTATCGTGACTGACACTGCTCCAGGTGAGACTTTCTCAATGTGTTTAAGTTCTAATGGTGAATACGGTGTTGATAAAGGGCTTATTTTCTCTTACCCGTGTCGAGTTGAAGGCGGGAAATTGAAAGTTATTGAAGGCATTAAGCACAACGACTTTGGTCAGGAGAAGTTCAAACTTACTCTTGAGGAGCTTCGTGGTGAGCGTGATGCTGTAAAATCTCTTGGTTTAATCTAATTTCAAGCATTTCTAAGGGCCTAAAGTTAACGCTTTGGGCCCTTTTTTTATTGTCAGAACATCACCAGTTTCTTATATTCTCGCGATGAAAAACGTACAAGAAACAATTAAGCTTTCGGGCTTTAATAATCTCACTAAGATTTTATCCTTTAACTTCTATGATTTTTGTATTGCTATGAACGAGCAACAAAAACAAGATTATATCAATTACATTCATACTAAATATTGCGCGGCCAATATCTCTAAGATGGCACGTAAGGTTTGTGAAATAATTGAAGCAAATATTTTGAGTGAAACTGCTCAGGACTATGAACCAGTTGGTGCTTCTACGATGACTCTTATGTCAGACATTAAAGGTGGCGGGAATTGGGAACTAGGTTCTCAAGGACAAGCTGCTGTAAAAATGCATTTAGATAAATCTCACATTACGACTCACACATATCCTGATGCTTCAGATCCTGAAGGGATTTGCACATTCCGTTTAGATTTAGATGTGGCGACTTGTGGAGAAATCATTCCGCTTAAAGCATTGAACTATATGTTCGAAGCTTTCGAGTGTGATGTTGTTTATATCGACTATGTAGTTCGTGGTTACACTCGTCTTGAAACTGGGAAGAAAATTTATAACGATCATTATTTTAACTCGATTCAGGATTACATAAAGAAAGAAACGCTTGAGAAGTATCAATATCGCCAAGACATCAACATGGCCCACGACAATATCTGGCAGACTAAATTAATGGTTAAGCCAATGGGACCTGAAAATTATCTACTTGATCCAAATGATAAGAATCATCCTGACATAGATCATAAGATGGAACTTTTAAATAAAGAGATGAGAGAAGTTTTTCATCTGAATTAAGTTAAAGTCCCGAAGCGTTCGCTCTGATCAAAATTAAACTCAGAAAAGCAGTTAGAATTATTTGTGAAATGATCATTGTTATTTTCAGTATGTAATCCTTTTATTCTTAGTTGTATCCACAACCATTGTGAGAGGGTTGCCTTTCACAAAGACTTGGTTAATTGTCTGATTTTACCAGAAAGAGGGTTAGGGCAGAGTCAAATTGAAAGGTTTATGTTGGAGTAAAAGAATTAGACAATTTTACGAGCAACAATCCCTAAATTTCGCGGCGAAACCGGTTCATCAAAGAACTCAAGCAGTTGCACCGAGTAGCCATGCTCTTCTAAATAGAGGGCACGATCAATAAGAATATAAAGCTCCATTAATCGTCCAAATGCATTTCGAATAAGACCGGCGGTAAGCATGTTCCAGATTAAATCTTGAAGGACCGGGGTTGCATAATAGGCATCGAGTTCGTCTTTGGTGTGACGAAGAGGTAGATTAATTCTACGAAACTGTTCAATGACGTAATTTCCAAAAGATTCATCATAAAGTTTTGGACTCGAATTACCCAGCGAGACAAGTTCTTTAATTTCGTATTCATCATGAAGAAGAACGTGGATGGCATA
>CAMDQH010000101.1 GCA_945905815.1 Bacteriovorax stolpii | reverse complement strand
ATTGAGGGTTATAGGTTTATCAATATAAAAATCATTAACCTCAGCAGGGGTAAAAGCTTTTTCTTTTTTGAAAGAATCCTTAGAAACCGCTGTCGTATTTGAATTCGAGATTTTTTCATTTGAAACTTTACCCGTCGAGCAACTTGTAATAACTAAAATTAAAAGAAGACTAAGTAATCTCATTTTTTACCTCCACGGTCCATTAAGACCGCTTGTTTGGAAGTAAGGTAACGTTTAAAGTTATCTGGCGATTCAAACAATACTGAAAAATTTGAACGACTTAGAATTTTATTTTCTATTACTAACTTCGTTATTTCGGTCCGCTGCTTACGAGCATTTAACAAAATTGGCTTGTACACATCAGACATTGCTTTCTGAAAACTTGCAACGTACTCAGGTGATTTACCTTCAGGAGTAAATGCCTTGATTGATTCTCCAAAACTTTCATATGCATCAATCAAATACTTATAGGCATCAACAATACCTTTTCCAGATCCTATCTTTTTAATGTTATTTACTTGGACCGTCATTTGATCAAGCACTTGAAACTTAGATTTTACAGCTGAATTAAATTCATTTTCAGGAAATGTTAAAATTATTTGATCTAGCTTTTGTTTTCTTTCAGCTAGTACCCCTAGCATCTTAAAAGCCATTAGATCAAGTGCCTCTACTGGAATATCTAATTTCTGTGCCTTGGATTGAGCAAAGAACATTTTTTGTTTTTCTTCAATCTCTCGGGCTTTGTTAGTGTCACCAATATTCAAATAAACTTTGCGTAGATCATCGTAGGGTTTAATTAAATTGGGATAATTTTTTGAATTCTTTTCAAGCTCTAGGACTTGCGCTTCAAATTGTTCCCATTTTTTAGCTTTTCCCAAATCCTTAATTAGTTCAACTGTGACTTCGGTAACCACTACATCAGCGATGAGACAGGTTTTACCATATTCTTTAATTTCCAAAGCCTTATCAATTTCGCCATTTGCGAGAGCTATAAAAACAGCATTTTTATAAGCAACTGGTTTATTGGATGAATTTTCTTTGCATAATTTAGCCAAAACTTTATAGGTTAAATCTGATGATTGTTCAAAATGTTGCTTAAGAAATAGGCCTGCAGAAATGGAAAGGTAAGAGTCTGAAAATTTAACAACGTCCGAAGACTCCATTTCTTTAACTGCGGTTACACCCCATAGATAACTCTGATTAGAATTACCTAATTCATAATAAAGAGCTGATAAGTTGTAAGCAGCATTTACTTTAGCTTTAGGAGTGCTGTCCTCACTCTCATAGATTTTATGATAACCTTTTAATGCCACATCTTTATGGCCTTTCTGCAATGACTGTTGCACACCTTCAATTTGTATTTTAGTCATTAATGCTCTTAGGGCATCTGCATATTTCTTAGAAACGGTGTATTTACCATCATTTATATCTGCGACATAAGTTTTTACTTTCACATAGTTTTTCTTAGAACGATAATGCTCCATAATTTTCGCGAGCATGCCTTCCTGTTTTTCAAAATCTTTGGGAAAGCTTTCAGCAAATGAGGCAAGTGTATTCTCAGCCCCTGCTATATCACCAGACGCAAACTGTGAGTTAAAGAATTTAACAAAAACCGAATTTGCTCGTTCTGATTTTTTTTCAACTGACAGATAACGTGAATATACCGGTACATAGTTTTTTTCAGCAATTGATTTATCCAATGATGGCTGACCAAGTGAGGACAACATCCCATCAAGGCACTGAGACATGATCTTTGAATCATTTGATATTTTAGCTGAGTCAAAAGCTTTTATATAAAGTTTTAAAGCTGTCTCGTAATCACTGGCAGCATATGAAGTTTCACCTTGAAAAAAAGTTTTCTCTGCCTTTTGAGCAGGATTAATAATAGCGGCATATTCAAAATATGCTATTGCTTGCGACGATTTCAACTTTTGTATTTTTGGAACTTGTTTATACAAATCTGAAGCCGTTACTTTCTGAAGCTCTGCTGCTTTTTTATTTACATGATAAGACAATCGCTTTAACTGATCCTCGTCGAGTGGTTTAGCGTTGTGGAGTTTAATTAATTTCCCACTAACTTCCAGATGTTCTGAAACTTTATTGTATTTATCAAATAGCTCAAGCTGAGCAATAAATATTTCAATTTGTCGTTCACGGTTTTTTTCAAGTTTTGCTGCTTGCTCAAGTAGACTTTCGGCTTGAGAAAAACGGCCTTGAGTTGTTATTGCAGCCGCTATTTTTACAAATTGTTCAGTATAATTCATTCCCAAAGATTCATAAAATTTAACTGCATCATTTATGCGTCCAGAATCAACATAAAAAACGCCAATATCACGTTCGACCTGAGACCTCATATCGATAAATTTCCCATTTGAACTCTTCTTATGGATATCACGCATAAGATTTATCGCTTGATCATACTTATTAACGCGGTAATAGCACCAGGCCAAGTTAAACGAGTCCTTAGTCCACCATTTTTCGGCGGTATTATTTAAAGATGCTTGGTAGAGGGGAATAGCTTCTTTGTATTTATGATCATTAAAGTACATATCAGCAAGTGCCTTCTGGGACTTAATGCCTATTTTTGAACTTGGTGCAGATTTTTTGTTGGATAACAGAAAGTACTTTTGAGAGAGTGCTGTTTTACCAAGTTCTTTATAGTTATAGGCAAGGATGTAATAAACTTCGCCAATACTTTTGTACTTTGGAAAACGCTTGATAACTATTTCAGCTGCTTCATTGGCCGAATCAAAATACTGAGATGATTTTTTAAAGTAATCATTCTTATCGATCTTTTGTCTTTGCTCGGCTGAAATTGCTAGATATTGTTCGTTTTCGACTTCACGCCAAAGCCTGGCTTTTTCAAGATTTAATTCAGAAATTCTTAAAAGTGTATCCGGTGATCTAAAGTCCTCTTGCTTAGCAAGCTGAGTAACTTCTTTAAGCTCATCTTCGACAATCTCAATAATTTGCTTTCTTCGATTATCCATAGTTAACTTGCCTGCAAAGACAGGCTGTAACAATAAAACAAACAGTAATAGCGATTTTAACATTCAGACCTCAACGCAAATACATAGTCACCCAATTCATCGGCCCAGAATTCACCATTGAATGTCCAAAAGTACTGCTTATCATTTCTTTCTATGTATTTAATATCTCCACGTTTGTTCCCACTTGAGGAGCTGTCCGTCTTATAAAGTCTTTCTTTCCTAAGTGCTAAAATTTCTAACTTTATATAGCTCATCCCCTCAAAAGACGAATATAACTCGGCATATTTCATGACCATTCCGGCCCTTACATGGGCACCTAAAACTGTTCGATACTCATCTAATACGATTTTTAAATTGCTCAGGAGTTTCGTGCGAAACCCTGTTGAATTATTGTTTCCAATTTTATTATATTCTGCAATTGCTCTCGTAAATGCATCTTTCATTTCAATAAAAGCCCCTTCTTTTTCAACAGAGTTCAGTATGGAGGCTATTATGGGCAAGGGGGCTGGTTGATCTTTTTCATGGCTGGCCATGAGATCAAAATAATATTTGTAATTTTTCCCTCTGCTTTGCAGGAAACTTCTTAGATCTTTAGATGGCTGATATAGGTCCCTATAAAAATCATCTGCCGTTTTTTTAGCATCGTCATATAAGCACATTTTTAAATATGTTAATGCTTTTAAAACTTCAACTTCTGGTTTGAAAATAAAATCAAAAACCGGAGCTTTATACGAAACCAGCTTCCCTAAAGTCCTGTTATAATTTTTAACATAATAACTAGTCCACGCCTCTTCAAATAGAATTTCTGGCCACACGAAAGAAGACTTTTGAATGTCTAGATAATTTAGTTCAGCTTGCTGGAAATTTTTGTGGGCAAATTGAGTACGAGCAACTCCAGCGATACAATAATCTCTATTTAAAATGAGTTGCTGTTTTTGAATATTAGAATCTGTATTACTGCTCTCACTATCTGAAGTTTTAATACAATCTCTAAATTGTGACTCCGCTTCAGGAAATCTATTCAGTGAGGAATAGATCGTTCCTTTCATATGAGCAATATACGGATACGCCGAATGATCGCTTCCAACTTTGTTCAATTCTGCCATTGCTTCCTGCGGCTGATTCTTTTTAAACAACTTTTTTGCAAGAATATATCGAATATTTCCAGATCTAGAGCGGGCCAAAACTTCAACCGGAAGGGTCTCAAAAGGCTTTACCCCAGTAACATAAAGCATTTTATCGAAGGCTTTTTCCAGGTCTTCATCAAGTGGTTTGGTATTTTGAACCAAAAAGTTTTTCATCCAAGGCACTGCAGAAAAGTAATACCCACTTTCTACTAGTTCAATAATGGTTCTTCTTTCTCCACTAAGTGAGGTTGCGCCCTTATTATAAATTGCTTCAGCCGACTCATATGAGGCTAAAGCTGGAAGAGAAATGAGAAGACCAAAAATAATTTTTGAGAACATCCTTGTTCTCCTTTTTTTTCAATAAACTTAAAAAGCGTAATTTAGACCAAGTCCTAGATCGTAATTGCTAAAAAGACTGTTAGTCGTTACAGAATTTCCATTGTCTACAATATTTTCTTTTTTGGGTTTAACATGTAAACCAGTAAAATCAATTCTTAGTGACCAGCTCTCATTGAGATAAACTCTTAAGCCTGTGTTCCAGACGGCGCCAAAAGAATTTGAACTCGTTAGACTAGAACCAGCGGGAGTATCAAACTCGCTACGATTATCGAGAGTTTTAACGCTCGCTACACCTAAACCAAACATCCAATCATAGTAAAAGACTTTATTAAATGTATTAATTTTTGAATAAAACGGAGACCACATCATCATGGCACCTAAGTAAGAATCGACTTTTCTATAAAAAGCTTTGGCCTGCTGGTCTTCAACACCTTTAGCAGTATCGTTTGTACTTCCTGAATTTTTTCCGAAAACACCCTCGATACCCCAATCTTCACTAAAAAAGTAACCACCCCTTAAAGTTCCCCCATATGAATCAACAAATGCTCCACTGATCGTTTTAACACCGCCTGCACCAATGTAGACCTTACCAACTTTGCGGAATTTACGATTCTGTAAAACATAGATTTCTTTGTCTTTATCTAGCCATGAAAATTCATAAACCGATTTTTCATTCGCAACAACGACGCCGCTGATAAGAAAAATACAAAGTAACAAAAATACTTTTTTAAACATTTACACTTCGCTTGTTAGACTTAATTACTAATTAAAATTCTAACATGCTTCGAAACTGGTGCAAGTTATCGTATTAACGAGGGCAAATATCACCATAAATACATTGAGCACAATGGTCGGAATTAATCTGCCATGGTCGGTTTTGGGACTGCCAAAGTGGAAAAAGATCACCTTCGCATTGTGAACGGTTAACATTTATCTCAAGGATTTCTTTTTGATCTACAAATACAAGCTTTAGTATTATTTCGGAGCTAGACGGTACGCGTCCAAGCTCGTAAAGGGCGTAGGCATAAACTTTTAATTGAACCCAGTAGTGACTTAGATTTTCTTGGGTGATTCTGCCCGTTTTGTAATCCCATATCTGAGCTTTTTGATTGGCCTTCGGCATGAGCAGTAAATCCGGGATGCCTGAAATCATAAAATTGAAAAATTTAAATTTCAAAGACTTCTCTGGGATCATTTCATAATCAGTGCATAAATCTCGAAGTTGATTGAGCGCCCATTCAACCGGAGCATGATGCTCAGTGGAAAATACCGCACGTGGGACAACAAAGTTTCTTTCAACTCCTTCAGCAATCTGGGCGTGAATGAAAGTGCCTCGATCAGCTGAAGACCTCATAACAACTGCCAACTCTTCGGATTCATCTTGAGGAGTTTCATACTGAACTTTTTTAGCTTCTTTACCTTTTAGTTTCAGCACATTTTCGAGATAAAACTTTCGAGGGCAATCGACCAAAGAATTTAAGCGGGTCACACTTAGTTCGGCTGCCAAACTTAGTTCACTTGTCCCTTCGCCTTTGGAAAACATGCCAACTGAATCATGGAAAAATAATGGAAGTTGCGGCCGTGACTGAGATTGTAGAAGTTCACGAGAATCAAAATGTTCAACCTCAGTCACTTGGACTGATTTTGAACTTTCAACTGATAGGCCAAGATTGAACCAATGATTCAATCCATCGATCCAGCTATTCTCTGGAATGCTAAAACTTTTCTCCGGCAAGCCTAGGCTTACCCAGACAAGCTTCTTCTTGGCACGGGTACAGGCCACATAGAACAAGCGTTTAGCTTCAGAGAAACTTTTGTATTTAGAAAGTTCATTTTCAAAAAGATAAAAAGGAGAAGATCTCTTATCCCTCTGAGATAAATCCATAAACCACTTAAAACTACCTGGCATGTCTCCAAATAATGAGCCATCGCTCGCCTCTTTCCCATTGGTATAAATACCACCTAAATAAACGGTATCAAACTCAAGCCCCTTGGAGGCATGGGCCGTCATGATTTGGACCATGTGAGAATTTTCACCTGAGCGCAATTCTAAACTGATTCTGTCATTATAACCTTTTGCAATCTGAATCATCACAGCTTCTAAATTCTGATGATGAAGCTCATTAATGGTTTCAATAATTTTCATATTGATATCAGAATTTTCATTGGTAACACCAAGGATGTGAAGAAATTTGCGAAATCCTTCTACGACTCCCCAGTACTGGACATTAAGATCAAAAACTTCAAGATCCTTAGGGGCCAAATGTGTTGGGAGGTTTAGGACATCCAGGTAACTCTTGATTAAAAATAATGGGTAACGATCTTTGGTTTGTGAATTCGAATCAAATTGTCTTCGCAGTAAACAAAGAAAAATTCCAATAACTGGGTCATCCATTAGGTCTATTTTGAACTGGGCAGTAAATCCAACTTTTCTGTCCATCAAGAATCTAATCAGATCCATGCTCGGCTTCAATTTACTATATAGAATGGTGCATACATCTTGAGGCTTAGAAGTTCTTTCTTTGAAGATAGACTCAGCTAAAAGGTGCGCCTCGATCCTGTTGACATTTTCGTTATTAAATTTACTTTCAACTTCCAGATCCCTCTCTAAAGTTGCAGAAAGTATTTCAATCGTACCAGTTATGTCAGATGGCCCAATTTCTGTAGGAACATTTTGATCTTCGGCTTCCACCGAAAAAGCATCATGGCCTTCAAATCCCTTTCCTAATGGCAAAACTGTTCTAAAAAGAGAGTTATTAAAATGGATTACACCAGCTAAAGAACGGTAGTTATTGGCGAGAGTTCTTATATCGGGCATGAGGTGCGCACAGTCTTTAAAGACAGACAACTCTCCGCCTCGAAAACCGTAGATCGCCTGTTTCGCATCACCAACACAAAAAAGCTTTTTATAATTATTTCCAATCAACGATTGAATGATTTTAAACTGTAGAGCCGAAGTATCCTGGAATTCATCCACAATGAAATAACTATAGATTTTCTGAATACGAGCGAGGTCTTCCTTGTTTTCCAGGCCCAGGGCGACTAAGTATTCGATGTCACCAAAAGTTAGCCCTTGATTAGGATCCAAACCTTCATCAATCCAAACAAATAGTTCGTGACAAAGTTTCATCCAAGGCAAAATCTTGGTTTCATAATTTTGAACATAAAGTTCAATTTCAGGCATCCACAGCATGACCCATTTTTTGAAAACTTGTCGACTTAGATGGGCCTGCTCATAGGCTTCACATTTCTTTTTAACCGTAGTCTCAGGTCTGAAAGTTTTTTCCGCCATGAATTTATAATAAATATCGAGCTTTTCCACAGAATCGACTTCAGGTAACCCCGTGGCCTGTAATTCGCCAAGACCTTTCTCAAAGGCACTGCGTTCGGATTCTGCAGGTAAATCCACCATGTGAATTTTAGCGGCATGAGAGGAAATATCATTCAGCTTATAAGAATCAGAAACAATCTTTCCCAGTTTTTCAGGACGCGAATCGGCAAGAGAAAACTGTTTCCAGGAAAGTCTAAGTCCTGGATCATTAAAAACATTACAAAAAGCATTTAAGAGGACTTCTTTCTCTCGGATTACGATTTCAAGAATATCCTGCGAAATATGCATCGATCTTTTTTCAAACCATGCATCCAGAAGCTCACTTATCTGATCTTTTCTTTCCGGCGTAAAAATAACCTTGGCCTCTGTCGAGAGATGCGGAAAGTAACCGGCAGTCATTAGCTTGCGGCAAAACCCATCAATCGTAGTTACCATCAGCATAGGCAGTGAATCGTTGGCGATTTTCCAAAGTTCCTGATGTTCTTCAATGGTTTCCACGATATCCAAAAACTTCTCCGTCAGACGAATGCTCATCTCACCGGCAGCCTTTTTGGTAAAAGTCATCATTACAACCTGAGAATATTTTTGACGAATGTAGTCTTCAAAATTCAAATTGGGAT
>CAMDQH010000100.1 GCA_945905815.1 Bacteriovorax stolpii | reverse complement strand
GCAATTATTACTTTAGTGATTTTGTGCTTTCTCACTTTTTTCGCTTCAATTGGTGTCGCAGGATGGGAAGCCGTGGTTTATCCAAACGCTGGCTCGCTAGTCACTTCTGATGGACCTTTGCCTTTAGCTTTGTTTCATATTGTGGGGAGGGATAGCGCTTTATATCACTTACTCATTACCGTCGGACTCTTTGGTTTAGTTGCCTCTTTTCATGGAATTATTCTCGCTGCCGGACGAGTGACGTTTGAATTTGGACGTGTCGGATATTTTCCAGCAGTTTTCGGCAAAGCACATAAAAAATTTAAAACCCCTATGTGGGCGTTGATTGGAAATATGATCGTAGGAATAGGCGCCCTACTCACTGGCAAGACTGGTGAGATCATAACCATCGCTTGCTTCGGTGCTTTGGTTCTCTATATTTTCTCTCTTGTTACTTTCTTTTTCCTACGCATAAATGAACCTAATCTCGAACGACCCTTCCGCGCTTCATTTTATCCATGGGGCCAAGGTATTGCTTTGTTCATAGCCATCATTGCATTGATATCCATGATTATTTTCTACCCCTTTTTGGCGGTGATTTACTTTGGGATGATGGGACTAGGCTTTGTCTTTTTCAAATTAACTGTAACAGAAGATAAAAAATTACGTGTTTTAGAATAAAAGGTGTTTGAATGAAATTAAGTAGAGAACAAATTATCGCTGAAGTGAAAAATTCACCTAACCCGAAGGTTAAGGTTGCAATCACTGACATCGATGGTGTCTTGCGAGGGAAGTACATCCATAAAGATAAATTCCTAAGCGCACTTGAAGGTGGGTTTGGTTTTTGCAACGTCATTTTTGGATGGGACATAAATGATCTTGCATATGATGATTGTAAATTTACTGGTTGGCATTCGGGCTATCCTGATGCCACGGCACGTTTAGATCTTCAGACTTTCCGTAAGGTTCCTTGGGATAATGACGTGCCTTTTTTCTTGGGAGATTTTGATCTCGATATATGTCCCAGAAATTTGCTCAAAAAAGTAAAAGCAGAGTCCGAGAAATTGGGATTCAAGCCATTCTTCGGGCAAGAATTTGAATGGTTTAATTTTAAAGAAACTACTGAAGATTTAAATGAAAGAGATTTTAATAAACCTAAGTTTCTATCACCTGGTATGTTTGGTTATTCGCTGCTTAGGATGTCTAAGAACTCGGCTTTTTTTAATGAAATCTATGATCTACTGGCAAAATTTCGTGTGCCTATTGAAGGACTTCACACCGAAACCGGACCTGGTGTAATCGAAGCCGCGATTCTTTATGGTGATGCCCTCGAATCTGCTGACCGTGCAGTATTATTTAAATCTGCTGTGCGAGAAATTGGTCACCGTCATGGAATAATGCCTACTTTTATGGCAAAAATCTCGGACAAGCTTCCTGGTTGCTCTGGACATATCCACCAAAGCCTTTGGGATGAAAAAAATAATTTATTTTATGATGAAAAAGCTAAGCATGGCATAAGTCCTATCATGGAGTCTTATATTGCAGGTCTGCTACATTGCCTACCTCATGTACTCCCTCTCTATGCTCCAACCATTAATTCTTTTAAACGATTAGTAGAAGGGGCATGGGCACCTACAACAATCACGTGGGGAATTGATAACAGAACAACGTGCATTCGCGCTCTTCCCATTTCTCCTAAATCTACCCGAATTGAACTAAGAGTGGTTGGCTCCGATGCCAATCCGTACCTTGCTCATGCTGCAGCACTTGCATCCGGGCTTTACGGAATTAAAAACAAACTCAAACTTACAGCACCGATGACTGAGGGGAATGGATACAAAGATTTAAGAAATGGAGTTTTAGCCAAAAATCTTTGGGAGGCGACTCAGCTCATGAAGAACTCCACAGTTGCTCCTGAACTTTTTGGAGACAATTTCGTTAAGCACTTTTGCGATTCAAGAGATTGGGAATGGAAACAGCATCAAAAAGCAGTCACTGATTGGGAATTTAAACGTTATTTTGAAATTGTATAAGGGGATAAATATGGGAACAGATTTTACAGCGCGATACAATTATAATTTTCCAACTTCCATCCGCTTCGGAAAGGGAGTTATTGATGAACTTGGCAAACACTTAGCTGACCAAGGACTTTCAAGACCTCTGGTCGTTACAGATCCAGGCCTGGTTAAATTGGAAGTCTTTCAAAAAGTGATGGCCTTCTTAAAGGCAGCGGGACTCAATCCCGAAGTTTTTTCAGGTATTGATAAAAACCCTGTCAAGTCGAATGTACTAAAGGGCGCAGAAGTTTATAAAGCGCACAGAGCAGACTCGATCATTGGATTTGGCGGTGGAGCGAGTATGGATGTCGCTCGTGCCATTGCTTTGAGAATCAATCACACGAAAGATCTTTTTGAATATGACGACGCCATTGGTGGTGATCGTTTTGTAACTGAAGATGTTCCTTATTTTGTAACCGTTCCAACGACTTCAGGCACGGGTTCAGAAGTTGGTCGTTCGACAGTCATTGCCGATGATGTGACACATGAAAAGAAAATACTTTTCTCGCCTAAACTTCTATCGAAAAAAGTTTTTGCAGATCCTGAACTTACGATGGGCCTTCCAGCGTTTGTAACTGCAACTACCGGTGTTGATGCTCTCACTCATAATGTTGAAGCATATTTGGCCAAGGGATTTTCTCCGTTGTGTGACGGAATTGCGTTAGAAGGGATTCGACTTATCTCTCAAAGTCTTGAACGTGCAACTAATAATTCTGATCTCGAAAGTCGTTCAAAAATGATGATGGCCTCTCTTATGGGGGCGACTGCTTTCCAGAAAGGCTTGGGGATCGTTCATAGTCTTGCCCACCCACTTTCAACAGTAGTGGATATGCATCATGGGCTAGCTAATGCCATCATGATTCCTTATGGAATGGAATTTAATGCTCAAGTTTCAGAAGAACGGATGAAGACAATTTGTGAAGTTATTGGTCTCAAAGATCGTTCTTCTCGCAGTTTCATTTCTTGGCTGCAAGAGCTTAACGCTAAGATTGGTATACCTAAAGATTTATCATCACAAAAAGTAACAAAAGAGCACCTCGCTCGTTTGGCAGATTTGGCCGAGAAAGATCCTTGTCACCCTAGTAACCCCAGACCAGTGACTCGTGCAGACTTTCTTGCAATTTACCAAAAGGCATTAGGCGCATGATCTACATAGGCGTATCTTCATGTTTCATGTACCCCGATCCAGCACGAAGTGTCTTTGGCCATAAAACCTTGGCCTACTTTGAGCAGGACATGGCGCGCTTTCTTTCACAAAAAGGAGTGATGCCGATTTTGATTCCGGATTTACCGGAAGATCAGCTGCTACAATTTTTATCTGAGATGGATGGATTTGTTTTTCAAGGCGGAGCCGACATTGCTTCAAGGACTTATAAAGAAGAGCCCATCGAAGACGGCCGCTGGCCAGGAGATCCTCATCGGGACCAATATGAACTCAAGATCATGGACTATGCATTTAAAAACAATAAACCGATCCTTGCGATTTGCAGAGGCTTCCAACTTACCAACGTTTATTTCGGCGGCACGCTTTATCAAGATTTAAAAACTGTAACGAAAACTGAGATAGAGCACCGAAATGCTGAGCTCTATGACAAAGTTCATCACACCGTAAGTTGTACATACCAAAGTATATTAAAAGATATTTACGGCCAAGATCAATTGATGGTGAATTCAGTTCATCACCAAGGCGTTAAAACCTTGGGCAAAGATTTAATCGTGGATGCTCATTCTCCTGATGATAATTTAATTGAAGCCTTTCATTATAAAAACATTAAAGAAAAGTATGTGGTAGGAGTTCAGTGGCATCCAGAATTTTCACATACTCTAGGCCAGAAGCTTTGCGACCCGGCCCCCCTGTATCAACACTTTCTTAAAGCCGTAAAAAACCAGAGGTAACTATATGCGTATAACGAACCCAGCTACAAATGAACTTATAAAAGAAATTGCGGAAGATACTTCTCAAAACGTTGAAGTAAAATATCAACGTGCCAAGAGTGCCCTAAACTCTTGGTCACAGGTAGCATTTGAAAAAAGGATTGTCCTTATTCAACGTTTTGGTGATTTACTCGATCAAAATAAAGACAATCTCGCCCAGACTCTAACCCTCGAAGTTGGAAAGCCTTTACAAGAATCTTATAATGAAATTAATGGTGCCCGTGGAAGAATCAAATTCTATATTGAGAATGCACAGAAATGGCTTGCTCCTCAAGAGCTGAACAACGATGGAAATACTGCAGACATTTTAGCTTTTGATCCATTGGGTGTCGTTTGTAATATTTCCGCCTGGAATTATCCGTTTCTTGTTGGCGTTAATGTTTTTATTCCCAGTTTGATTGCTGGAAACACTGTCCTATATAAACCATCCGAGTTTGCAACCTTAACTGGAATGAATATTGAAAAACTGTTACACGAAGCTGGTATTCCCAAAGATGCTTTCATCGCTGTAATTGGTGCAGCAAAAACAGGTGAAGCTCTTTTGAATTTACCTTGTGATGGGTATTTCTTCACCGGCTCTTACAAGACCGGTAAATACATTGCCGAGAAAGTTACTACAAAATTAGTTCCGATTGGCCTTGAGCTTGGTGGCAAAGATCCTTTATACGTTACTGACGAAATAGCAGATCTAAATAAAGTGGCGGGTGCTGTGGCAGAGGGATGTTTTTATAACAATGGCCAGAGTTGTTGTGGGGTAGAGCGTGTATATGTCCATGAAAAAGTCTATGACTCATTTATGGAACAATTTGTGGCCGAAACTTTAAAGCTTAAAGTGGGAGATCCTCTTTTTAAAGATAATAATCAGGGAGCTATCACACGTGAATCTCATATTGCTTTTCTAGATTCTCAAGTTCAAGATGCCGTTAAGAAGGGAGCGAAGCTTTTGGCCGGTGGATCTCGCATTGGAAAAAATAATTTTTATGGCCCAACAGTATTAGCGAATGTGACCCATGACATGAGTATCATGAAAGAAGAAACATTCGGACCATTGATTGGAGTTATGAAAGTTAAAGATGATAATGAGGCGATAAAACTCATGAACGACACTGAGTATGGCCTTACTGCTTCAGTATATTGTCAGGACACAGATCGAGCTAAAAAAATCCTCTCTCAAGTTGATACTGGAACATCTTACATTAATTGCTGTGATAGAGTTTCACCTTACTTACCTTGGTCTGGACGTAAACATTCAGGCGTTGGATCGACTCTTTCATATTTGGGAATTCTGGCTTTTGCTAAACCTCGAGGCTGGCACATACGAAAGTAATAAGATTAATTTTATGTCACTTAAAACTAATCTTATTATACGAACATGATCGCCATTCATTCCAAGCTGGAACTGAGGACTGTTTCTGAGTGTAGTTTCTATTATGCCCTGGGAGCGACAGATGGATCTCAGGTACTTCCTTCATCACAATAATCATTCGCATTGAAGCGCCTGAATATTGTTCGTATGTCTTAAGATCCGGATCCCATTTGGAAGTTCCCGGGTCAACACTGTGGTTATCACCAATTCCGGGGATTTCAGGAGAAAATTTCCAATCATCATTTTTTGAAAGATGGGCAAATGTTAGGCGATGAAAGTCATTCCAACTTCTCCCAGCAATTTGTTCCTTGGCAACTTTATAAAATGATTTTAATTCGCTCTTTTGTTTATCACTTAGTTTATCCAACAAATGGAAAAGCCCATACTCATTAACCTGCCAGCCTTCCAAAAGTAGATCCATCAATCGACGATAGACTGAAGGGGCGATAGAATTCTCCTGAGCAGTAAAATCCCATCCTTTAAATTCTGGGATATCAGTAACTCTAAGCAGTTTTTTGACAAAGAATCTGGCATCAACGACTTGTCGATCGCATTGAATTCTTTTGAAACTATCAACGTCATGCTTTCCATCTTTCAACAGTTCATCAATCCTAAAACCTCTAAATGAGTAACTATAGGCCCTGCCTCCGTAGAATTTCGAATTGACTGGCCAGTGACGGTTGTTGGCAGAATAAACGTAATTTCTCTTTGGCTTCAAAACATGAGGGCGTTCCATTGGGTCAAGAAACTTTTTGCTATTTAATTCATTAAACTTCTCATATGAAATCCCGTACGGATCTTTTTGAGTTCCTTTCAATATATGTCCCACCACACGATATCCAATGTCGCCATTAGTGTCGGCAAAAACATAGTTCCAAGCAGGAAGACCAACATGTTTTAGATGCTCGTCCATCTCGGTTACATTTTTCGTATTCATCAAATTAAACATTGATATCAAATCACGCGACTGAAGGTTAAAACCGGCCCATCTGAGAATCATTTTATCTTTATTTTCAAGTTCTAATGGAAGAACAACATCACCATTTTTTGTATGCTCAAAACTTTTAAAGAAAAAAGGAATCTGTAAAAAACCGAATTTAACATTAACCGTTGGCCTGAATGAAACTAAGTGATCTTCAGGATAGTCTTTCAAAAAAACAGCATCAGCGGTATTAATGTACGCATTCGTTAAACCCCATGCCACTTTGCCATTAGTCCCACTTACTATTACGGGAACTCCAGGGATTGTTCCACCTATGACATTCAATTCGGGTGTTTGAAGATTCATCCAGTACCAAAACAAAGGAGTTTTTAAATCAAGATGTGGATCATTGGCAAGCATAGCAAAGCCTGATTTCGACTTAGTTTTGCTCACAACCCAATTATTAGATCCAGATTCTTTTCCAAAGACGTCGGGGAAGCTGTCCCACAACTTTGGTTTCAAGGCAGGTGTATAGGTTGTTTTAATTTTTGGCTTAACTTCGGCAATATACTCACCTTCTTTAAGAATAGTATTAAACCACGGTACATTGTCCTCATTAAACATTTCTTCCGTTTTCTCTTTCCAATGTTCCTTAAGCTTTTCTTCTTCATAGTCTCGGTAAAATGTCTTTCTGGTTTGATCAAAAGATTGAAGAACTAGTATCAAAATCGAATCTACTGGCTCCCACTCTTCAGGGGCATAATTTAGATCCTTAAATTCCTGGGCATTTTTCCCTTGCTGAAATCCAACATTGGCACCGGCACTATAGGCCTTGAGCCAGTCCTTATTTTGGGCAGGAAGGCCTTGATACAATTTAGCAGCAAGTTTTGGTAAATCCAAAAGTCTCATCATAAGATCAGACTTCAGTGATGAGTAGCCGTAGACTTCTGCATTTCTTCCCTGACCGATTCGCCGAAGATAATCCATCATCCATGCGCGATCTTTAGCATGGTGATATCCAAAGCAATAATAGAAATCATTTAAAGAATTCACTTTCTGTCTAGTGACTCCAATTTCATCATAGGTGGCTTCACATCTAATATCTGATGTCGCAAAAGAAGATAAACTTGTAAGTAAAATAAAGAAATAAATCATTTAGAATCCAGACGTGAGTTAAGTTGTTCTTTAAAATCTTGCTTAAGTTCAGAAGATATATCGCTGTCTTGTGTATCCAGATATTTTATAGCAGCAGAAGTTTCGCTTTCAGTCAGTGTTAAGTAGCGTGGACGATTTTCCCAAGTATTGCCCCACTGCTTCGCCTTAATATGAACTGGGGAGTGGCCTCCAATTACTACTGCTGTGTAAATAAGCACGGCCTGAACACTTGCCCCGGTTTTTTTGACACATTCTTTAAGTCTCAGATCAGTGGCCTTCTTATCATCTAGAGATCCACCGGCCCAAAAATATAAATCATGCTCAACACAGCAGTGTCGCCATAGATTTGGTTGCTCACGAGTACCTTCGACATAAAGGGTGCAATAGTCCGTAGCAAAAGGCTTAAGCGTTGGATCAGACATTGCCCAAGTATTGAAAGAGAAGATTGTGAGTAAAAGTATAATTTTTTTCATGTGGGTATTATCCCCAAATTTTTCCTTTAAGCCATCCATGATAAATGAGAGAATATACGAGTGATTAAATTACTGTTCATCCTATTTCTTTACGGTTGCAGTCAGGTATCAACTCAGAAGCCACGGGACGTCAGTGACTTAGTGAGCGTTGATGCCACACTCAATCACATTCTTTCTTCTTATATGAAAGGTTGCGTTGATGCTTTTACAGAATTGAAAGTTCCAGTTTCTTTTGAAAATTGTCGCGACAAGGCAAAACTACACAAAAAAGAAGTTCAAGAGATTCTTGATCAATAATAACAGGGGTAATAGATGCGAACTTTTAATGAATGGATGGCAGAGTATGGGGTTAGTCATAAGCACCCTACTAACCAAATAATCCATAAGATCTTTGTTCCGTTAATCATGCTTTCAGTAATTGGAATAATATGGTCCATTCCAACACCTGATTTTTTTAAAACTGTGCCCTATTTAAATTGGGCAACCATATTTTCTTTAGGATGTTTGATTTTTTACATTTCTTTAAATTTTTTGATGTTTCTTGGAATGCTTTTTCTAACGAGCCTTATGTGCTTTATCTGTCAGCAGTTGGAATATTCAGGAATACTACTTCAAGCATCTATAATCATTTTTCTTATCTCGTGGATTTTTCAATTCTATGGCCACAAAGTTGAAGGAAAAAAACCTTCATTTATTCAAGATCTGGCATTCCTATTAATTGGCCCATTGTGGGTGCTGCGCTTTTTCTATTCAAAGGTCGGCATTAAAGTTTAATCTTTTAAATTCGTCATCTCA
>CAMDQH010000099.1 GCA_945905815.1 Bacteriovorax stolpii | reverse complement strand
CTATCCTTGGGAAAATTTGCGTATCACGCTTCTTTTGTAGGTCTCACTTTGGTTTATTTACTTTTTGTAATTGGTATTGGCCGAAGTAATCTTGCGGCGGTTTTGCAAATCTATCTCGGTGTGGTGATCAATCGATTTATGATGCATTTTGATGAAAATATTGAGGCCAAAAGAACATCCATGGGTCTCTCTGGTATATCTGCGATGCTTTTTCTTATTACGATTTTCCTTTAAGTGAAGACCGAAGGTCATCCTTTTCCTAAAAAGGGGGGCATTTCTGCTTTTTGAGTTGTACTGATATAGGGTTAATTCAGACTGTCCTTCTTGATGACCCTGATCGTGGGTACTATTTTTATCAAGGAAAAGAAGGATGTGGATCTGAATACATACTGAACTGTTTTACAACAGTATCGTCCCTTTTTTCCTTCACTTCTGATTGCCCCTAAACTCCTTTAAAATAGAGCTGGGGGTATCCATGAAAAATAGTCCATTTATTCATTTGGTAGTTTTATCAGCTTTTGTAGGTCCGGCCTTTGCCGGGAGTGAAGAAGAGTGCCGCAAGCGAGCAGAGAATCTACTTTACCAAAAGGGGTATGTGAATGAGAACGTGTGCCTCAACATCAATAACTACCCCAACATTTCAGTGAACCACGATTTTGGCAATATTGTAGCGGGTGACCCTGATAAACCGGTGCCCTTCAAGAACCTCGATTCTCTGGGTCTTTTAAGTAATCTGATGAATGAAATGATTGAAAATGGAGACGAGGCAGGAACTGAAGTTCTTGGCTATACAGATGGTCAGATTGCTGTTTTCAAAAGTTATGATCAGCAATTTAGCACATCCGATCAAGTCCTCAGCCCCCCCAAAGAAGTCGATGACTATGACTCCACAACCAACAAGAAAATATCTGTCTCACGCAGAAAAAAAATTGATGAATCCAAGTACCAGGAAATTCTCAAAGGGATTTCAGATCCTGCAACCAAAGAGGCAATTGAGAAGGCCTACAGTAATATTCCGCAAGAAAAGGGTATGCGCTACCTGGAGTTTCATGATTACGGCAAAGGCGGGCAACGTCCAGTAGGGGCCTCTGGTCACTTCTCAGACATGATGAGAAACTACTTGCTCTCTATGGATCGAGGGCAAAAATTTTGCGAAAAACTCACTGCGAATCAGCAGGAACAATGCAAAAAGAATATCAAAGGCGTCATCTCCCCCAATCTCATCACCAATCGCCCAATGCTTAAAGGTAATTTCGTCAATGGTACTTGTGATAACCGCAGAGGAGTTGAGTACCGCTTTCATTTCAAAGATGATCATGATGAAAAATCAGGATCAGTTCCAGGAGAATTCTCTCCCGAATTTAAAATTCCGGGACGAGACCTTCAGAACCGCATGCAGGTGGCGGCCAGCATGGATTTTATTGGAAAGTTTTCCAAATCCTCCGAGATTGGTCCGTTGAATGACGACTTAAAAGATGTTCTCAAGGATCCTTATCTTCTGGATGTTGAAAAAGACAGAGGACGCTTTAGAAAACTCATGAGCGGCACTGGATGCGAGAATAATGATTATCAAATAGACAATTTAAGACGTGCCTACTGGTCACTGAATTTAAAAGCTGCCGAAATAAAAAACAACAAAGAATTAAATAGACGCCTAAATGCCAATCCGGAAGAGAAAAAAATATTTAATGCAATTCTAAGTGGTGATTATAAGGCCATCTCAGCATCTCCGAAAGCGCAGATGTATCTCAAGCTCGCAGGCCTTCCGGCCAGTGAGGCGATTGGGTATGTGAATCAGATCAAGCAGGTTTATAGAAAGTCACCACAAGACATCACAAATGATTATAAAGATTACGTCACTGATCCCAAGAAAGTGCATGAACGGGACCAGTTGATTAATATCGCAAAGGTGGTGAACGGGAAGGTCTCTGCAGAAGAATTGATAATGATTGATTCTTCAAGTCGTGAATATGATCCTCTGGCGGAACAGATGGTTCTCCTGATGAGGGCCTCGGTGGTGGGAAATTATCCCTATAACGGAAAAGAAAACCGCAATCTCGTTGCAGGCTTTAAACTTAATGATGTGAAAGAAGATCCCAATGCTATCCCCCCATTGGCCCACGCTTCCGTGACTTATAATCCTTACCACTTGACCCGACTTGGGGACTTGAGTGGAGTGACATTTCAGGATGAATTAAAAGGAGAGAACAAAGTCTCTAAAAAGTTTATCAAAGAAACGAGCAAACTCATGGAGAAAAAACCTTCCAATTTATTTCCTGCTTCTCCTTATGATCCAGAGGCCATTGCGTATACTCAGACTGATATTAACGCTTGTAATTCCTCTGCCGCCGCCTTACTAGAAAACATTCAAAACGGCGATGGCCAGTCCATGCTGAGGTCCAACCAGGAAAAAGGCACCAAGGTCTCCTTTAGTGCTGATCAGGTAAATCAAGTCAAAATAAGAGATCTGACAAAAAAAGATTTGATGAAACAAATGGGCCAGGAGAAGGCGGAAAATTTCATTCAAGATGGCCACAGTCATGGCTGGATTTGTAAGGAATGTGGAAGTGGTGTTCACGTCAACCCTAAGGACGGCTCTGTGCAGTTCATCTCCCGCTTTCGAGATGTGGGAAATAAGAAGTCAGCAATCAGTGAACTCGCCAACAAGACAGCACTGAATTCAAAGCAAGAGAATCTCTCCCTTGCTTCTCTCCAAAACTTAATAATCTATGAAATCCCCAACTGTGCGGGCTGTAACTGCCTCAAGCAACAATCAATCACCAATTTAGATGACTACCTCAAGAACAATGCCGAAGTTCATAAGATGATTCAAACCGACAATGGTGTGGCAAAAATTCTGAAAGAGAAGAATGGCTTTGAAGTGAAAAGCGATGAATCTTGTTTGTTTGTTCCACCTGTCCCTCATTCTTGTAATTATGACCCAACAGGTGATAGTGAAGGCAAAAGAAAGGAGCCTAAAGTATGGCAGCACTTTTATTGCAAGTTAGAGGAGAAGCTGAAAACGAAAACGGGATTGAAGACCACGCAGAAAACGCAGGATGAAATAACCAATCTGTGCTCAAAAAAAGTTTTTCCAGCTTCTGAGTCCGCCTGTGGGTTAAGAACCATGGATGTGAAAACTGATAAAACTCAAGGCGTTCAACAAAGCCCAGGAACAGTCCAGCAGCAATAAGAAATAAAAAAGGCCAGGCTTAAAGCCTGGCCTCTATACATCAGTAAATTAGAATTTACACTGGGCAGGAGCAACTAAAGTTGCAGCTACTGTCTTCACACAGTTGGTACCAGCAAGACTGAAGCAGCTTTCACATGAATAGGTTGCATTGATGAAAAAGCGTGATTCACCCTTATCATCAGTTAAGTATTGTCCGCAGACCTTCATATAAGGGGGGGCCTAGAGTTCTTGTATGTCTAAAGTAGTTCTAATTTCACCTGTCCTTTTGACTGTAAAACATATTAAAACTGGATACTTAGGCTAAAGGTAAATGTTAAAAGCCTATCTGCCGATAGGAGAACTATGAAAAATAAATCTTTAATTGTTTTATTCCTACTTCCCTCTATCCTCTCTTCGTGCGTGGATAAGAAGACCGATTCTGACGTTATAGATACTGGCGTCTCGGGCGGCAGCAGTAGCGCCACTGATGTGCCTCTCTTGATGTCAACTTTTGCCTCAAGAAAAGACAACAGCATGTTTCCGGTTACAGGGAGTGAGTTTACTGCATTTTTCCTTGCCGCTGATAGGGTGGTAGCTTCTCTTAAAGATGAGCAGGAAGGAAATGCTACCTTTACCGGAAATCATTCAGTCATTCCAAGTCCTTTGGATGATTCTGATGGGAGATGGGGTTTTAATTTAAGTCAAGCGGACTTGGACACATTGGAGCGAACAAATAATGTGCCCGAAAAAGCGCACTATCTTGAAACCATCGCAAAGAACGGTGCCATCGTTTCTCGCGGTACAATCGTCGCTTGCGGAGCAAGCGGAACCATCGCGGCAAGAATCGCAGACTGCAGTACCCCTAATGGTCTCTGGTCATTTTATGATGGCAAAAAATACGGACAAGACGGTGAAGGTGACTGGAAATTAGTAAGTGTTCTGGATAATGCGGGCACTAAGTATGAAGTCTGGCGTGACGAGAGGACTAAGCTTCTATGGTCAGACAAGGCATCAGTAGATTATAACTGGTACCAAGCAGCGGGATATTCAAAAGCAAGTGCCGACTCGGTAGGAGAAACTACTTTAACGTCAGAGCCGCGGGCTATAGAAACTTTGCAACCAGATTCTCCGATCAGTGTTTGTCCGGACGTTGACGTTATAACAGGCGCGATAGCCGCTGGCGGTGGAACTGATAGTTATATTTATGTGAATCCAGAAACTGATTTTAAGGCGGGATTGTCTTATCCTCAAGTGACCTGGCGACTACCGAGTCGTAACGACTGGCTTTTAGCTGAAGTAAACGGGATTCGGAAAGTACTACCGAACATGGATTCACGTTTCTGGTCGTCTTCGTCGTTTTCTCTCAATCGCGGCTATGCGTGGGTCTTCTTCGGCAACGATGGCCGAGTGGACAGCGTTGCTCGCAGCTCTTCGAATTTTGTTCGCTGTGTTGCCCCCTCGCGTGACTAAAACATGATTCAATGATTTAATTATTGGGTGGCGCGAGCCACCCTGTATTCTGAACTCAGCGGCGGAGCCGCTCAAAAAGTCTTTATGAGTCGATATCAACACCTTCCCCTATACGACGCCTTTTACCGATACACCAACGAGCTTTATAAATTAAAAAAGGGACTGCCCAAGGATTTGAAGCATGATCTTGGCGAAGCTGTCTGTATCATTAAAGAAGAAGATTAAGTAAATTGAAGCAAGTTGGTTCAAGATTCTCAGCAAACAACCATAAGAGATGGCCCTTTTTGGGCCGACCCTGTATTTCTAGGGGGGGGCCTAGAGTTCTTGTATGTCTAAAGTAGTTCTAATTTCACCTGTTCTTATTATAATACAAATGTTCTGTGATATCATAATGACTGCAGACCGTGAAAATAAAGCACGTATGTTCTCGATACGCTTACTGACGAGAATCGGGGCCAATCGGTGGATGTCATGGAGAGGAACGTATAACAACGATTACTAGGGTTTAAAACGAAGGCCAAAAGACTCTAAGCGGAAGGCCGCAAACGGCGAGATGAGAGCGTCACGATAGGATACCAG
The DNA here is from genome assembly GCA_945905815.1 of Bacteriovorax stolpii. Lineage (GTDB taxonomy): Bacteria > Bdellovibrionota > Bacteriovoracia > Bacteriovoracales > Bacteriovoracaceae > Peredibacter. The sequence continues at coordinate 3,625 of CAMDQH010000099.1, read as the reverse complement.
GCCAAACTTCAATGGTGCTTACTCGATAAAAAGAAGAAGCGCTGACAGGGTTTTGTTTAATATTATTTGGCAAAATAATACCATCGTTTTTATATGAGACTTCATGTGAAGCAGGAGTAGGGTTTAGTCTTTATGGAGAAATCCGCGCGTACGGTCCTGTGGAGGGTCTACCCGATCTTCAAAATTTCAAAGGTCGTTTTAATAGTGTGAGCATTCCCACGACTGAGTTTAATCAGTAAAGGGATTTGTGAATATTAGCAATTATTAAAAAGCCTAATAGTTCAAGAGGTTTTTAGTACTACATCAGTCTTTCAGATCTTTCCCGTACTATATCAAGCAATTCTTCTTTTTTTTTATCGGTTAAAAAACTTTTAAGAATCAAATCCTCCGTGTCGAAAAAAGAATCCAGTAGCTTGTCTCTGGCCCTCTCTAATACTTTTTCTGGTAGGTTATAACTTTTTCCCAAGATTAAAAAATCGTTCCACTTAAGTTTGTTTTTTTTACCGTTGATAGGTAACGCCAGCTCATCTGGATCTTCTTTGGCCGAAATGAGGAGGCGGGTACTGAGGAAATCGTATCCAGGACTGATTCGAATAGAGTCAGTCTTTGGGTCTCGCCACAAGGAAAAGTTTTTTAAATGCATATCTGAGTTTCCAATCCAGAAACTAAAAAGAATGATTTGAAAGAGTGTTAGTTTGTCGTCCTGTGGAAAATCAGAATGGGTATCAATTATTTTCCCTAAAGCTTCACTGGATCCAGAGTATTTTTTGTCTGTGGTCTTCCCAGCAAGTTGACAGAAGTCCTCCATCTGGATTTTCTCATGTCCAACCCGGTCGAATCTTTTGGTAACATAGGCCAGCTCACCATCAGCTAGATAAACTAGCCCACAGGCCGCCATTGGAATTTTCTGTCGCTCTGCAATCTTCATACAGAGGTGTTCTAATTGGGCCATCTCAGGATAATCGCTAGAAGAAGGCTTTAAAATAAAGCGGCTATCAAAACCAACTACGGTTAGTCGTTCTTTTTTACCGTCCAAGAGAGGTGAAAGAGAAAGTTTCCTTTGAACACCTGTTAGTGTCAGCCGCTGGTTAATTTGTAGAAGTGCCAGCTGTTCAAAATCGGAGTTGGTAATATTGATGATGGGTGCATGAGAAAATCCGAATAGAGTAGAGGCACATTTCTTATGGTAGAGGCTCTCATTTTCATGGAGCAACTCCATACAGACAAGGCATTGGGCGGAATCAAATTTATTTTCTTTGGCCTGACTAAGTTTATTAGCTTGAACGGGAGATATTTTAATGTTCTGTTGATGTACATGTGCTGCACCAATACAATCCTGACAGGTGGTAAGGAGTAGAGTCATGCGGTCATTTTTAGGTATCTTCCAGTTCTTTTGGGCCAGATTTAATAACCATCCTTCAGGAATAAGTCCGTCAAAAAAAGGAAACAGATCTTCTGAACGATAATCACTTTTTGTATTTGGAAGCGTCAGGCTTACTGAGGGGGCATTCTCCTCATAGACGAAAATGAAAGAGCCGTCTTCTTTCTTTTCAATTGAGCCGCTTAATTGATCTTTGAAATAGACTTCACCTCTTCGTTTCATCCTCTTTTCCTTATTTTAACTTCAAGAGAGGCCCCAAGAAATTCAAGCAGGTCGTTTACTTTATCCAAACGAACTGTTTTTTTTCCTCGTTCAAATTCTTTTAAAAATCGAACGCTAAGGCCCGATCGAAAGGCAAGTTCTTCCTGTGTGTAACCCAATTCTTCTCTTCGGTTTCGTACGAAAAGAGAGATTGGTGGAAGGTCTGCTTTGATGGCTTCTTTGGTTCGGCGCTTGAGGGGAGCTACTTTTTTCTTTTTTTTCATGGCTTTATTATAGACCCCAATCGTGGTCTATATCAAGTGTTATTCAGTATATAGACCACGATCGGGTATCATTAATTAGTTGATATGCATTTTAAACCACGTTAGGGGTCTAAAAAGGGGGGATTCCCATGGTTCCAAGATGTAAAATCTAGGGCTAATTCAGGCTATACTTTCTTTTTGTAGGTCATTCATTAAGAATCCTTAGAGCACTACATTATTAAGAATTTCTGAAAGTTCGTGTCGTAAATTCTCTGCTATTTGTAGTTCTTCTTTCTTTTTGGCCTGGATCATCTCGCATTTCTGGGAAGGCAAATTGTATTTATCCCTAAATGACAGAATTTCAGCGTCCATCTTTTGCTTGAATTCTTCCAAAGAATTGAGATCAATTTTTTTGTCTGGAAACGCAGTGAAGTAATATTTGATGACAGTATATCCCGTTAGGACATCTTCTAAATTCATCTCATGAGTCTTTAAAAAATTGAAATATTCAAAAATTTTTTCTTTGCCTAGTTTAACAGTGGAAGCCGGCCACTTATATCTTTTCATCCCACCCATAAGGCCTGAGAGAAAGGTCTTATTTGGAAATGAGGTTTCACAGTAAGTTTTCTCATTTACAACTGAGATTGCTTTACAGTCAGTGATCTCAAGCTTCATTTTCTGGATATTGAGATCTATGCCCAGTTTTTTTGGATCATATTTACTGATATAGGAAAGGGCTTTTTTATTGTCTCGATAAAAGTCGCCTTTATCGGCATATGCGGCATGTTCTAAGACTTCCTTTTTAAATTTCTGGCAAGTCTCGACTTCATTAGCTAATGCAGAATAGGTTACAAATAGAAGCAAAAAGTATTTCATCAGTTTCCCTTGTATTTTAATATTAGTGAAAGCATAGCCTGAATTAACGCTACATCAGTATAAATCAAAAAGCAGAAATCCCCCATTTTTTTAATTAAGATGATTCAATAAATTTCAAGCAAGCTGATATTAGATTCCCGTCAAACCAACCTAAAAGACGGCCCTTTTGGGCCGACATTGTATTTCCGAGAGGGGAGGCCCCTAGATCCAATTTAAATAAGACATGGCCAATTTCGCCTATTCTTTTAAATTATAGGTTCTATTCTTCTTTAACTTTTTTCTTCGCTGAAGATGATTTTGTTGGTTCAACATCTTGAGCATCTAACAATTTCTTAGAATCTTTCGAATCATAAACATTTATGGGTGTTGGATGGCCCATCTCGACGCAAGTTCCTCTCGTTCCTAAAATACCAGGTTCTGGGCGCTGAAGCTCTAGACCAGGGCAACACTTTAACTTGAAAAAAGGAGTTAGTGGGATAGATTTTCCCTCTTCAACACAAGACCTCTTTACGGCCACACACTTACCACCAATCCCAAGAATTCCTTTTGGAGGCGGAATTCTTTTTAAACCTTCACAGCACTTTTGGGGAGCTTCAGGATGGATGACTATTAATTTACCCTCTTCTACGCATTCTTTTTTTATTTCTCGGACACACTTACCACCTGAACCAACCATACCTTCAGGGGGTGGAATTCTTATTAATCCTTCACAGCAAACTTTTGGAGCATCGGGATGGATAACAATGGATTTCCCCTCATGAACACAGCGAGGCTGAGCGTGAACTGAATTCACAAGAATAAAAAGTAATAACGTCATACCAAGCTTAATTGTCATGAGATCCCCTTTATAAGTTGCAAGTTATTCGGTCAGAAAAAGAAATTACTTGAGTCTAAAAAATTCAGA
>CAMDQH010000098.1 GCA_945905815.1 Bacteriovorax stolpii | reverse complement strand
TAAATATTTTCCGAAGAAAATTATTTGAATTAATCACAATCTCTTTCGAGACCGTCTATCAAAACCCGAAGGTTTGTGATCTTACGATAGACTTGGCATTTAGCTTGATACTTTCTCATCTCATCTTGAAACCCGAAGGTCTCAAAACTATTATTCGTTATTTAAATGTCAAAGAGCTTAGCGTTTTAGCACCTGCCATTTTGTTATTCAAGATTTTTTTTAGGAAATCTTTAGTTGAAAAACAAAGTGCAGAATTTGGTGGAGATGACAGGGATCGAACCTGCGACCTATAGCTTGCAAAGCTACCGCTCTCCCAGCTGAGCTACACCCCCACTACACAAAACGCGAGGACCAAAGATAGTGGAACAGACGTGAACATGTCAACGATCAAATGATTTAATTTTGGGTTTTTTTTATCTTATTAAATGCAGCATTTTTAACAAAAAAAAAGGGCCCTCTTGGGCCCCAATTTTAAAATTTATTCATTTTTAGGAAAAGGAGTGGGACTAGTATCATAGCCAAATTCTTGAACTAATTTTCTAACCGCCCGAATCTGCCTCTTAGGATCATTATCCAAGACACCTTCAACGGCCGTGATTAGTTTTCCATTACCATCATCCCAGAATGCCGGCATGCTTGTGTAAGGTAAGAAAGATGTTGGATTTGCAATCCACGCTTCCATAAACTCAGCGCGTAATCTTTTCTTAGCATAATGTAAGTTTGGAGCTTGTGCGTCATCTTTCGTGAAACCACCCGTGTGACAAGTTGTACAAGCGAGTTCGTTCCAAATTTTTTGAGCTGCTTCTTTTTCACCCGGCTCCCATTCTACTGTTACAGGACCGTCGAAAGTATTTTGTGCAGCCCCTGCAATGAATCCCATCACAAGCTTATTCAATTCATCATGAGTGAAATTAAACGAAGGCATTCTCACTTTCACATAAGGACGGATTGGATGAACATTTTTCAAGAAGTTATATAACCAATCAGTTTTAACTTTTAAACCCTGTTTAACTAAATAAGGAGGGCCGTAGTTTTGGTCTTCGAAAGCTTCTGATAGTTTTCCACCAATTCCATCGATTTTGTGGCAACCGTAACAATTGTAGCGATTGGCAACTTTCATGCCCTCTTCATAAAACTTCTCATTAGCGTCCAGTGTTTTCATTCCAACGAGAGGTACTTTATCACTGACTTGACCGAGAATTACGAGAACAAGCGATTGAATTTCATCATCACTCAAATAAAAATTTGGCATCTTATTTAAGTCTTTAAACGGCTTAGGTACACCAACATCCCAGATGCTTGGTAATTTTAAATGCTGAGTTAGCCATGCTTGTCTTGTGTGAGGAACCTGGTGCTGTTGACCAAATCCAAACTGCTCAACTGGCTTAGATCCTTCTTTTGTTAATTCAGGACCGATCTGAGGCAGATCTCCCTCAAATCCATTAATGTTATGGCAAGAGTAACATCCGTACTTATTAATAGATCGCTTAGCGAGCTCCATTGTTCTTTCATCGTCTGTCAGTTTTTCAAGTTTTTTCTTCGCGGCAACAACTGTTTCAAAAGCCGAGAAATAGTCCGTTACCAAAATTTCATCACGAAGATTTTTGTTTATTTCAGGAAATTCTAGACCTGCAAATGCAGAATTTTTTAAGCTGAGTAAGTAAGCAGCAATATCATTGGCTTCATTATCCGAGAGACGGAATGAAGGCATGATTGTGTCTTCTTGATAGTGCGAAGGTTTTTTCAACCATGAAACTAACCAATCAGGATCGACTTTGGAACCAGTCCCAGTAAGGTAAGTTCCCTTACGCTGCTTAAGATTGTTCCACTTATCATCAATTCCCTCGACCATGTGGCAACCCACGCAACCGACAGTCTGAATAAGCTCCTTACCGCTATCGGCATTACCTCCGGCATATTTCTGGAACGGCTTATAATCTCTTGAAGTTCGATAGATATACTCTGACATCGCATTCACTTCAGTCATGTTCTTAGCTTTAAATTCAGGATGCGAATTGTTTGCCTGATTAAAGAAAGACGGCATCTTAGATTTTGGATTAAACGATCTAGGCGACCAAATCCAATTTTTGATCCATTCTTTTGATACTTTGCCTGAAACTTTCAGAAGAGAAGGACCTGGTTTTTTATGGTGCTGCCATCCTTCGATTTTATGACAACCATAACAACCGTAGTTTTCTACCAGCTCGCGGCCTTTATTTAATTTATCCGCCATAGGAAGGCGGTCTACACCTTTGTGACACTTAATACACATACCTTCAGTGTATTGAAGTGGAAGCATTGGTTGTGGAACTTTATGGGGTTCATGCCAATGATATTTTTCTTTCCACTGTTTTGCCTGTTCAGCATTTTGCGGAATGTGAGCAGGAGCATTGAAATCATTTACACGGTCCCCAACTCCACCATGGCACGAAGTACAACCGAACTCTTTAATCGGGTGAGCAGAGTTTACACCAAGTGCTAAAGTTTCTAACTGAGGGTGAGTTTTATAAGGATTTGGCTGATCTTCATATCCAGGTTTGTCAGAAAAAACGTGACAAGTAGTACAACGATCAATTTTTGGCATTTGTTGGAAATAAAAATCGTCGGTTGCATTTCTAATTACGTACTGACGAATTTTAATAGTTGGATCAAGATAATCAATAAAAGGTGAGTTACGAAGGGCCCAAATTGGACCTTTCTCAACTCCAGAAATCGCCATGAGCATGAGTTCTTTGCTTGCAAACAGATCTTTAAGTTCTTTTTCTGCAGCCGTTTTCTCACCAAGGATGCCAGCTAATTCTTTATTTGCAGAAACTTCTTCGGCTTGAAAACCTTTTAAAGCATCCTTTCCTTCCATCTCTTTCTGTTTGTAGTCATCAAATTTTACTTTGATTTCTTTGGCGTGATCAAAATGCTTTTCTACCAACGCATGCTCATATTTAAACTGATAAGCAGCAGCTTGCGATCCATTGATACCATTGGACATATTCTGAACGTAAATTTTTCTCTGAATTTCTGCAATATCAGTATTGATTTTATCAATTTTGCCTTGTTGAGCAGCTACACCTTTTTCAGAACTTGCAATTTTAGATTTGATTGCCTTGATTTTCTCACCATCAATCGAGCCATCAATTTCCTTAATCTTTTCTTGAATCTTTTGTTTTTCGATATCCAAAGCTTTTACTTGGACAGCTTTCCATGGACGAATGTAATCGTCGAAAACCATCCAGATAGTTACCAAAAGAAAGGAGACCGATAAGACTGCAAAGATCTTATTAAGAACTTTCATGTCATAGGCCATTCCAGGTTCACGTTTCATTTTTCTACCTTATAAAAAAACAATTAGAGGTTTAATTCAAACTCGGGCATAGCAACCAGGTACTTCAGGTTAAAAAACCAACGAAGATACATTTTGATTGGTAAGCTCATCATGCTCAGAACTAAAAAAATCATTAAATAATAACGAATAGCACCCATCTTCTCGAGATAAGTTTTGCCCCATTTTTTAGTAATTAATGGAACTAGAGCAAATAGATAAATAAATACAGCAACGACACCAAAGAATTCCCGAACAAAAATATTCTTAGGAAGACTAGTATTCATAAACTTGATCCAGACAATTTCGGATAAGTTAATGTTATTTTCTGCCACAACTTTATGGAAATCCCAAACTTCAAACGGGCCATAGAACGTCCAGTTAGGGCCTCGAAGAAATGTTCCTACTTGAATCAAATAAACCCAAAGTGCCAGCCACCCAAAAACAAATGCACTAATCGCAAACTTACGTTCACGGAAAGTGAAGTAGCCATTCCCTTTCGGATTAACATCAATAAATGGAATAGCAATTAGACCAACAATAATAATTCCCGGAAGAACCACACCGGCCATCCACGGGTCAAAATATACGAGCATTTCTTGAAGACCAAGAAAGTACCAAGGTGCTTTGGCCGGATTGGGTGCCCAAGTCGGGTTAGCTGGTTCTTCAAGAGGAGCTTTAAAGAAAATTGCCCAAACTACTAAAAAGACAGTACACACAATTCCAGCGAAAAGTTCTGTATATACCAAGTTAGGCCATGCCCATACTTTTTCACGATTTTCAGGGCTTCCTTCAAGTGGTGACTCACCCGCCTCGATTCTTAAGTCGTTTTGGTGTCCTTTATATAGAGCAAACCAAGTAGACCAAATCACCAAAGCGTTCAAAATAATGATCGGAATATTATCCGGCAAAGAAATAATTGAGAAAAAGATGGGGTCTGCTACCATCCAAGCGAAAGTTACTAAAGTAAAAACCAACAAGCCGATTCCGAATTTTTTTGTACCAACGATATCCATTCTTTTCATGGCCAAGAAAAATAGACCACAAAAAATTGAGAATGAGTACACCGGAGCGGCAAGAAAGTTAATTGCTTCCTTAATCATATGTTTCCCTTAATTCCTAAAGTGGAGCCGAAATTCCGCCATCTTTACGTACTCTCCAAAAGTGGACTGCAATTAAAACTGCAACAACTAGTGGAATGAACACGCAGTGGAGAATGTAGAATCGAAGCAAAGCTGCTTCACCTACGAAACGACCACCGAGAAGTTGGAAACGTACATCGTTTTTATCTGAGACCATTACAAAATCACCGATTTTGGCAAGCATCGCACCTGGACCACCATTACCAGCAAACGGAGTTGCTTTGGCCATGTTCGAACCTACGGTAATCGCCCAAATAGCAAGTTGATCCCAAGGAAGTAAATAGCCAGTAAAGGACAGAAGCATGGTTAAAATAAGAAGGACAACACCTACACCCCAGTTGAATTCACGAGGTGGCTTATATGAACCAGTCATGAATACACGGAACATGTGAATCCAAACAGTAATTACCATTAAATGTGCGCCCCAACGGTGAAGCTCACGCATGATTCCTAAAGGTACGTGCTCGCGTAGACCAATAATATCAGTGAAAGCATATTCAGCTGTTGGACGGTAATAAAACATAAGAAGAACACCTGTCACAGTAAGGGACAGGAAGATAAAAAACGTAAGACCACCCATACACCAAGTGTATCCAAGCTCAACGCCGGATTTTTTTAACTTGATTGGATGCAAATGAAGAAACACGTTACCAGCAACAACTGCAGCACGGTTTCGTGCATTATCAGGTGGGCCATGACGGAAGATTGACTTCCAGACTTGGGTGTTAGCAACTTTTTTAGCAAAACCTTCAGACATATCTTTTCCTCTAAAAATTAAACTTCAATGAAAGCGCCATCATTGTTCCATTCACCTTTTTCGTAACGGAACACTTTCGTTTTATCAACGATGATTTTGCCTTCAGGATTTCGATAGATTTTAAAACGCTCAAGTGGTCTTGGAGCAGGGCCTTCAAAGTTAATACCAGATGGGTAGTAACCTGAACCGTGACATGGACACTTGAATTTACTCTCGGCAGGAAGCCATGTGGGAATACAACCAAGGTGAGTACAAATGTTTGACATCGCAACTAGGCGACCATCTTTTTTATAAATCCAAACTCCAAATCCATTTTTCCAACGTTCATCAACACCATCTGGATAATCAGCTGAGAAACCAGCAACGAAATCCATTGCAGGTTCAAAAACAACGTTTGGATATAAGAATCTAAAGATCAAACTTGCCATACCGGCAGTTGCAGCACCAAAAGTAATCCAACCAACGGAGAGAAATGAAAAGAACTCGCGACGGTTCAGACTGGTTTTTGCCTCATCACTCATGAGCGAATCTCCGGAAATATATGTCTAGACCAAAAAAAATTGGATCTCTAAACGGGGCTTAAGGTTTGGTACTCATTATGGGCGTAAACTTCTAATTTTTCAATACTTTTAGAACCAGTTTAGCTTTTGTTGTGACTCTAACATTAGTGTCATTTGACTCTAATGATGTAACCAATCCCAGAACTTCATTCCATTTGGATTTCTCGATATTTTCCAAAAGATTAAATTTTAGACTTTCAACCTGCGCACCGTTTAACTCGCCCTGCGCAACTTTGTCATATTTGAGTTTTGCAATTTCTTCTAGAACCGGAATAGCTTCATTTCTTTTGTAATGAATTAAAACAGTTGCAGCAGCGAAGCGCAATGTCTGCTCACTTGAGTTCAACAAAGGCAGGGCAAGTTCCTCAGCTTTTGGATGCTGATGTGACGCAATAGCAAACAATGCAACTTGTTTAAGACCAGGGTCTTCATTTTGAAGAAGCAGCGCTTCAACTTTATCCCATTCAATCACTGATGATTTTTCCATGTTGCCCAAAGTAACTACAGCGTTGAACTTAACTTGAGGGTCTTGATCTTCCAGGGCCTTATTTAGGACAGGTAATGTTAAAGGATTGTTCAAACTTCCTAATGCCAGAACTACAAAATTTCTAGTCCGAGCATCTACAGATTCGTAATAAACCTTAGAAAGATTTTCAATTACCCAAGGCATATCCTCTTTAGGAATTTTTGACGATGCTAGAAATTTTGATAATTCATAGGCAGCCACCCAACGGTTTCCAAAAGTTTTGGAATTCATTTCCTCAATAAGATCTCGGTGATTTTTGCCAGATGAAAGCATTTTAGTTACACCAAAAATAATCAATGCCCCAACAATTACAATGGCCAAGGGAACAGCAATGCCAGAAAGCGGCGAACTTTCGAGAATTTTTTTAGTAGACGCAGGATTGCCCTGATTTTCTGCGGACATTTGATTTCCTTATGATAAAAAAGGGGGTAAATAATATGAGAAATTAACAAATTGCCCTCTAAATTGGAAGCTATTATGGCCTATATACTTAGATTTTTATTAGTTCTCATGCTTGGCGGGATTATTCTCACGGCCGGAGTTGCTCTAGGTTGGTTTAATGTTGATTACGGACATATTCATTTATCTATTCCGACTTTTATCTTCACTATGTTTATTCAGGCCTTCGTTATGTTTTATTTTATCGGTGTTTCACGTTTAGTAGAAAACGTATGGAACGCACTCAATACTACCGGCCATTTAGGCGAGCTTTTTGATAATCCCCCTGAAGACCTTGAACCTTACAAAAAGAAAGTGGCACGCTTTGTTCACGAATCCACTCTTTCAAAACGTCAGACTATACCTTGGACAATTTTGATGCTGGTCCTTGGCACCATCGCTTTCTTACTAGGTGGAGCACACGATACTGGTATGGTTACTAAGGTTGTTCACTCAGGAGTCGCCTACGGATTCTTTGCAGCGATGTTGATAGGAATTGTCCGTCAGTGGTATTATCTCGGTAAAAGCCACATTTTATTGGGGGATATGAAGGCCCTTTTTGGTATTTCTAGAGATGCCATGTAGTTATAAGCTATTGAATCTAATAGGTTTTTCCTTTCTTTTCTTAAGCAGTAAGTCTCAGCTCACATTCTTCCGATAAAATAGGCATATGAAAATGCTTATTTTGTCTCTCATGCTTAGTCCTTTTGTAGTCTTCGCCATTGATGATGAAATGCAAGGGCTTCACGAACAAGGTGAAGCTAAATTTATGACGGTTGTTAAAGATGTAGAAGTTGAGAGGTTGATTGGAAGTGAACCTGAATTTAATAAATGTCGAGATGATAGTAAATTCAAATCAGGCGACAAAAAACCAGTTAGAGATGCAAACATTAATAAAGCGACTGGTTGTTTTAAAGCATTTCTAGAAAAAAAGTCAGAGGCCGACTTAAAAAAGCTAGCAAGCAACTTAAAGCTTGAGGAGTATGGGCTCACTCAAAGTAAAAATGTTAATGAGATTACATCTTACCTTTCAGGCAAAATGCACAAAGCTCTTACGGGCGTTAGTCCTACTGATAAAGATTTTGGTAAACAGAAGTGGGAAGATAAAAAGATTGTCGATCAAAAAGTCTTTATTGAACTTTATAAAAACCAACTTGTTAAAAATTCATTGTTTGAAATTTCAAGATATTGTTTTGAGAATTTACGATTACTTTCTGCTCCAGCGGGAACAGACTTTGCTTCCTACTGGAGTGGTGTAACTTTAACTCTACCAGCAGATGGCAAAATGACAACTACCGAGCTAGCGAAGCTTACAGATGTGGGGGATGCAAACGGTGGTATTTCTTTTGCAGACAAGCTAAGTGGAGCTGACTTAAACGATGATAAAGTTGTTTATGAAAAACTAATCTCAGGCTTAACACCTGTTGGGACGCCAATAAGCACAACAGTTTATAAAGATTTTTTTCCTTTTTGCCGAGCGACCATTAAGCCATTGTGCGAGGTGTTTAAAAAAACGAGTACGTCAAATGTCTCTGCTGCGACCTCAACATCACAAATATCAAGAGGGTCTTCTGCCTGTTTAACATATAACAAGCTGGAATCAATCCGTATGACTCTCAGGAATACAGAAAAAGTTGCGAAACAATTTGATGAAATGAAAGACAAAAATACATTTGCAATTCAGATGATAAAAAATCCTAAATTTTATGGGAACGATGCGAACGATCAGTCATTGGATGAATTGACAAGCACTGGCTCGGCAGATTTTCTTAAAGAAGCTGATAACGATAAATTAAGTGATCTCGAAACTAAATGTGCAGGGGGAACCCAAGCCGATGAATGTCAGCAATTTTTGAAAGTTGATGATGGACTAGATAAGGCTATCTATACGATCGAAACGGAAATGACGTTGAAGCGAGAGCTGGAAACTGAAAGAGCGAAGAAACTTAGCGGTCAAAGCTTAAAAGATTACCTTAAAGAAAATAGGCATTTTGATTTACTCGAAAAATTTGACACTCTAAGCAAGGCTGATATTGAACTTGGAATAGAACAATTTTACAACGCTAAAAGACTTGCTGAAATTGAAGCTTTAAAATTTAAAGTCGGCAAACGCCAGATCAATACAGATGAAGACAAAGCGCTGGGAGGCGGTAAAAAAGATGCACAAATTATAGAGAATATTAAAAACAGTAAAGAAGAACGGGCAAGACTCGCTCAGGTCGTCATGTTTAACAATATTATAACCAGTCAGCTTACCCTCTCTCGAAAATCTGGAAATACTACGACAGCGTTAGGTAGTAACGTTAGTGGTTGGACCAAAGAATCGGCTGGACTAAAAGGCATCTCTGGAATTGATCAAACATTATTTGCAGGGGTCCAATCGAGTGCAGATTCTACCGGAATTAAAAGCAAGGAATCAATCGCAGACATTGGATTTCTTGATGCCATTTTAGGTGAAGATACAAGTAAGCCAGCTGACCCTTAACTAAATCCCCTTAACCCAAATAAATACCTTATGTCTCCCGGCCACATCTCCACTTTGGGAGCTACTTTCAAATATCGTGGCTTCTGCGAAGGTAGAGACCTTAGTCATAAAATCTTTCAAATTCTTTGATGGCACATTCAAGTTGAAATATAGCCCACCAGGAATTTGAGTGCCGGGCTTTACGTTGTCGGCCTGGGCAATACCGTAGCGCTTAATCAGGGGCAATATCTTTGACTTGATGGCAGTTGGTTCAACTGAGGCCATCATGATTCGGTAAGC
>CAMDQH010000097.1 GCA_945905815.1 Bacteriovorax stolpii | reverse complement strand
TAAATATTTTCCGAAGAAAATTATTTGAATTAATCACAATCTCTTTCGAGACCGTCTATCAAAACCCGAAGGTTTGTGATCTTACGATAGACTTGGCATTTAGCTTGATACTTTCTCATCTCATCTTGAAACCCGAAGGTCTCAAAACTTTTATAAAATATTCGAATTTCAAAGAGCAGACTTCTCTGTCTGAGTATAAACTCAGGCTTTAAACTACTTGATTCGTCGTGAAGTGTTTTGGGATAATAAGGATCCACTGTAACTTCGTCAAGGGAATTAAGTTTGGTATTTAAGAAATATTGTTCTTAAATACCAAGACTAAACAACATCTTTTTAAGACTTTAAATGGAACCCTGATTTATCAAGTGCTTGAACAATCTTGTGCTCCAAGTCTTTTATCATTTCAGCGGACAAAGTTTTCTCTGAATCTTCAAAAACTGTACGAATTGAGACAGCTTTTTGCGTCTCATTCATAATAAAGACATCAACTATTGATCTAGATTTGATTTCTTTTTGTTTTAAAGAGCTTAAAGCATTAATCGCACCAGCTGCTGGTGCATCTTTATCCATCACAACTGTAAAATCGCAAGATGAAGAAGGGAATTTCGAAATTGGAGAATACTTTGTTTTGTCTTTTACTTCTCTCGCCTCGATGTCAGTTATATCAATTACGGCCAAGGCGAGAAAACCTTTCACTTTAAAGTTCTTAAGGACAAGTGGGTGAACAGTTGTGAGTGCTCCACAGTATTTACCCATCACCTGAATATTTAAATACTCATTCGGGTGAACACCCGCCCACTGAGAAGGGACAACAGTGTTAGGAAACTTATCATTTTTAGGCGCAAGGTTTATTCCAACGTTAAGAGCAGAGAAAAGTTTCTCGGTTGTATTCACAAGTTCCAAGAAACGAGTCTGATCCTTGGAGTAGAGGCCAATCACTAACTGGCTTCTTTCTTTTTCATAATCAAGATAACTTCGACCAAGTTCAAAGAAAGAGAAGGCATCATAATTTTTTTGATTATTTGAAACCATCTCTATCACTGAAGGTATAATTGAAGGTCTCATTCTATCTTGTTCAATAGAAAGTGAATTAACTAGAACAAGGTGTTCATTCATTACTGGCCAAATGGCCTTAGTAAGTAAGTCAGCACCCGTTAATGGATAGGTCATAATCTGAAGGGATTTACCCTGAAGCACCATGAAATCCTGGATTTTGCGATGGAACTGTTTGACTGCTGAAAGACGAACTGGTTTTACAGCAAGCATAGGAGAAACTGGTGTGATGTTATCATAACCAATCATTCTTCCGATTTCTTCAATGAGGTCAGCTTTGCAACTGATATCTTTAGTTGTTCTGTAAGAAGGAACAGTTACTTCGAGAACTGAATCTTTATCGTTCACTTTGAAATCCAGACGCGTAAAAATATCGATTATTCGCTCTTTAGAAATATCCATCCCGAGGGAACTTATAATTTCTTTAAGCGAAATGGTTAAAGTAATGGGTTTTGAAAGTTTGCTTTCGTTGATAAATTTTTCAGGCATACCAAGCACATTTGTTCCGGGGCAAAGCTCTGAAATAAGTTCAACTAGTCTTAAAAGTGTTCGGTAGCAAAGATTGCTATCAAGCGTCTTCTCGTAGCGTTGAGATGAATCTGTTCTTAGACCCAGACGTACAGAAGTTTTTCGGACTTCATGGGCCTCCCAATTGGCCACTTCTAAAAAGAGTTGAGTTGAATCGGGAGTTACACCGGCATCAAGACCACCCATGAGTCCAGCTAGCACCAAGGGCTTCTGGGAATCGAAAATGACAGTATCCGAAGAAATAAGATCTCGAGATTGTAAATCGAGAGTCTGGAATTTTAAGTTTTGTTCAGCGTGACGGATACTTACTTTTCCGCCAATGATTTTTGTGCGGTCAAAAATGTGCGTAGGTATTCCAAGCTCAATCATGACGTAATTACTAATATCAACAATGAGATTAATGGGACGAAGTCCAACGGATTCCAGACGATTTTTTATAAGCAGAGGTGTCTCACCCATTTTAGGAATATCAATCGAGAGACCATAATAGGCCAAACAAGACGAATCCTGAGCGACATCAATTGTAACAGGCGATAGCGCCTTATTAAAATTGGACTCCATTTTCTTTTCCCAATCAGCGTTAAAACGGTTCTTAAGTTCTACTTTATGATTTGCCGCAAATTCACGGGCAAGACCCAAGTAACCCCATAAATCTGGTCTATGAGTCAGGGATTTATTGTCCACATCAAAGATCACATCTGATTCGAGTTTTAAATATTCAGGAAGAGATGTTCCGGGTTTGACTTCAGAACCTAGCTCCATAAGTCCGCCCTTCCCTTCACCAAGGCCAAGTTCAGTTTCTGAACAAAGCATACCATCGGATAAAATTCCTCTGATTTTTTTAGGCTCAAGAGTCATTCCATTCGGAAGAGTGGTTCCAATCGCTGCGTAAGGAACTTTAAGTCCGACACGCACATTCGGTGCTCCACAAACAACTTCCTTTAAATTGCCGTTGCCGTAGTCAAAAGTCACAAGATTTAATTTGTCGGCTTCTGGATGAGGCTTAAGCGATTTAATTTCAACACAGAGAATAGATTTGAGGCTATCCCCTTTCACAATTACGTCCTCGACTTCAGCAGTCGCGAGAGTAAAAAGTGAGCCTAATTCCTTAGGTGGAAGATTAGGCAGATCAACGAAGTCTTTAATCCAGTTCAAAGAGATAAGCATATGTAGTCCTAAAAAGTTTTAAATTGAGAGTTGAAACGTAAATCACCAGAATGAAGATGACGGATATCATCGATACCGTATCTCATCATCACTAGACGATCCAACCCAAGGCCAAAGGCAAATCCGTTGTATTTTTCGGGATCAATACCACCAGATTTAAGAACATTAGGATGAACCATTCCACACGGAAGAAGCTCTACCCAGCCAACGTGCTTACAAACTGAACAACCTTTGCCGCCGCAAATAAGACACTTAATATCAAGCTCAAAACCTGGTTCAACGAAAGGGAAAAATCCCGGTCGAAGCCGAACTTCAACTTCACGTTTAAAAATTTCAGTTAAAAGGGTCTTCATGAAATAAATAAGGTTACCCACAGAAATGTTTTCGCCTACCATCATCCCTTCGAGTTGATGGAAGACCATTTCATGCGAAGCATCCGTTCGTTCACAACGAAAAACTTTTCCAGGTCCTACAAAACGAAAAGGCGGCTTGCGCTCTTTCATTCCTCGAACTTGGATGGTGGAAGTGTGAGTTCTAAGTAAGTGTTTTTTGTCTGCAAACCAGAAAGTATCCTGCATGTCACGCGCGGGGTGAGTGGCCGGAATATTGAGTGCTTCAAAGTTGTGAAACTCATCTTCAATGTGCGGTCCATCTAAAACTTCAAACCCCATGGAAATAAAAATATCTTCAATTTCCTGCTGAATAATCGTGACCGGATGAAGTCCAGCGGCCTGAAGACCTTTTTCAAGAACTGAATCAGTTAATGAAAAATCAACTTTGTTTTTAAGGAGGGATTGATTCATTTCAGCAGTTTCAAGCTCAATCATTTTTTCAGATACCAGCGCTTCGATAGTATTTTTCAATTCATTGGCCTTGGAACCCAACGTCCTCTTTTCTTCCGGACTGGCGTCCTTGATGTTTTTCATCACATCGGCCAGAGGTCCCTGTTTTCCAATATATTTGGCCTTCAGATTCAAAAGATCTGCGATCTTCTGGATTGAATTGAGTTCCGTTTTAAAATTATCGAGAAGGCTCTCGAGTACTTGCATGGGATTCCTTTTAGTTATTCGGCAAAAGGGTATCAGGGGGCCTGTCGATTGAAAAGATTGAGGTTTAAGTAGTTTTTACTTTGCTGCGCATTAACAAAAAAGAACGGCACCAAGAAAGAAATTCTACTTTGGGAGGATCTTTAAAGTCAGGATAGGTCCAAGGCAGAGTTTGAAAACGACCATCGGTGCATTGATAAGTCAGGTCAGCGAATATGTTTTGGCTTAGAAAAACTCGGTGCGCGTAATTTTTGGTCGTTGCAAGGATGAAATTCTCAGCACTCAAAAAACCGATATCAACGTTCACCATGCGTTTAGAATTCTGGGACCATTCTTTTTCCCAATCTAAGCTTATGAGCTTCGTTGATAACAGAAACTCGCGCGGGAACGCGGCCGTAGTCACAAAGAAGATTCTCTTTAGTAGGGTTTCTTCACCCATTTCTTTGGAGTAATAGGCGGCCAGGGGATTAAATTCGGGAGTAAAAGAAATAACCTTACCGTAGATGTTCTCAATTCTTTGGACCAGCACTTCTTCACTGAACAGATCCGATCGGTAAAGAATTCCAAAAAAAAGCAGACCTTGGGAAGGTACTTCAGGGTTCAGCATTACTTAATGAGCTTGCGTAGATTCTGGAAGTACTCACTTAGTTCTTCTTTTGAACAAAGGGCCGTACCGCGTTTTTTCACAACCACACCGGCAGCACAGTTTCCAACCCAGGCGGCCTCTTCAAGACTAGCACCGGCCAGTAGCGATGCAGTGATGGCAGCAATTGCCGTGTCACCGGCACCAGAGACGTCGAACACTTCGTTGGCAGCAGTAGGAAT
The DNA here is from genome assembly GCA_945905815.1 of Bacteriovorax stolpii. Classification (GTDB taxonomy): domain Bacteria; phylum Bdellovibrionota; class Bacteriovoracia; order Bacteriovoracales; family Bacteriovoracaceae; genus Peredibacter. Next base: position 4,888 of record CAMDQH010000097.1, on the reverse strand, counting down.
AAGCTGGAGTTCGCCGTTGCCTTTTGTGTCAAGCATGGCCATACCATCTGCACCCAGAGTGATAATAACTTTTTCGAATTGCAGTTTATCCACCAGAATTTTGGCAATCGTTTCGAGGTTTCTTTCTTTAAAATATCCCATGGCCTCAACAATAATATGGGCCTCAAGTCTATTGGGTTTAAATAAAGTTGCACCTTTATACCAATTAGGAGGAGACGATCTAGAGGGATCAACTGCAACCATTAATTTTTTTTCTTTATAAATTGAAATAATGCGCTGGCAAAGTGTCTCACTAAAAAGCCCCTTCCCGTAATCTTCAATAATGACGCCTGAGTGAGTTTCAGAGAACTGCTGGATTCTTCCTACTACCCGCTTTAAAGTTTCATCATCAATTTGATCTTTGGTTTCATAATCAACACGACATATTTGCTGAGTTGAAGTTGTAACTCTTTCTTTGTAAGTGGTCATACGGGATTTATCGCGAATTAATCCCCACGTATTCAATCCTCTCTCTTCTAAAAGATGTTCCACTAAATCAGCTCTTGAATCTTCGCCAATCACACCACAAAGTGTTGAAGTAACTTCAAGACTTTTTAAGTTATCGCTTACGTTGGCCGCAAGACCAAGTTTGTTCCACTCTTTACTCACTTCTAAAACAGGAACTGGGGCTTCTGGGGAAATTCTTCTCACTTCTCCAAAAGTATATTTATCAACCCCAAGATCTCCGACTACGAGGATTGGATTAAGTTTCGAAAATGAACTGATAATTGTTTGAAATTTTTCTTGAGTAAGAATCATAAACTACCTTTTCGCTGGTTCCATAAATTAACTATAAAAGTCACCATATCCGTAACTGTTTTACCTGTGGAATCAAGCTCAATTCCGTCGTTCGCCTTTTTCAGCGGGGCAATCTCGCGAGTCATATCAACGTGATCTCTTTCTTTAATGTCGTTTAAAATACTATCGAAATCATGCTCTAATTGACCGCGCTCTTTTAATTCTTCAAAACGTCTTTGGGCCCGCTCTTGCGCTGAAGCGGTCAAAAATATTTTCACCACAGCATTAGGAAATATAACAGTACCAATATCGCGACCATCTAATATGGCCGGACGATCCTGAACAATACTTCTTTGCCACTCGGCAAGAAAATCACGAATCACTTTATGCTTTGAAATCTGAGAAGCAAGTTTAGAAACATGGTGCTCGCGGATAACGTCCGTTAGGTTTAGATTATCCAACTGGACAAGGACCCCAGGTTGAGCAGCAAATTGAAACCGGTGATCGTGAAAAAAACTTTGAATAATTTGTTCGTCATGAGAATCAAGCTTCGGTTTAGTGAAATCAATTCCAGTATGCTGAAGCGCATAGGCAACGGCGCGAAACATGGCTCCAGTATCGATGTAAATTAAATTGAGTTGTTTTGCGACCAATTTGGCAACAGTTGACTTGCCGCTCCCAGAAGGTCCATCTAATGCAATCACTTGATCTTTTTTCATAGGATCAAATGATAGAGACTCCAGAATACTTCGGCAATCAGAACTCGTTTAAAAACTAAAATTGGGATTTAATTTGAGACGGCTAAAAAGGTCGGGATGACTGGTTTTAAGAAGTATTGGGTTTATCATTGCGAAAAGCTCAGATGAAGGCCCGGCCAAATGTATCCCACTAGACCAAGTTGGATATGATCCAGGTGCCATCGCCATTGCCTGATCTTCCATTATTAAGGAAAAAGCCAAAAGTTCTTTCAGGGTCAGTCCTTTAACTTCATCTTTCAAGCGTTCAAAAAGAGCTTTCTCACGTTCTGGGTCAAAATGAGAATACCTACCAGAACCATCTTTCAATTCCTGGACTTTCAAACTTATTGATCTTCTTTCTGAGATCATCAGAAAGAACTCAGAATTCAGCTGTAATAATGCTTCTCTATATTGTGCAAGATTAGATTCTCGGGATGAAAGTGACATTAGAAGTTTGGCTCAGTGTTTTTGTTATATGATAATAGTTTTTTAATACCTTATTAAGGTAATGGTTATTTTCACCAACGGGAAGATTATTCTTCAACTGACCTTTGGTCCAGTAAGGACCCATGTTGTAAGCAACAGTGGCGTGGTAGTGGTTATCATTGAAGGCCTGAAGTAAATTTTTCAAATAAAAAATACCTACCTCAAGATTTCTCAGCTTTCCAACAAGCTTTGAATAGCCCATATCATCGAATGCCTGTCCGTACTGATAGCGCAAATATTCTTCGCCACGATCAGACTCAATTTGAATATTGTTTGAACGCATATAAGAAAGTGTTTCCATATATGTCCCAGGCATTAATTGCATCAATCCACGAGCACCTTTCTTAGAAGTTGATTCGTGTTGAAAATGACTTTCAGTCCACATTACCGAAAGAACCCAAAATGGATCGAGCTGATGTTTTTCACATAATATGAGCACAGGTCGAATAACGCGCTTCACTTTCTTTTGAATTTTAGGTGGAAACAGCTGCACAATTTGAGATTCTGCTTCCTCATAGGAGTTATTAGCAAAGAAACTTATATCGCCAATAAAAAAGCCCAGTGAGTCACTTTTAAAGCGGTAAGTCTTTTGACGCTTAAATCCAAAATTAAATGATTGGGGATACAGGGCATGCAAAGCAAATGAACCCAAAAGCACGAGAGAAAACAGAGGAATTTTGTAAGTGGAGAAGAAAGAGCTGAAGAAATATTTCTTCGACTTATCCTCCGCCGAGATATCAAGTGCTTTTAAGACACTAGTCTCACCGGTCGTTTGTTCCATACCCCTCACTTATATCTTGGTCAGTTTAGTAAAGCAAATTTCCTTGACCAAGCTAAGTTAAACCATTGAAGATCAATACCTTAATAAGGTACCACGTTCTGGCCACTGACCAAATTTCGAGGTTTTATGTCTGAAAATAAATTACACTTAGAGAAATCACTTTATCTGAAGCAACATGCTGAAAATCCAATCCATTGGTGGGCCTACGGTGAGCAACCCCTCAATAAAGCGAAGGAACTAAACAAACTCATATTCTTGTCAATTGGCTACTCTGCCTGCCATTGGTGCCATGTCATGGCCCATGAGTCTTTCGAAGATGAAACCACTGCAAATTTTTTAAATGAACATTTCGTTTCAATAAAAGTAGATCGTGAAGAGTACCCAGATCTTGATAACTACTATCAAAATGTCTGCTCCCTTATGACTGGCCGAGGTGGATGGCCTCTCACCATTTTCCTTACTCCAGATGGAAAGCCATTTATCGCCGGTACCTATTTTCCTAAAGTGGCCAAAGAGGGAATCCCAAGTTTTATGGAGATGTTAAAGCACATTCATCAACTCCATACTTCAAAAGACAAAACTATATACGAGAATGCTCAAAAGATTGTGGAGGAACTAAAAAAACCTCACGCAGTTGAAAAGAAAATTGAATTCCAGGGACATTTTCCTGCACCGTCGGCAATTATGAATGCACTTTCAAATTATGCCGATGCGACAAATGGTGGATATGGCAAAGCTCCTAAGTTTCCCCATTTTCCTTTTTATGAATGGTCATGCGAACAAATCCTTGAAGGGATGATTCCTAAAGAACAAGGACAACATGTTGTGGAGTCGATTGAAAAAATGCTTTTGGGTGGCCTATACGATCACGCGAAAGGTGGTATTCACCGTTATTCAGTTGATGATAAATTTATCATCCCACATTTCGAAAAAATGCTCTACGATCAAGCAGGCCTTCTAAAAGTCCTCTCAAAACTTTCACAATTTTATCCAGCTCCAACCGTATTTGATGGTATCCTTCAAACACTAGATTATCTTCAAACTGAAATGTTATCTGATGATGGATTTTTCTTTAGTGCTCAGGATGCAGACTCTGAAGGCCAGGAAGGTTTATACTTCACGTTTACGAAAGAAGAATTCGAAGAAAGTTTTCAAGATGCTCCAGATGAGCAGAAAGCAAAAATTGATATCTACTTAAAATATTTCAATATCACGCAGGAAGGAAATTTTGACCATCACCTGAATGTTCTTTCTTTAAATGCTGAATTTAAAGCTGAGTTCTACACCCAAGAAGGATGGCAAGAAATTCGTGACATAAGAAGACGTTTGCTAGAGCAACGTAAAATGCGAATGCCACCAGCAACCGATAGAAAAGGGATTGCTGGCTGGAACTATATGCTGCTTTCAGCTTTGGCCGATGTGGTTCAGTATTGTCCGGTTGATATTATTCAGAATCAGGCGCTAACACTCATTCAGCAAACAGTTGAGGGATGTCTGAAGCAGTTCATTACTGTTGATAAAAAAACAGCCAAGCATATTATTCGACACGTGAACACTCTTGATTCTCAAGCACTTTACCTTGAAGATTATGTCAATTTCTCTGACGCGCAACTAAGACTTTATGAAATCTCTGGAAATGAAACATTTAGAAAAAATGCGCTTGAGACAATGGATTTCATCATTGGAAACTTCTTAAAAGATGGTCAGCTCTATCTGACATCAATTAATTCTTCCACTTTTGGTTTTGATAATTTAGCAGCTCCTACATTTGATCAGTCTTATCGTTCTTCCGTCATGACGTTTGTTCATCTCTTAAACAGAATGAGTGTGATTGATGCAAAATTTAATCCAGAAGCAATTTTTAGAGAGCGCTATGCAGACTTCGCTCAGTTTGCCCTAACGAATCCACTTGGCCATGGTGAAGGACTAAGAGCTCTCACTTATCCTCAAGATATTTTCCGTAAGGTAGAAGTACCCTTGGCATGGCTTGAAAAACCAGAATTCCTTGAGATGAGAAATCATTTCTTTTCTCGGTTTGTTCTTTGTTATCAAAAAGATGATTCTGAAAGCTATCAAATCTGTACTCGAAGTGTGTGTGAAGTTCAGG
>CAMDQH010000096.1 GCA_945905815.1 Bacteriovorax stolpii | reverse complement strand
GTAGTGTCGCAAGTTATCTTATCATAAGCGCTGTGAACGCGGGAGTAGCGGTTAAATGAGTTGACGTTAACATTTACACCGGCAACTTCAACTGTCGAGGTTGCACTACACCAATGATGGTCCGAAGTACCAGCAGCGTTTATAATCTGAGTGGCGACCGAAAATGTCTTTCCGAAATCTCGACAGCACACATTCTTTTTAATATCAAAACTCGCCGTATTTAGAACTCCAGATGAAGTATATTTAAAATCAGGATTGCCGCATATTAGTTCTTCTTCCCAGTACTTCTCTTCAGCAGCATTTAGAATACCTGTGAGATCGGCCGACTTTACTTTGGTCGCAATAAATTCGGAAGGAGCACAATCCATATCAGAGAAGCATGATGCTCCTGGTGCTCGCAAGCAAGTATTTCGCTGATAACCTACGGTTGTTATTTGTGAGCCAGCTGTAGAGCTAAACAAGTTTTTGGCCACAATTGGTGCAAGGTCCAGGAGGTTGGAAGAAAGATTTTGGGCCACCGTGAACTTATTTAAATCGCTGGCAATAATTCCAAGAGTTGCCGACGCTAGTTGGACTGAGCTTCCCAGAGCATCTGTTGCCGGGCAAGCATTGAGATACTTCGTATTTTGGGCCCCAGTCATCGTTGTACCAATACCAAGAATTTTATCTGAACTATCAACTCTGCTGACTGGCGCAGCGCTGTTTAGATCCAAGGTAATAGTTGAACCGCTGATGTTTTTTCCCGGAATACAAATAGCTGTCAGATTATTAGCAACCGTTGAAGCAGAAGCAGAAGTTGGAAGAGTCTTTGTTCCGTAAAAATCGAATGGTCGACCAATAATGCGAGCACCTAGTCCAACCGTTTCCGATGGAGTAGGTGAAGCCGAAGCACTGTTTTGAGCTATTGGTGTATTCGCAAAACGAGCAATTCTATTATTGAAGCGACTACTATATCCAGTAGTAAGCGGTTGACACATATTATTTGAAGAACAAGCAAGTGTTCCAGTTAAAACGGCAGAGTTAAAAGTTGTACCGAGTGATGCTAAATCAGGATGGCATGGGGCACCTTTCCCTCGGTATACACAGCGCTTCGATTGTCCGTTTGAGCCGCCGACAATTGATACTAAAGACTTGCTAATGGACCCTATGACTTCGCTTCCATTTCCATCCGACTGCGGCCAGCTTGTTTTTATGCCCGTTACATTTTGGCATGTATAATCATATCCAATCTGCCTAAAGCAATCATTATCGTTTGAGCAAAAGTGGGACTTTTGACATTCTGATCCGTCAGTTTCTGTATCATGATCGGGCATTACACCTGAGTAAATGGTTGTTTCAGATACAGTCACGTTGAAGTTACTATCTAGGTTAAGATCGCCGTAGTAAGCATTTATGGCCAGGAACAGTCTATTCGATGTTGCCTTGATTCTTCTTTGATTTCCGAGTGAAAACCAAGTTACACCATCAAATGAACCAATCAGTGATCCGTAGTCAAAACCAAACCAATCTCGATTGTATCCATTTGCAAACAGAAAGTGCTGGGCCGAAAGTCTGTTTTGCCTCTGATCTTTTACCGTTGTTGACGCCATGTGGGTCCAAGGAATCATTGTTGCGGGAACAAAACAGGCGCGACCAAAAAGAATATCATCACTTCTATAAGTTCCACTTGTAGCGATTCTTTGAGAAGAGAAGTTGTCAGGTACATAACCCCCACCAATGCTACTAAAACTTTGTGGGAATATTTTTTTAACTGCTGAGTAATAATCAGATCCACAAGTTAGACAACTTGAAAAAATACCGCTATTAGCAAACAGATCATAAATTTTATCTTTTTTTACTTGGATCATTTTTGCCGGCTTGGCAGCCGTCGGAGACGTTTTAGAAAATGAACCGTAGATCTCATTGAAACCCGTGTAGCCTGTGTAAGCATCAAGGTTGGTTGGTTTCAAAACGTCATTATTTTTATAACTAAAAGCGGTGCCTTCTTGATCGAGAGCTGTTGAATAGCCGTCGTCAAAGTTTGCTCCGTTAACATCATAATAACGATGAGGAATATTTTTACTGGAAACATAGACTGTTTGGTTTGCTGGCGGCTCAGTTGAGGTCGCAGTAGGGTGTACACACTCATAGTTTGTCACAGTCTTTTGCGCATTTAACACAGGATTAAGGTTACATTTACCAGTGGTAGAACAGAGACACATACTGTTGACTTGGGTCTGCGCCGCAGTTTTAATTTTGAGAAGATCCGTTATCCCTGAAGTTACATAATAAGTAATGTCGATACTTTGATTTTGATAAATAGGGTAGCTGGCAGCAAAAACGATCCTATTTGGTGAAGTTGCTTTTGACCAAGTCGTAGGATCTTCTGGAACTATAATGCCGGCAATTTTAATAATGATATTGGCCGATGCTGATGTGTCCGCATAACTTGGTAAATTAAATGTCTTAGAACTATTATGATACGAAGTGCTGGTTAATTCGGTAGAACTCTGAATGTAGTTTTTCGAACATCTGGCGAGACTGGCCCCAAGCTTTTCACATGTACCATCAACTTTAAATGTTAAATAGAGGTTGTCATCCTGAGCGTTCGTCGGAAGTGGTTTGATGATTAATACCGACTGAGCAGTCGTAATGTCATCATTACTTGTAAGCGCCGTAAACGTCCCGTCAGCTGGTAGTAGGGGAGTTTTGTTAGCCTCATATATATACTGACCACCATAGAAGATTTTAACTATATTGTTTGCATAGTCGCCTGATGCGAAATTGGTATTTAGAGTTTTAAAGTTAATATCGCCAATTTCTGTAGAGAAAGCCGAGCCAGCATTTATCTTAAGAGAAGCAGAAGGAAATTTAAGCGTACAATGAGAAAACTCCCCGTCGACTTTATTTAGACATTGATAAAGTTGAGTTAATTCCATTAACCTGATGTTGGCATCATAGGCAGGATCAATTGGTTCAACTGTATCTTCTGAACCTGTACCCTCCGGACGAGTTGCACACACAAAATAAAACTGTGGATAAACAATAAACCGGTTAGGGTTTGAAGCAACATCCAATTGGGCCTGAGAGAATCCTGGCTGAGTAAGTGCTCCAGGTCTAACAGCACCATCATTTACGCACTGGCCTTCCAAGCAGCAGTCAAAACTTCGCGCCCTACAACTGGTGGACTCAACACATACATTGCCTGAGCTCGCCGTTGATCCTGAAATTGTAAGCGAGAGCAAAGATAAGTTAAGTGTAGGGACAGCTTCACCATTATTAAAATAAAGTTTCAAACCTTGAGAGGTTACCGCTGAGTTACAAGTTGTACATAGCTGGCTTAAGCTAAAGCTAGCCGAGGGCACTGTTGGTAAAACAACAGTGTTGTAAAGTGCAGTGGTTAAATTATATGTTAAGCAATCATTTTGATTAGCAGAATCATTAGAAGGTTCAACCTGAAGATAGAATTCGGTCGTTTTCTGTACAAGATCCGTAAAAGATTTAGGCTTCGCTGAAAGGAGTAAAAATCTGTCAGTTCCCGAAGTGAAATCATACTTCCCGACCAAGCAAAAATGAGTTGTGTTTGGAATAGTTCTCAAATATTGAGAAAGTGTTTTTCCACGAATTAAAAATGAATCAGTAAAATCTAAGGCAAGTGCAAATTGAGTCGATGATTGCACTCCGCCCTCTTGAACAAAAATACCACTAGGAGTGAATGTTGGTTCTGGATATGCGGTGTTATTAGAATTTGGGTCGTTCGTTGTTCCGCTGCTTTGAAGGCTCGGAGCAGCTTGTTTAGGGACGCAAGAAATTAATAATCCTATCATCACCACTGCTAACAGTGACCAAAGGTGGGTCCTTATTTTTATCAAAGCGGTTAATTTCAACATCCGTGTCATTGCCTCTTGAGATAACTATCGGAATTTTTAACGAATTTTTTAATTTCCTAGATCATATTTTAGGCCAGAACATAGAATTACAAGATTAAAGAAGGACAGAATACCTAACTCCTCGTAAGAACGAAAAATTCGCACCAATAAAAGAAGGGGACTGCCTATGAATATGGTCAGGTTTAGGAAGATTTTTCCAGTTCTTCTAAAAGGTAAAACAAGGCAGCTTGGGAAAACCGCAGTTTCAATTGTTCTCGGTCACCAGGAAAATGAGCGGAATAGGTTTGGGTTCTCCCATTATTAGTGACCCCAAAACAAACAGTACCCACAGGTTTTTCCGGTGTTCCGCCTGCAGGCCCTGCTAGACCAGTAATAGAAATTACGATTTTTGCTTTTATTAATTGAGATAGGCCCGAAGACATTTCACCGGCCGTTTGGATGCTAACTGCGCTATGGTTTTTAAGTGTGTCTGCTTCAACATTTAATATTTTGTGTTTTACTGCTTCAGCATAGGAAACTACTGAGCCTAGAAAAGTTTCGCTACTGCCTGCAATATTTGTAATTCGATGAGAACAAAGTCCTCCGGTGCAGGATTCTGCAAAACCAAAAGTAATTTTCTTTTTGTTTGCAAGACCTACAATATATTCTTCAAGTGAAAGATTTCCGATCTGCCAGATGTTTGGTTTTAAGGGTGAATTTTCAAAAATAGCTAAGACTTTTTTCTTCTTTTCTTCCATCTCTAAGGGGGTACTTGCTTTAAGCTTAACTCCAATGTCGACTCCCATGGTTGTGGGAAGTGAGCTAACATTTCCTAAATCGCTTAATTGGTCCCATAAGATGGGATCAACTTCACCGAATATTTTTTCTTCTGGAGTTCTTTTAGTTCTGACTGTCACACTTTCAATAAGTTCAGAACTGGGGGGGAATTTAGAACGAATAATTCTATTAAAATGATCATCTAGTAAACTTTTAAATTCTTTGGGAACTCCGGCCCCACAGAGTAAATATTTCCCAAGGTGTTTTGTAAATAATCCTGGCGCAAAGCCAGTTGAATTTTCTAAAGCCACGAATCCTTCGGGTAAAAAACAATAACCATGATCTTTTTCTACAAAGGGACGATTAAAGCGTTCGTAATTTTTTAGCGCGATTTCGTAAGAGGATTCCGAGTATAAAATTTTTCTGCCTAAAAATGAAGCAATCGCATCTTTAGTTAAATCATCTTTTGTAGGTCCGAGCCCTCCGGAGGTGACAACAACATCACAAATTAAAAACAGAGTTTGAAGTCCAAGGTGAATGGCACTTTCTTGATCACTTACTATTAGTGAAGTTTGAAGTTCAAGATTGAGCTCCTTCAAAAATAAAGATAACTGTCGGGTGTTAGCATCCGAAATTTTCCCTTCCAGGATTTCATTGCCAATAATAAGGAGACCAATCTTCATATAAACCTCTGTAAACTATCAATATCATAATATATTTGATTTTTGCTTGTGCATAATGTAAAAACTCAAATAATCATGTCCAAAAAGTACCAGTTTCAGCTCCCCTTTGATGTGGAGCTCGACAGACATATAAAAAAAACTTATCCCGAAATTCGGGATTACAGGACTGTTTCGAAAAGCCTTGATGCACGGGGTGCCCCACGTGGCAAGAAACCGGTCTACCTCTATATTGTTGATGCCCTCATATCAAAAGATGATCAGTATGCGACTTCGGAGAGTTTTACTCAATATCAACCTCTAAAAAATAAGCCCATTATTATTGGTGCCGGACCTGGTGGTTTATTTTGTGCGGTTCGTTTGGCCGAACATGGAATCCCTTCCATCATTCTTGAAAGAGGTGACTCGGCCAATAAACGGATGCTTCATATTGCGAAATTTTGGCGCTATGGGGTTCTCGATCCAGAAACGAACGTTTGTTATGGAGAGGGTGGGGCAGGGTTGTACTCGGATGGAAAACTTATTACTCGAATTAAATCTGATCTTGTTTCTTATGTGATGGAGAAATTCGTTACGTTTGGGGCCCCGGCCGATACTGCTTACGTTTCAAATCCTCATTTAGGCTCTAATAAAATCCGAGCGATCATTAATCAAATTTCTGATTGGCTTCGGTTGCAAAATTGTGACGTCCGCTGCAACACAAAAGTGGTTGAAATTCTGACCAAAGATAATAAAGCTATTGGGGTTAAACTTCAAAATGGTGAAGAACTTTATTCGGATCATGTCATCCTTGCAACTGGACATTCGGCAGTAGATCTCTATCAGCATCTTGCTGATATTAAAGTTCAAATGAAGCCAAAGGATTTTGCTGTCGGTGTGAGAGTTGAGCATCCTCGGCGATATATAGATTCAATTCAACATGGGGGTTTTTGTGCAGCTCCTGAAATGGGGTCGGCCCGTTACCGTTTAAGCTGGCATGATAAATGGACTGATCGTGGTGTTTACAGTTTCTGTATGTGTCCCGGAGGTTATGTTCTTTCATCAGGCACAGAAGCAAATGGGATTGTGGTTAATGGCATGAGTAACTACGCCCGAAATTCCCCTTGGTCGAATGCCGCTCTGGTGGTTTCAGTAAAAAATGAAACTGATATTGAAGACAAAGACATCATGGCCGGTCTTCGTATGCAGCATGAGATTGAACAAAAAGCTTTTGATCTTTCTAAACAGCATGCTACAGGGCGTGAGCTACCGGCGATGACGATTAAAGAATTTATGACAGGGAAGTTAACTGATAAGCCCCTTCCAAAAACGTCTTCTCCTTCAGGTATTTTTAAGGCCGATATTCGACAGATTTTTCCGGACTTTATTGTTCAACACCTCAGAAAAGGTTTGGAAGAGTTCAATAAGGATATTCCAGGTTTTATTTATGAGGAAGGATTGTTGATTGCTCCTGAAACTCGAACCTCAGCACCGTTAACTATTCTCAGAGATAAAGAAACCTTGATCTCGGTTTCCCATAAGGGGTTATATCCATGCGGAGAAGGTGCGGGTTACGCTGGAGGAATTACTTCCGCGGCGGTAGATGGTGTTAAGTGTGCGTTGAGTATTTTAAAGCAGGAAGGGCTAACGAACTAAAGTCATTTCAAAATTATAGTGCTGACCCTCTTCACATACGGTGTCAGCTTCATCTTCTAAAGGTGGATCCGTCCGAGGGAATACGTTATCAATTCTAAAACATGCTCCAGGTTCAAAAAGAATTTCATTTTCGCTCTTCGAGGTTGACCCTTTGGATATGTTTCTTCCTCCCAAAGCACGTTTATCGTAGTTAATGTACAATCTTTGTGTGCACTTTCCGCTTAAAAAACCATTGCTTGGTTTGTCAGTCATATCTGTTTTGGGGTTGTGAATAGCAGTGGATGTAAAACCGTTGTAACAAACGATGTTTCCAACTTTATGATGCTCTCTTAATATCTCTATGGGCAGGCTGGTTCCTCGATTAACTTTACCTTGATATTCAGGAAACAAATTCATTGTGTTAATCACTGCTTTGTACAAATTGTAGTAACGTTTTATTTTCATCTGGTTTTGAGTATACAAAATAGTATTTAGAGAGTCGTAGCAATCTAAAGTGTAGGCCGCAAGGGTAATGAGCTCTTGAGAAATTGTTTTTATTCGCAGTTCTGCATGCGGATTTTTAATATAAAATTCTGCTAATGCTGCAGGGTTTTGGGCCAGTTCACGAAAATCAACATTGTATTGTCTTGAAAGGCCATCAATCATGTAATCAAGGACGTAAGAGCGGTACATTGTATTCAAGTCAAATAATAATTTCCCTGCCAAATAAACGGTTTTATAGGAATCTTTTTCCAGCTCAGTATTACATGAATATGTTTGCTTAAAATATTTGGGATAACATACGTCCCGAATTGTAGGAATATCTTCAGAGTCCCAGTCGAAATCACAATAAGATGGAAGTTGTGGTTCGCTAGCAGCGCAAAGATCCACCCCATAACAAACTTCTGCGATAGCATCCGAAACATTAAGGGGTTGTTGGAGTCCTGCTTGTGCAAGAATTTCTGATACGCTTTGTCGTTCTTCAAATGTAGCTGTTCGGTTAAAAAGGATATCGGTCAAGTCAGCGCCAGCGAAGACCTGGTTTAGCGAGAAGACAGTGAATAAAGTGAAGAGGATTTTGAGCATAGAATGCAGATTTATCATGAAGAGCCGTAGCGAGGCATTGCGAATGTTCGAATAGGTATTTTTTTCTTTATTATCCTCTCAACCTGGCACCTTTTTAACATTCTCATTTTTATTGGTTCTGTTATAATTGAAGGACACCTATTGCCAGATACCGGGCAACAAGTGGGACCGAAGTCCGAGAGGGATCGGCAGTTGAAACGTTTTGATCCCTCTCTCCTTGGTTTCTGTCTCTGCAAAAATGTTTGATAGGTTTCAAATCGCTAATCATGTGAAATTGAAGACACAAGGCCGCGCAGCCTTAAAATTATTACCTGATGATTTCGGGAATTATTACTTGATGCTGAGAATTTTAGATTCCGACATCTCCAACCTAACTACCTAATATTGCATCTTCTGATTTTGCTCTTTTTTCTATCCACATCTAACTTTGACTCGTCATACCCATTTCACTCATGTAGACTCACGCCAATAATCCCCTAGATGAGGACATTCATGAAACTGAAGAACATTGCCATCGTGGCCCACGTGGATCACGGTAAAACTACTCTCGTTGACCAACTTTTAAGACAATCTGGGCTTTTTTCTGCCCACGAAGCTCTCACTGAGCGAGTGATGGATTCAGGCGATCTTGAAAAAGAGCGCGGAATTACAATTAAAGCTAAGAACTGTGCCATTGTTTGGCAGGACACAAAAATCAATCTTCTAGATACTCCAGGACACGCTGATTTCGGCGGCGAAGTGGAAAGATCTTTGATGATGGTTGATGGTATTTTACTTTTGGTTGATGCTTCAGAAGGACCATTACCACAAACTCGTTTCGTACTTTCAAAAGCACTTGAGCGCGGCATTCGCGTTGCTGTTTATATCAATAAAGTTGATCGTCACGATGAACGTATTGAAGAAGTTAAAAACGAAGTAGAAGATCTTCTTCTTGAAATCGGTTCTAACTCTGGTGTTGAAGTGAATATGGACATCACGTTCTTGTATGGATCAGGAAGAACTGGTTATGCCTCATATGATAAAGACAGACGTGAAGGTTCTTTGACTCCAATGTTAGATTTCTTAGTTAGTGATTACTACCCATCTCCAAAAGTTGATAAAGATGGCCCGGCTCAACTTCTTGTAACTAACCTTTCTTACTCAAACTACTTGGGTGCCTTGATGGTTGGTCGTATTCAGCGTGGTACGATCCAAAACAATAAACAGATCATGTGGATTGGTAAGGATGATAAACCTAAAACTTTCAAAGTAACTTCACTTCAAATCTTTGCAGGTTTGGGTATGGCCACTGTTGATAGTGCAGAAGCTGGAGAGATCGTAATTATCTCTGGTTTTGAAAATGCTCAAATTGGTGACACTCTTTGTGATCCACAAAAACCAGAAGCTCTTGAGCGTATTGAGGTTGAACCACCTACTGTATCAGTTCAGGTTTCTGTAAATACAGGGCCAATGTCTGGTAAAGAAGGGGAGTACTTAACTTCTCGTCGTTTGGAAGAATTCTTAATCGATGCTATTCGTAAAAACGTTTCTCTTAAATATGA
>CAMDQH010000095.1 GCA_945905815.1 Bacteriovorax stolpii | reverse complement strand
TACGCTAAGCCTAATCAGATTAAACAACTTCGTTCACTCTTAAATTTGGGTGGAGTTGCTATCGGTTTCTTGAAGCTTCCTGCTCCTGTTAAACAGAGCTGTGACACATTCATGAAGTCAGTTTATGTTGAACAGGTTAGAACTGAAGGAGCTCTTGTTGGTTACTTCGAGTCTACTGGTGATACAGCTATGATGAAGTCTGTTTACGCTCAGAGATCAAATCTTTATATTGTTGAATAAGTTTTTTTGATTCTAAAGGGTCACCGTAAGGTGGCCCTTTTTTTTGTCATCTCAATATTGGCATCGTAGATGACATTAGTGTGATACAGAACAATATCTGGGGATTGTTTTAGAACTCACCTTCAGCAGGAACAGGAGCAGGAGTTTCAATTTCAACGGCTTCTTCAGAGACTTCGTAGCTCGCAGGCTCACGGTTTTCGCTTTCATCATATTCTACAGCATTGGCGTCGTAACTTTCCTCTTCATAGCTGGAGTATCTATCCGAGTTGTCATACACTGGCTGATCCTGTTGTTTTTGTTCGCCCAATAATTGGGTTGGATGGCCGCTGGAAGATTGATTAAAGGATGTTGATTCTTTTCTCACGTAACCAGATCTTGAAGTTTCTGCCTCTAGGCTTTCTAAATTGGTTTGTCCTTGATGGGCCCCAGGTTTGAATACCATGAACGCAGAAAAAGATCCGATCGCCAAAAATGAGCAGACCTTGAAAGAGAGGCATTTTTTATGATTCTTTTTTAAATCCTTTTCAATTGTATTCTCAGCTATATCCTTGATGTGGATAACGCGAGTTGCTTCAAAGGTAATACCCGGGATTCTTGGTAAGTTCTTTTTGTCCATACTTAACCTATCGGAACAGTCAGGTAATAACTTTAGCAAAATAAAACGTCAAAACCTTCCTAGATTAGATCAGCCAAAAATGGGCACCTAAGCCTAGATGTAGGATGAAAAAGAAATCTTTAAAGAAAGGGTTGCTAAAAGGCTGAAAAAACGAAAAATCCTATGAATTGCAAACTTTTTTGGGCAGCGATTTTTAAGTTTTTCTTTTTCTTCTCCGATAAACCAAAGATTTACAAAATTGTTTGCTTTTCGTAATTTCTTGAACTTGATTGCACTTATACTTTAGTCAGTCAATTTACCGAAAGGTTAAAAATATATGAAACATATGATGTTTGCTGTAATGATGTTACTTACTAATACACTCTTAGCTGAGGCATCCGAAAAAACTCCTCGAGAACTATCAAAAAAGCTCTATATCAGTTTGACTGGGACTCAACCGTCCAAGCAAGAGCTCGATTATCTAGAGCCTAAAATTTCCAGCGGGGAATATGTTGAGGCGGGACGCGATATTATTGATCAGCGCCCAAGCGTGATTAAAAACGGTGTAAATACAAAAGTGATTATAAACGGTGGAGCTTTTTATGGAGTCACAGTTAAAGACTGGGTGACCCCAAAATTTAATAAACAAAGAACAACTCTGGACCCTTTAAATGACGGTTCTGCCACCATCATTGGGTTTATTCGAGATGAGAGACCTTTTAACACCATCCTTTATGATAACGTTGTTTATAAAGCTTTGGGTGTAACCTTTCAAGGTGAGCTTTGGTATTTTGATACAACTCTTCCTACTGCGTCTGTCGCTAATGCTGCGACCTTGTGTGCGGGCCTTGGACTAACGGCCAATGACTATAAAATCATTCACAATGATCCTTTGGATCCGAATAATTTTACAAAACGTGCGTGCCGAAAAACAAAATTTAAATTAGCGGCTCTCGCAGCAGCAAAAAGTGTTAACTCTTTATATGTTCCTGCTCAGGATTTAATCATTGAGACCAATCTTTTATCAACCACCAATAGACACTATGAAAATATTTCTGAACAAGGTCTTGATTTAAGTAACCCTGGTCTTCTGGTGGCAGTTAAACAAGATATAAAACTTCATGCTTATCCTGCGGCCATCTCTGGTTTGTTAACCACCAGAGCTTATGGATCAGCTTACTTCTTTGCGGGAACTAACCGCGCTCCTGTGGCTTATGCGATGGAGCACTTTTTATGTAAGGACATGGAAGAGCTTCACGATACAACCATTCCCGATTATCGAAACCGCCGTGACGTTGATAGGTCGCCGGGTGGATCATCAGAGCTTTATAAAAACAGATGTATTGGTTGTCATGCTGGTATGGATGCTCTGGCCGGTGCTTTTGCTTACTATGACTATACGAATGGTAAAATTTCTTATACCCCAGCGACGGTGGTGCCAAAGATGAATCATAACGTTTTATTCTCTGCTGGATTTGTAACATCCAACGATGGCTGGAAAAATCTCTGGAACCAAGGGCAGAACGCGGCTTTAGGTTGGGGCAGTTTGGCAGAAGGGGAAGGAGCGAAATCTCTTGGAACCATGCTCGCAAACACCGAAGCCTTTCATTCCTGTATGGCCAAACAGGCCTATGAAAAAGTTTGTATGAAAAAAGCTGTGGCAAAAGTTGACAAGGATCGTATCGCAAGATTAACCACTTTTTATAAGAGTTCAAATTTTAATATGAAAAGATTATTTATTAATGCCTCAATAGAGTGCCTGGAGGACTAAAATGAAAACACCAATAGTCCTAGGATTTTTACTTTTACTTATTACTTCTTGTAATCCGAGCCAAAAGCCCGATGAGGGATCTAGTTCCTCGATTGGTGGATCGCCAATCGGTCCACCTGTTGTTCAGGCCATGGCACCAAGACTTGTGAGAGTGATGAACTACAACCAGTTCAACATGACCCTGGCAAAACTTACGGGGATTAATCAGTCCAAAGTGACAAGTGTCTTTGAACAGATTAAAGGTTCTCTACCTGCAGATGGAGATATTGAAGGAATGACTTCGTTTAATCTCGTGGCGAAAGCAAAACTCGCTGATGCGTATTGTGGGATTTATATTAATGGCGAAAGAAATATGCAGGGAGCTCTCATTGCCGGAGGAGTCCCTATGCTGCCTGATTCTGAAATTCCTGGAATTAAGATGCATCTTTTAAATAAGTTTATTGATTATGATGCTGCGGATCCTGTTTTTGAATCCCTATCGGCCGAGTTAGACAATGTTATTTCGAATAGAGATGGTCAAGGTGGGACACTTATTGGTGCTGCCTTGTCCGCCAGTCAACTGAACCGAAATCTTTCAGTCATGGCCTGTGTAGCCATTTTAGCCTCTTCCCACATAACTCTACTTGAGTAACCGGAGCCATTATATGAAGAAGAAAAAAAATGAAGAAGAAAATGAATTCAAAACCAAGCCTCTGCTTTACGGAGATCATAAGGCACCGGTAACAAGAAGAGATTTTCTAGCGGCAGGACTCATGGGAATGTCGACACTTGCCATTGCCCCGTCTTTACTTTCTTCTTCCGCTTGGGCCCAATCAAATTGTCCAGGAACAGCGGCCCTTATGACGGGGAACGTCCCTTTTCTTTGCATCGATTGTGCTGGTGGGATGAATATTGCTGGCGGAAACGTGATGATGGGACAGGCCGCTTCTCAGTTTCAAGGTGAGGTTGGATCAGTTCTTTCAGATTACCGAAAACTTGGAATTCCAGACGAATTTCACCCAAGTAAGTCTGGGATGCTCAGTAATTCTTATGGATTAAAATTTCACTCTTCTTCAGGAATTTTAGAAGGGATGAATGAAGTGCTGGCCCCTCGTGCTGGAGATCTTTCTGATTTAAGACTTAAAGTTGATGGTGCCATTATTGGTGCTGTGACAAATGATGATTCCCAAAATAATCCAATTAATACCGCTTACATGGCCCACAAGGCCGGCGCCAAAGGGGCCTTAGTTCAATTGGTTGGAACAGCAAACTCAGTCTCCGGTGGTAATTCCATTTCACCACCCGATCAGATTGACCTCACTAAAAAGCCTTCTCAGCTTACTAATTATGCAGCTTCAGAAGGTCTATTAAGTATTGGTGATAATATCATGGGTCCTAATTTTCTCAATGCTAGCGCTGATGGTGGTAACACCCGAATGAAGCGGTTTATGGAACTTCTAGGTCGAAGTGGATCTTCTCAGCGTAGTGCCATCTCTTCGAGGTCCTCTGAGCTTTCGGGAGAGATATCTAAGTATCAAACACGACTAAATGGAACGACTTCTGTTTTTAATCAATTCTCACCCTCTGAGCTCAATCCTCTTAAAAATATGAGTGCCAGGACAGACATTGAACTTGTTTATGGAAAGACTCTTGAAACTCTTGGCCAGCAAGAAATGCAGTCTTCAAATATTCTGAATCTTTTAACCAAAAGAACTGTTGGGGCGGGAACTATATCTGTAGGTGGAGGTGATTACCACAATGGGAGTGCCATCACTGGTCAGCTTAAAGACAGAGAAATTGGTCGCTACATTGGATGGGCTATTCGGCTAGCAGCAGTACGCAATGTTCCTTTCTTTATTCATATCTTCACTGATGGTGGTGTTGTTGGTGATGCCGCTGGACAAGTGGATCCTCAGCTTCCTAACCGTACCGTTTGGCGCTCAGATGCTGGTGAGAGAAGTGCCGCTCTTATGGTTGTGTTTAATCCCAATAAAACCAGGGCCGTTGTCGGTGGAAATGATGAGTACTCAAATTTTCTTCTGACTGGTAAAACCCGTCAGATTGGTTACTTTAAACCAGGAGGCGGTAATGTTCTGGATGCCCATAGTTTAAGTAACAACGTCAGTAAGCTTTGGATTGGAATTATCCTAAACTACATGGCGACTATGGTGAATAGTACTGATGACGATGAAATCAGAAACGTTGTTTCAGAACAATTCAGATGTCGCTTCGGAGATTTACCGGCCGACTGGGCGAAACTCATTAGATTTAGATCACTTATTGCTTGATTTTGTTTCATAAGGATATAACGTGAAAACAATCTGTACGTATGCTGCTTTTCTCATTCTTCTGACTGGTTGTATACCCAGTGGGAAGAAAACTGAATTAGCGTTTGATTCCAAGGTCACTGGGGACCCTGGTGGTTCAGGTCTAGTTGTCTATAACCGAGAAAAATCTTTAGAAGCTTTTGGGCAAACTGTTTATCCCTATGTCAGAACCAAATGCCTCGACTGTCATAACTCGGCCACTGGTGGTCAATCCCCAGTCTTTGCTGACGTGAATATGGAAAAAGCCTTTGATGCGATTACGATGACCAAAAAGGTTGATCTCGTTCATCCTGAGCTATCACGAGTCGTGATTAAAGTCGCCGGTGGTCACCCTACCGGCTACGGAGCTTCATCGGAGATATTACTTGATGCTATTAAAGAATGGGCAAGGCTCGCTCCACCATCAAGTAATGAAGGTGTCGTAGTTACTGAATCTAAATCACTTCCCACTGAAACTTCTTTTTCTCAAACCGAATACGGCACACTTCTTCTTCAAGCTGAGCAATCAGATTGGGCCAGCGAAATTATCAGTGGTCGATTTTCTGAGGAGCAGGACTCAGCTGCTGGAGAGGGGAAATATCTTCTTTTTAGTCCGGCCGATCCAAGCCCAAGAATGGCAAGAAGAGATTTTGTTATCGATGCGAATCGTTTTGCTAGTTGCCGTGAGTTTGATGATGCCGCAGATATTCAAAATCCGGCCAATCGTGTGATTAAGATTATGCAAGATCGCGTCCATAATCCATCAGGAAATATTCTAAGTGGATCGAATGTTGTGAATGACGGATTTAACCCCCGAATAGCCTCCCTTCAATTTAATTTAATCAGACCGGATAAGCGTCTTGAATACGCTAATATGTTAATGACTCGAAACTTTACCTCGCTTAGTAGCGTCATTATAACTGATGGCTATCCTCAGGCCATCCCGAGGACTGTTGGAAATAAGCTTGCTGCTCTTAGCGGTAATCCTATTTTACTGAAACCTAGTATTTTTGTTCTTCCTAAGTTTGCCGCTCATGGAGCGGTCTTTGATGCCTCTGGGAATTTTGTTCCAGGAAGCAGTCTTTATCCTGTTTTTGAAAATTCTTTTAATGAGTCTCCTTCATCTATAAAAGATAGTCTTTCGTCAGCTGAACATGCTCCGTTAAAAA
The DNA here is from genome assembly GCA_945905815.1 of Bacteriovorax stolpii. Classification (GTDB taxonomy): domain Bacteria; phylum Bdellovibrionota; class Bacteriovoracia; order Bacteriovoracales; family Bacteriovoracaceae; genus Peredibacter. Next base: position 3,732 of record CAMDQH010000095.1, on the reverse strand, counting down.
AATTCGCCTTTTACAAGGCCCTAAAAGATTTTATGACGAGTATTTTCTATAATGTCTCGACTCCGAGAACAAGTCCTACGATCAATTTCGGTACTTTCGTAAACTCTGGTGTTGAACCTATGATGGCCAGAGACGTCAATATTAGTTTTCAATGTCCTGTTGGTGTTGCCACTTGTACCTCGGCAGAACTAAAATATTTAGTTGTTGATTCAGGTCCTGTTCTCACTCAGGGTAATGCACTTGATTGTTATACTGTTTCTGGAGGACAATTTCAATTTGTCTCCAGCGCCAGTTTATGCCAAAATAGTAACCCGGCCTACTTTCATTTAATTGATCTTTACATGCATGTTGGAGTTAACGATCCAGTTGTGGCGGTGAGAAGTGTCAATACAAATTATACTTCAAATTCAGCTACTTCTCATCTCGATGTTGAGACCTATTCGGCGACTAGCACGTCGAAAATTTTTCTTAATGATTTGGCCCGTAAAGAGGAGCAGCCTGATTATCTGTTTGCGAGTCCAAATTCGGTTCTTGGTCTTTCCGATTTAATTCAAAATTTTAGCACTACAACCCATACTGTCTTAAGAGCTTCCAACTGTGTGAGCTGTCACGGATCTAATACTCCACCTGCAGGTGCGCCTCAATTTGCATCAACTTCGCAAGGCAATAGTTATCAGGTTATCAAACAATATATTAATTTTAATGATCCAACAAAGAGCTTTCGATTTACCCGGACAGGAATGTTGGCGCACAATTGTACCGCTGCAAACGCCAACGATTGCGCATCTATTACCTCTGCCATAGTCAATTCTATTACTCAATGGAGAAACGCTAACGAGTCGGATGTTCAGGCAAGCGGTGGCCAAAAGTTTATATCCCTTACCCGTGATCAAAGACTTCCAGCTCGAGTTAAGTATAAATTTTCCGTGACTGAAGCAGGATCTTACAACGTATGGGCGAAGATTAAAAACGTTACGGTTGGTGCGACAACATCGACAAGAATTAATTTTCGTCTCCGCCAAGGCAGCACGGCCGTTAAGTATTCGGTTGGTTCAGGGGGATCACTTGTCAATGAGCCATGCTATCCATGGACTATAGGTACCACCGCTGACGCTTGGGAATGGACTTCACCTGGTCGACAAAATGAACTCGCTTTGATTGATCAGAGAGGATACATTCTTCTCAATAATGACTTTAGTCCAAAAGTGTTGCCAGACAACAGGATATATTTCAATCTTCAGCCAGGAGAATATACTTTAGATATGATCGGACTGACTGAAAGCATGAGATTAGATTCTGTGGGGATAAACAAGGTGGTCAATCCTTCAAATGCCAATTCTCGACTTGAGTTTCAACCGGATCGTCGAGCTGTGGATAGTAAGAACGTCTCTGACTATAAGAGAAAAATTTTACATTATGATCTTTCTGGGTTGTTGTCTTTATCTCAGGGGCAGTCTGCTTTTTTTGAAATTGAGGCAAAAAAAGATTTTGATGGCCAAAACTATGTTTTCCGAAATCCTCGTTTCTCAACTAGTCCGAGTAATCTGAAAATACATGTCAAGGGTATAAAAGTTCTGATTAATGGCAGGTGGAGTGTTCCCGATTCTACTTACAACAGTTTTGAAGCAATTGTGGGAGATAATAAAGTTATCACTTATGCTCCCTTAGTGGCGTTGACCACAGGTTCAAATGATTTGATTAGCTTTCAATTCGATAAGCTTGAATTGTCTCAACAGTCTCTTTCAATACTTTACCCTAAAGGTGCTCCTCCTGCAGTTGTTGCCGATCGAAGATGTAATCATCTTGATTTTTTTGTGAAAAACGTAAAGCCGATTTTGCAAAACGTAAAAGTGATGCTTAATTCTGAAATGGATTCGTATCTGGCAAAGTTCCCTGGATCACCGACTCAAAATGAGAGAGAACCGCAAGCTTACAATTGTATCTCTTGCCATGGGCCCAATCATCCATACTTTAAAATGTCGACTTTTGTTAACGATGAAGAGTTTTGTCGAGAAGCCATTTCCCGAGTTGATTTTGATTCTTTCTATCAGTCTTTAGTCATTAGGGGAATTAATGGTACTGGAAACCATCCTAAGTTTGTATTTGTTGAAAAATTTTACAAAAACCCAAGTGACCAAAATAACTTTAAAGTTCATAATTTAGGATCTGATTACAATTTGAATTTACACGTAGCTTCTGGAGGAATCGCTTCAGAAATTATTCCTGGCCCCATGTTAAAGTGGACCAATCAAGAGATCATGAATCATCCTAGTTACGCAGCATTGACTCCAACACAAAAAACTGCGGCAACGTCGAAAGCTGGTAGATTGAAACGTCTTAAGCCGAGAACGATCGACTTATTACAAGTCGTAAATTACTCTTGGTTTATTCCAGAAGTTCATAATCCTCTCATTTATGATCAAAATAGCCAGCCTGATAACAATTTATCCTCCTTTGATGTGATCATCCCGACAGGTGGTTCTATCGACGCTCAAAGACGAGGTCCAGTTGTTTACGATGTGATGGGTTTTGAAGATGCTGGTCTTCCTTCCACAAGTGTGTTGGGTGACAGAAACGGAAGAATACCTCTGGCCGGTCCAACGAAACTCTATGTGGCAAATGGCCAGCCGGGATTTGATAGGGCCAACATGGATTATGACTCTACTACAGCGGTGAAAGACCCTAGCTCGACCAAGGACAGTAATTGGGAGTTCTTGCGGGATTATTACAGAGAAGTCGTAATCGAATGGATCAGAAGAGAAAACGATGCTCGTAATATGACTTCACCGTAAAAGACTAAAGTCTACTCGTGCTTCTCTTAATCGAGTATATACGTTCCGTCCGTGACATCCACCGGTGCCACGGACTCTCGCCAATAATCGCATTGAGAAAATGTGTACGCTATTTTCACGTTCTGCAGTCAATATCTTCATGAGGTATACGGGAATAGGTTGAAACTGCTTACTTTTTAGACATCCGTTATATTTTGACGACTCTAAATGGGCCAGGATGGCCTTTCTTTGGCAGAGCTTTTGCTACTGATGACCTATAAACTTAACCAGGGATATCCTCGTGAAAGCCATTATTGCTGTTTTAATTGTGTTTTTTTCAGTTAGTTCTTTTGCTCAAAAAGTACAAACTTTTGATGTGGATAAAACATTAATTAAGCTTGATGATGTCCATGAGACAAATTTTGGTGGAACGAAGAGATTTATTTTAAAATTATCTTCTGCCTCTCCTGAATCATTTAAGGTTAAGTTTAAGTATAATTACCATTTTACTTCAAAGAGTCTTGATTCAATTGTTATCTCACCGGGTGGAATTAGTAGTTATAATATGACATCTAGTACCGAATATTTTGAAGGTCATGAAACAATGCGATTTGATATCGGCGAGTCTTCAGTAATGGAGGGTGAAGAGCTTCAGCTGTTGGTTGAAGTCTCAAAGCCTCATAAAAATACTCACGGAATAAAAGTTGTTGTTAAGCTTGTCGATGAGAAAGGAAATACTGTTAAAGGTGGAAGAAAGTTGCTGGGCCTATTGGGACATTCTTATGATGTTAAGAAAAACTGCCTTTAACCCTTTTAATTGTTCGCAGACAACTGAGGATAATTATTTTCAGTCATTTCAATAATTTCCAATTGCCCAAACAAGTCCGAAATACACAATTCTGTTTATCAAACAGAATTAATTAGAGGACGCTACAACCCTGAACCAGTAAGTGCACCTCCA
>CAMDQH010000094.1 GCA_945905815.1 Bacteriovorax stolpii | reverse complement strand
TTTTCATCATTACTATATTTCATGATTGAGCCATCTTTGACCGGAATGACTTCTTCCGAAAGCGGATCTCCTTTTTCGGCCACCACATCAGCTCGTGTGGTTTGACCCATTATAAAGGAAGTTTTTTTGGCGCCACATGCACCCAAAAGTAAAAGGCTGAAAATAATTAAGGCTCTCATGGTAAATTCTCCATGTGAGCTTATCGGAGAGCGTACCCGACAACTTTAATCAGTTACTGCTTTCGATCGCCAAGCTTATGATTTTAGTGAGTTTTTCGAGGTTATCAAAGGTCACGTTATGAAACATAGATATTCGAAATTGATTGCGGCCTAGTTTTCGGTAAGAATCAATATCGTAGACCACGCCTTGCGCCCTTAAAACTTTTGCGAGGTCATCGGCCTTATATTTTTCATCGATATCAATCGTAGCAACTGCCTGAGACCTGAATTTTTCATCAACCACAAAAGGACTTAAGTAAGATTTCTCACTGGCCCAACCATAAAGAAGTGCCGCTTTTCTCTTGGCCTCTTTTACAACTTGTTCCTCACCTAACTTATTCATCAGCTTCACTTGCTCATTTAAAAAGAAAATTGTGGATATGGCCGGCGTGTTATATGTTTGGTTTTGTCTTGAGTTTTCAATCGCATGAGACCACTTCATAGATTCCGGAATGAACCGCGTACTATCTTTGGCAATCCTTTCTACTCTTTCGATAGCCTTGGGAGACATAATAGAGACAAAAAAACCGCCCTCAGAGGCAAAAACCTTCTGGGGAGAAAAATAATAAAGATCTGATTTTTTAAAATCTATAGGGATCTGACCAGCACCTGAAGTTGCATCAATAGCAAGAATCGTATCACGACTCACGTTAGGTAATTCTGAGAGCATCACACCTGTTGAGGTTTCATTCAGTGTGCAGGCGAGGAAATCATATCCAGGCACTTCAACCGGATTAATTCCAAGACCAAAATCTACTTTTTTGGCGTCGGGTTTAAGCCAAGGAATATTTTTATTCGCACGAAACCATTTATCAGAAAATTCTCCGCACACAAAATGATAAGGTGTCTTATCAACTGCTCCCAAACCAATCATATCCCACAGCATAGTGGCGCCACCATTGCCAATGACCACTTCATAATCGGATGGCAGTTTAAAATAAGTTCTTATTCCTTCCTGCATTTCTTTCACGACATTTCGGACAGCTTCTCTTCTGTGACTAGTACCCAATAATTCGTGGCCAGTTTTCGCCAGTTTCTCAACTGCTTCAGTCGGAATTAGCGAAGGACCTACGCCAAAGCGTGGATCAGAAGGAATCAAGTCTTTAGGAACTTTAAAACTCTCGAACATAAAAAAACTCCGGGAAATTGATAGGTCTATGATAGCGATAGGCCAAGAACTTTGGTAGCGTCATTAGTACATGTTTCGAAATATTTTTATACTACTGATTGGCCTTACCCTTGGCGCGCCCGTTCATGCGGCCGGAACATCAAATTCAACCACCAAAGAGATCTATTTCAACCTGGGAACACATACGGAATTTTATAATGCCGTTCAGACTGATGAATCAGGCGGACTGCGTAAGTTTGGCTTCGTCCCGACTGTTGGTATTGGACTGGTCATGCCTCTCTCTGACTCATGGAATATGCTGCCAGAGTTTAACTGGGTTCTTCCAAAAACGTACGAAGATTCCAAGATTATCGCCAACACCTTTATGTATCGTTTTGATATGGGCTACGATGCGCTTGACTGGCTCAGACTGCGGATCGGAACCAGTATCATGCATTTAAATCAGCATGGCCGTGGAGGAAGTACCAAAGAAAATAATGGAAATGGAACTTCCACTTTCTATTACCCTAGCGAAAACAGATCTAGTCTGAACAATACGTTGGATTTTGGGTTGGAAACATTATTTGATAAATCCTCAGTCAGGTTGCAAAGCTACACGTACTCGGTGTTTAAGAAAGAGCAGCGCCAATTTTCCTATACACTTTTTTTTACTTACTACTGGGAGAAATAAGAATGATAAAAATACTCTCTCTCTTTTTTATACTCAGCTCATATGTCCACGCTTACACCTTTAATAATAACTTTGAATCATCATTTAAAGACAATGATGTCACTGTTTCAGTAGACGAACTCACAACCTGCGCCAGTGCAGGTTTGACAGTGTACGAACTCAGAGACTTAATCGAACCGGCCATTGATAAATTTTGGAACCGGGTCCCTACTTCTAGTTTACGCCTTAAAGATGGCGGTTTCAGTGAGACATCAACTAACATAAACACCGGTCGTCTCTGTGCTCCCACCGATGATGCTTGTATTACTGCGGCTGGTGCTACAGTAATTGGGCCTGTAAAAGAAATTATTATTGCTTGTAACAATAATGCTTTGAATTTTGGTGGGGCCAATGTTCTTGCTGTAACAATTCCCAATAATTTTTCCGGCAAAAGCATCGCGGGTGCCATTATTATTATCAATGAATCCTCCACGATTTTCTCCACTCTGAGTAAGTCTGATCAAATTGGAGTGATTGCCCACGAAATCGGTCACGCCATTGGTTTGGGGCATACTGATAATAAATCTGCTTTAATGTATTTCAAAACAGTGGATCAAAGAAAAGCACTCGGTGAAGATGATATTCGTGGAGTTAGTTACCTCTATCCTATGAAGATAGATGGCTTTGGACTCTTGGGTGGATGTGGAACAATTCAAAACAAAGATGGAACACCAGGTGCGAATCTCCCATTTTGGCAAATGGGAGCTGCACTCGCGGTTATGATTTTACTTTTTGAGCTAATAAAACTACTTAAGCGATCGAAGACTCGTTCCACGACGTAAACATTCAGCTTCATATTCTTCGAGAATAATTTTCTCATCTGAATTAAGAAGATTCATGTCCACTAGAGCAGGATCAAAACCAATAAAAATAAAACCTACGAAATGAAGCATACCTGCATGAACAGGATGTTTTTCCACTCGATAAATATTTTCTAAACGCACTCCGCCGAATCCTGGAATGTAGATTCCAGGTTCAATTGAAACTACCTGCCCGGCTTTCATTGGGACTGTTGAAATACTTGAAATGCGCACACCAGGTTCATGAACATGAATGCCAACACCATGACCAGTCCCGTGAGCGTAGTCATAGCCTTTCTTTCTCATGGGATTTCTGGCCAGACCATCCAACACAATACCTTTCGTGCCTTCTGGAAAAACAGCATTGGCGCAGGCTAGCAGGCCCTGCAGAACAAGGGTATAGATTTCCACATATTTTGGATTTGGTTTATCCGAAGCATTTCCACCGAAAAAAGCACGCGTGCAATCTGTAGCGAATCCACCTTCAAAATAGCCGCCAGAATCCAAAAGAATCAAATCATTTTTTGTAATAATAACTTCATCTGAAGGGCTACCATAGTGGATGATTGATCCGTTGGGGCCAACACCTGAAATCGTATTAAAGCTTTGCTCTTTAGCACCTTGTTCTTGATATTTTTTAGTGGTCTCGTGGTAGAGATCAAGTTCTGTGATTCTTTTACCAGCGTTGAGAGAATCTTTAACCCATTTGATGGTATTAAAAATAGCTTTATCCGAACGATTAAAGGATGCCTGCATCTGCTGAATTTCAACTGACTCTTTAATTGATTGCCAGTCATAAAGACCTCCAACCTTTTCAGTTAATCTTTCAGTTCCAAAAATTTTAACTAGCATGCCGAAATCTGCAGCATTGCTCATGGCCGGATCGAACCAAACATTTTTGAGATGCAGTGTATTTTGAATTTTATCTAGTTCTTTGGGCAAATCAGTCCAAGGAAGACTAATGAACTCAAGGCCATATTCTTTTTTGATTTTTTCAGAGACTGGAGTTTCTGGTGTTACAAAAATAAAAACTTTTTCTTTGGTCACAAGTGCGCGGGCATAGAAGCTACTTAAAAAAGGTAAATGATAGCCACGACAGTTTGTAATCCAAGCTATTGAATCAAGTGCCGTAAGGTACATTGCTTCAGTTTCATCTTTAAAAATTGAGCGCGTTTTTTCAAGTGTGTCTCTTCCTCTAAATTCGCGGGGAATGAATTGAATTTCTTTTAATGCTTCTAGCTTTTGAAACTCAATCGTCTTGGCCAATTCACCTGCACTAACAGCAACCGTTTCTTGAGCTGCTTGAATGAGTTTTTTTAGAAAACCTAATGAGGTTCGGTCTGATTCATAACCAAGACGCTTAACGTTGAATTTTGATACGTCCTTCGCGAGATCCCCTGTAATTGATCCACCAGGACCACATTTAACAACTTCAATTTCATCATGATCAACTTCGAGGTCTGCTTGCTCGTGGTAGCGACCATCTACATATAAACGAACTTTACCGCTTGCCAGGACCAATACTTCGGCCATAGATCCTGTAAATGCCGTGAAGTAGAAGCGATGGTTGTCTTGAAGAGGGACATATTCATTCAAAAAGGGATCAAAGCTAGAAATATACATAGCGTCGAGATTCTTCTCGACCATCATTTTTTTAAGCTTTTGGATGTTAGATTTGATAGTTTGGTTTGATAGATCGAAGGACTTTTTCATACAATATCTCCGTTCTATAAAAATACTCTTGTCCTCTATACTTGTGAAGGCTTTTATGAAAATTGAGAAACCCGTTTATTACGGTGACTACCTGCAACTACCTAAAATCCTTAATGCTCAGGTGCCCGAAAGCTCAAAATACGGTAAACCGGCCCATGACGAGACATTGTTTATCATTATTCACCAAACTTACGAGCTGTGGTTTAAACAGATTCTTCATGAGCTGGATTCAATTCGCGAGATAATGGGGAAACCTTTTGTACCGTCCACTGACTTATCCGTTATTAATTCACGCTTAGAAAGAGTCACTACTATTCAGCAAATATTAATCGATCAAATTCGCATTATGGAGACCATGACGACTCTAGATTTCATGGAATTCAGAGATTATCTTGTTCCGGCATCGGGCTTTCAAAGTTTACAATTCAGATTGGTTGAAGCAACACTTGGTATTAAGCCAGAGCACCGAATGGAAATTGAAAAACAATTTTTTAATTCACGCTTAAAGCCGGAAGATAGAAAACAACTTGAAATGGCCGAAGCTAAGATCAGTGTTTTTGAATTACTTGAAGCATGGCTGTCACGCATGCCCTTCTCTAATTTTAATGGCTTTGATTTCTGGGGAGAATACTCTGTTGCCGTTGATAAAATGCTCAAACAGGATCATGAAATCATTTCAACCAATCCTGGTTTAAGTGACCAACTTCGCACGATGGAGCTCAAAAATCTCGAAATGACCAAAGAGACTTTTGCAACACTTCTTGATGCTGATAAATTTGCGGCATGGAAAGCTCAAGGTAAAGTAAGGCTCTCTCAAAAAGCGATGTTTTCTGCAGTCTTTATTTTCCTTTATCGTGATTATCCAGCTCTTCAAATGCCTTTTAAAATCCTCAATTCATTAACAGAAGTGGATGAAAAATTTACGACATGGCGTTTTCGTCACGCAATCATGGTTCAGAGAATTTTGGGAACAAAAATTGGCACAGGTGGATCATCAGGCCATGAATATCTTAAATCAACGACTGAAAGAAATAGAACTTTTCTCGATCTTTTCAATCTAGCTACTTTTTTAATTCCTAAATCTATAACCCCCGAGTTACCGGTCTCGATCAAGAACCAATTGGATATCGTTTATGACTCTTTCCAATCCTAAGCAGTACTACTCTCGATTCTTAAAGGGTCACGAGGGTAAATTACACTTTGCCGCTCATTCACACCACTTTTGGCCAGATGTTTCCCGAGATGCGCAGATTGCTTACTGGGACGACTCCGCCATTCATAGTGATAATAAATGGGACAAGATCTTTTCTGAAATTATTCCTAAGACCCAAAAACATATTGCTCAAATTCTTAATTTAAAAAACCATGAGCAAATTGTCCTTGCTCCCAATACGCACGAACTCTCAACTCGCCTTCTTTCACTTTTCCTCGGTAAAAAAGATTTAAGAATTCTCACAACAACGAATGAATTTCATTCTTGGCGTCGACAATTTCTGCGACTTTCGGAAATTCCTGAGATTCAAATTCATCAAGTCGACTCAACAGAGTTTCCACAAGACAGGACAACATTTTTAAATCAAATGAAAGCCGAACTTGCAAAAAACTACGACGTTGTTTTTTTGAGCCAAGTTTTCTTTGATTCAGGAACGGCCCTAACTGATAAAGAAGTTCAGTCATTAGTTGATGCAACTCCTAATTCAACCCTTTTTGTCTTAGACGGTTACCACGGTTTTGCCGCCATCCCTTGTGACCTCTCAAAATTAGAAGGTCGTATTTTTTATCTCGGCGGAGGCTACAAATATGCTCAGGCCGGAGAGGGTGTGGGTTTTATGGTTGTTCCAAAAGGTAATTGGCGTCCGGCCTACACCGGATGGTATGCTGACCATGCCCACCTATCAAAAGCGCCCGGATCCCAAGTTGGGTACTCTGACAATGGCATGGCATTCATGGGTGCAACCCAAGACCCAAGTGGATTTTACCGATTTAATGCCGTCTGGGACTTGTTTGAATCCAAAGAAATCAACATTCAAGGCATTCACCAATATGTGCTTGGCCTACAAAGAATATTCCTAAAGGACTTACCTTCAGACTTTATCCAAAACTGGTCTCTGAAGCCTTTATTTGATCAGGCCCTTTCTTGGCATGGCCACTTTCTAACTTTCGAGGCCCCCACGATTGAACTGGCAGAGAAGTGCTACCAAACCCTCGCCCAAAACCACATTTTGATCGACCGAAGAGGGGCCCGATTACGCTTTGGGTTTGGTCTTTATCAAAATGAAGCCGATGTTAATCGGCTTTTGGACCGCCTCAAGAAATTGGCATAAAAATCATCTAAAGTTTTTACCTCTCCTGCCCGATATTAGCATCTAAGAGGATGCTTTTTATGGCAGTAAAACTTAGTTCAGTAGTTATGGTTTTAATGGTGGCTTTCATCGCTAAAATCTCATTTGAAACTGCGACTGGAGAAAAGAAACATTCCGAAATCAATCAAAGCAACGATCGCTCCCCAGCTTCCATTGATCAGAGTTATTACGATCACATGAATAAAAGATAGTATTTTTTACACTCCTCACTCATTTTTTTCTTCCCTTGTAGTAGTTTAGCCTCAAATCGCAAGGGAGATCTGCATGAAATCATTAATCGTTTTGGTAGTACTATTCACATCTCTATCTAGTTTTGCCGGGGATATGTATTTGAGCTGTGGATTCGGCGAAGAAGGACACTGGGAAAATTTCACTGACAGTCTTTTAAGTGAAAATAGAAAAGGAATGGTCACACTTAAATCTGCTACAAAATCTTATGTCATTACTTTTGATGGAATGTTTTATCGCTACATTAAGTCCAACAGTAATCGTGGTGGCTACGAAGAGAAAACTGTTATGCCAACTGACATGTCATCCATCAAGCTTGCTGAGATAGTAGACGATGTCTGGTGCCACATTAACGACTAAACTGTTCTCGCGCCCAGGTCTTATACTTCTCACCCCGGTCCACATAATTCTTAAATTGATCAAATGAGGGAAAGGCCGGTGAGAAGACTAAGTTCCCTTTTAATTTTTCATCTTTAGCCATTTTAAAAACTGTTTTCAAATCATTGGCCTCAGTGACTTTAAAATCTTTACCTAGTTCATCTGCAAGCCGTTTTGCCACATCTCCAATCGTAAAGATCCGGGCTATCCTGTTCTTAAATGGAAGAAGATCGGGCAGAACCTTATCACTTTCATTTCGAAGTTTCCCACCTAGTATCAAATACAAAGGGTCTGTTGAGTCGTTGAAAGCCTTGATGGCCGTCGTAGTAGCTAAAGTATTGGTACTTTTAGCATCATTATAAATTGAGAGTCCCTCACAGCTAAGAACATACTCTAGGCGGTGAGCGACTCCAGGAAATTCATTAATAAATTCTTGAAACATGTTATCTAGATTTTCAATTTTAAGCAGCTCCAAAACTCTATAGGCCGCATAGAAGTTAGCTTCATTATGTTCGCCAACGACTTTGGCGTCTTTAAAGCTGAACTTCTTCTTAAACGCTTCCGGTAAATTGCCTTTTTGAAAATAGTCTTTGTATGCTGGATGATCCTTGATGTCACTGAGATAAGGATTTTCTAAACCCAAAACCAGATGATCATCTTTGGTCATATTCATCAGCATTCTATATTTGGCCTTGGCGTAATCATGGACATCATCATAGCGCTCAGAATGATTCGGAAAAATATTAAGAATCAAACCAATAATGGGATGAAACTCATGAATGGTCTCAAGTTGAAAACTTGAAACTTCAATGATGGCGTAATCAACTTTTTCACCGCTTAGGGCCAGATCACAATAAGGGATTCCGATGTTTCCGCCACAAAAAACTTTTTTACCGGCCTTCTTAAGGACCTCGGTAATCATCGTGGTAGTTGTTGTTTTGCCATTGGTCCCAGTTATGGCGATAACAGGAATATCTTTGGTCTCGCGGTAGGCGTATTCAATTTCTGAAAGTATCGGCACACCATTAGCAACCGCTTCTTTTAAAGCGACATGAGTAGTCGGAATTCCTGGAGAAATCACAATTTCATCCATCTTGTGAAAATGGGCCGCAAAATCCTCTTCTGAATAACAAGAACAGCACTCAAGCACCTTATCTAGCTTTTCCATCTCAAACCATGACTCCACAGGGCCCTTATTGACCGCGTAGAGGTCTTGTTTCAACTTCTTTGCCAGCTCCACCGCAGATTTACCTGACTTACCCATTCCAAATATCGCGACTTTATTTATCTTGTTCATAAGCTATGTTATATCCTTATCCAATGGACTTTAAGAAACGCTTCCAGGAAATTGCTGAATTTCTTCAACCATATCAAAGAATATGGCAAAACGAAATCATGCTTCTTTACCCGAATCCACTAAATGATTTCCCTCAGGATTGGGTCAATGAATTGGCCCAGTTTAAAAATCAAGAAGATGTCATCCGTTTAGAAAAAAAAGACGTCTTTTCTTATATCAAGTCCCCTTCACTGATTGCTTTTTACAAGCGCATTGAAGAATTAGCTGAAGTCCCCAAGATTCCTGAGTTGCCACTGTTTCCCGATAACAAGTCTCTTTTTTTGCACATGATTCCTAAAAAGCAGCACGAAATTAAACGTCTTGCTCCGTATGTTAACGCTTTCTACGCTGAAAACCATATTGATAAAATAATCGATATTGGCGGAGGTATAGGGCATCTGGCCCAGTCACTGGCCAATCATTACCATCTCAAGACTACTAGCCTAGATATGGACCCCGTCATGCAACAGACTGGTAAAGAGAGGCAGCCAAACAATCAAGTGGAATATATTCAAGTTAAAGTCGATGCCGATAATGAAAAGTTCAAAAGTGTTTTATCACATAATTCCATGACTCTTGGACTTCACACTTGTGGTCCGCTGGCCAATCATCAAATCAAGGCCAGCTGTGCCCAAAATATTAAAGGCCTAATCAGTTTTGGCTGCTGTTATGAAAAACTTCAACATGATCCCCAAAGTCAGAACATTTCCCAAACGGCGAAAAACCTTAAGTCCCCTATTACCTTTAATTATTTTGCCCTAACTCTTGCTACCCGCGCCCATCGCAAGATGCATGAAAAAGATTACGAATTAAAATTAAAGGTTAAGTACTTCCGCTATGCCATCCACGTTCTTCTTCATGATGAATACGAAATTAAAGAACTTGTCTCGCTGGGTAATTCGAGTCCAAAACTTTATGATGAATCTTTTGGAAATTACGTCATTGAACAGTTTCGTAGAATTAATCTACCTCTTCGTCACACCAA
>CAMDQH010000093.1 GCA_945905815.1 Bacteriovorax stolpii | reverse complement strand
CTAAGAAAAGTAGACTTTCCACAACCAGAAGGCCCGATCAGGGCAATAAGATCACCCTCAGCAACATCTAATGACATACCATCTAAAACTAGACGGTTATGGAAAGACTTTTTAACATTATCAATTTTAACAATCACTTTTGTTCCGTTATTTAATTAAATAGGCCACAGCAACACCAACAAAATTACCTAAGGCAATTCCCATCAAACCCGTAGTAACTCCCGAAACTAAGATCGTCTTATTTTTTAAAACCTGACTCATTGGCGCCACAAATGCTGGTCCAAAAATTCCGGCCATTGAAGTTATGATGGCGGTGTCCCTATCAATCTTGAGCAGGTAGCAACAAAAAAAGTGCAGCACAATACTTCCAAACATAATAAGGCCGGTAAAGAGAAAATACCAAGCACTACCAGATATTAATTGAGATACGTCGGCAAGGGATCCAACTGCCACGCAGAAAACCATAAGAAAGTACTGACCCCATTCTTGAGATCCTTCAAAGTGTCTAATTTTTTTATTAAACGAAAACAAAAGTGCCAAAGTAGTAAGACCAAGAATAATAACACTCGGCAAGTCTTCTCCAGTGAGCACTCGAGAAAGAAGAACTGAAAGTCCTACAATTCCACCTGATATGCATAAAAGGAAAACTGAATGCAGAGCTTTTTTATTAAGGCCTAATTTTTTCCAGTTTACGAGGTCCATCTCCCCTTCATCTAGACCATGGTGATTAAATGCAGGAAGAATCCAAGTGAGTATTTTTACACCTACTGACATAATGAATAATAAATAAATACCGCCAAAGACTAAATCAACCGCATTGAGCATGACAAAAATATCTTCCCTAACACCTAAAATTTTACCAATGGCCGTAAGATTTGCCGTTCCTCCAACATAAACTCCAACTAACATGCCGGCCATTTTCCACACTTCAGGATCATGGCCTTTAAAGAATGTTCCAACGAGATAACTTACCAGCATGACGCAAATAATGAGAATGACGAATGACAAGATCGTTGTTTTAGCGAGCTTAAACCACCCCAACAAATCGACAGAAATAAGTAACAACGGAAGACTGAGCATGACACTAACTTCCGAAAGTGTGCGGCCAAGATCTTTATCCCAGAATGAACCAAGCAAGTTTCCGAGCAAGATACCTAATGCGTAACAACAGACTATAGGACTCAACCACTCGATGGGTTTGACCTTCTTTTCAAGCTTTATAATTAGAAATGGCAATAACAACGCCAATGCCGACAGACCAAGCTTTTGAAGCATGCTAAAAAATCCTTTTAAGCATCAAATCGCGACCGTACAGGTATGTAAAGTATTTTTCCTTTACCCAAATCCTGCTCTGAGCGAGAATGGTAATATGAAAAAAATATTGCTTGTTTTATTGCTAGTTTCGACAAATCTAATGGCCAAATCAGAACAACATTTGACCCTTTATTTTATCCCATCTCCCATGGGATTGGACTGGTCCTCACCTGCTGACATTGCTTTATCTGCTTTAAAGAACCGTTTAAGCTTTAGATCACATTTCATGGGACACGTATTCGTGGAGCTGGAATGTGGGAACCAAAAAGAACAAACCGGAATGGTAGGAAAAAACTTTGATTACCTTACACAGCTCTTTGTTCACAAGCGGGGACTAGGTATTTTGTATCATAGCTTCGATGGTCACTTGGAAGACAAAGCAGATGTTCAAGAGGAACTTAATGATTTTACGGCCGGTGGAAGTCGCATAAATTTTGTTCAATTCAATCTCAACGAAGGTCAGTGTAACCGCACTATGACCTATCTCAAAGAATACCGTAAAAATAATGTCGGCCGTTATTATGGCCTGGCCAATCGCCCACTTTACGGAGAAGGTTCAGGATGCTCAGCTTTCGGTGCAAGTTTTGCAGAAGTTGCTGGGGTTATGGATATGGATATCAAGGAAGCCTGGACACAGACAATAAACATTCCGCACGCCTTTGCAGGTCCACCACTTCAAGAAAAAGGTGTGAGCATATTTACACTCATATCTAGCGGTACGAGTTGGGCAAAAGAAAATGAGCCTCATCAAAAATTAACATTCTGGTCTCCTGACTTGATGTTTGATTGGGTAAATCAAAAGGTAGCAAAATCGGCAGTCGAAAAATTTTATGCTGTTAAAGAAATTGGTTACTCAAAAGGTATTGTTATTGATAGATCATTTCTGCCTGCGCCATCAGGCCCGATTTGGCAGCAACATCTTGATCCGAATATTAAAAAGACAAAAGAATAGGGAAATAAGATCAATTCCTCAAGAGATTTTAATCTTTATTCGTAGGTACATTACAAAATTAATTTAATTACCAAGTGCCAATCCTTCACCTCTTGGATCACTAACACCAGTCCACTGATTATTTTCTCTTTTAATGGCCTGGATCGAACAACCTAATTTTTCATGAACAACATTGTGTCCCCTTTCCTTTAATGCTTTTTCAACATGACTTGAAAGATAAGGTGCTTCAATTTTTAAAAGGTCAGGTTGCCATTGTTGATGGATTCTCGTGGCGGCAACTGATTCATATAAAGGCATATCAAATTCCACTGAATTTAAAATTGTTTGGGCAACACAAGTAATAATCCTTGTGCCTGACGGAGAACCAAGCGCCATAAAGGGTTTTTCATCCTTTGTAATAATTGTTGGGGACATACTCGATAGAGGTCTTTTCTTTGGTTCAACAAGGTTATTATTTCCACCGACTGCACCAAAAAGATTTTGTGCACCAACTTTCTGAGCAAAATCATCCATTTCATTATTAAGAATGATCCCCGTACCCTGAGCAATTACACCTGAACCGAACCAACCGTTTATCGTTTGAGTAGATGCCACCATGTTTCCATCTTTATCAGCGATAGAAAAATGTGTGGTATCACTTGACTCGTAGGGAAGTGCAATTGGTTTTAGCGTATCCGCTCTTAATGCCTTTTTGGTATCAATTTCTTTGGAAAGTTTTTCTAGATATTTACTACTAAGAAGCTCCTTAACAGGAACATGATTAAAATCTGGATCGCCTAAATACGTGGCACGATCCACAAAGGCCCTTTGCATACTATTAGCTGTTAAGTGCACGGCATCTGTAGACTGAGGTCCCATCGCTTTTAAATTATGCGGCTCCAACATTTTTAGAATTTGAATAACATGAATTCCACCTGAACTAGGAGGTGGCATAGAGAAGATTTTTAATCCTTTATACGCGGCCGAAACTGGTAAACGCTCCTTCATCCGATAATCGCGCAAATCTTTTAAAGTTAAAATTCCACGCTTTGATCTAACTGCTTTTACAATAGCGTCAGCAACTTTACCTTTGTAAAAGGCCTGTTTACCTTGCAGGGCAATTAGTTCTAACGTTTTCGCTAGATTTTCTTGAACCACCAACGTTCCCATTTTAGGAACTGAACCATCATTGAGTAAAAACGTGCTTTTTGCTTCAGGATCAACACTCAGGATATGTTTTCTATCCTGAAGAGCAATGTATAATTGCTCGTAAAGCGGAAAACCATTACGAGCAAGATCAATTGCTGGTTGAATGATGTCTTTCCAAGGAAGTTTTCCAAAACGTCTATGAATGTCGTAAAGGCCCGCAACTAATCCTGGAGTTGCAACGGCAAAGACTCCTTCTTGTGATAAGAGCGGCTGCGTTTTACCATCTTCTGTTAAAAACATATCACTTGTAGCAAGAACAGGGGCAATCTCTCTAAAGTCAAAAGCATAAACTTTTTTATCGACCGTATTGAAATATAGTAAAAACCCACCGCCTCCAATACCAGTCGAATGAGGCCTCTCAACTGAAATGGTAAAAGATGCAGTTACAAAAGCATCAATAATATTTCCGCCTTTTGCTATGGTTGAAAGTGCAGCACGTGACGTTGCCTCACCTTGAGATGTGACCATTGAATTTTTTGCAAAGGCTTCATACTTTGGACGGCCCATGTTTTCTGCAGGAGCAACAATATTAACTCTATGAGTGCATCCGACAAAAAAGGTCAAGAAAAGCATAGCAAGCATTTACGACTCCTGAAAATTAAAGGATACTTTTCCGAGTCTAGGAGAAAAGCAATGGATCTAAAAGATAAAAAATGTATTCCTTGTTCCACTTTTGTAACTCCGTTGCCAATCGAGGAAAAAAAAAGACTCTTAGGACTATTGGGCCCAGAATGGGAACTAACACACGACGATAGTCGCTTACGCCGCAATTTTAAATTTAAAAATTTTAAGCGTGCCTTGGAATTTGCCAACGAAGTAGGCCGACTGGCCGAAGAAGAGAAACATCACCCTGAGATTTACCTAGGATGGGGACACTGTAATATTGAGATCTGGACTCATACAAATAACAACTTAGTGGAAAATGATTTTATCTTGGCCGCCAAGGTGAGTGATGGGTTTAAGGCCTTGTTTCCTTCTTAGAATTCATCCCTATCTTGATGTCTTTAAGATAATTTCTTTGCTTCTGATTCTTTTTAAGTAAGTAAGACTGAGAAGGGTCTATATAAAACTGCTTTAGAGCTTCCCTACCAAGCAACATTCGGTACTTCATAGATTCACGATTGGTTAAAGTGAGCTCAATCTTTTTCTTAAGTCCCCCTATCTGAATCGTAGCATAAATGACGTATCGCAATTCTTTATGGCCGCCGGAATCAGTAACAATTCTTCGATCTATCAATGGGGCCGAACATGAAACAACAACATCAAGATTTTTTTGAATAGGATGAACTTTAAACTTCACAAAGCTAATACCTCCACGCTTCACGTGCTTTATGTCAAAAGCATGCAAGCTTGACGTTTTTGCACCAGTATCAATCTTCGCCTTGAGCGCAACTAACTTTAAATCAATGAGGGAGATCCATTCTCTGAAACCAACGATGGTTGGAGATTTTTGGTGATTATCTGTCATGAATCCATTATAAAAAACAATTCAAAAAAATACGAAATGGATTTTTTTTCCGCAACAGACTTGTTGCATTAGAGCGCATGAATGTTAGAATTGAATAATTGACATGATGTCATTGCTATTGGGGTTCACTTCATGACGAAATTTTCTATGTATTCGACTCTAACTCTTTCTGCTCTTTTGCTACTCAGTTGCTCTCAGTTTAAAAGACGCATGAATAAAAATCCTTCCCAAGAGATGAGCTCTCTCATGGATAAGGTGGATTTGAATCGGGATGAAATTCTTGAAAAAAAACCGAAGTCGGGTGAATACACTCATGAAATGGTTGAGGCCAATGCCGATGACGGA
Organism: Bacteriovorax stolpii; assembly: GCA_945905815.1. Taxonomy (GTDB): domain Bacteria; phylum Bdellovibrionota; class Bacteriovoracia; order Bacteriovoracales; family Bacteriovoracaceae; genus Peredibacter. Next base: position 4,595 of record CAMDQH010000093.1, on the reverse strand, counting down.
GAAATTACTCAAAAAGTCGGCAGTCTTGAGATTGATAAAGATTTACCTGAAACAGAAATCGATAAAGTTCCCTATTCCCGGAATTTTTTAAAGAAAAAAAATACAAAACGCATGCAGTTTTGGGTTGAGTACTTCACGGTAAAAGATCGTGCGCGTTTTCAACGGTTCCTCAATAACGGAGAGGAATACCGCTCTGATGTTGAAGAAGTTTTCCAAAAACACGGACTACCTAAAGAACTCTATTTTGTTGGTCTGATTGAATCTGGTTACTATCTAGGAGCACGATCACATGCTTCTGCCGTTGGCCCTTGGCAGTTTATCCGTGCGACTGGCAGAAGATATGGGATGAAAATAAGTCCTGAACTTGATGAGAGACAAGATCTGTTTAAGGCTACTCATGCAGCAGCAAAGTACTTTAAGGACCTCCACAATATGTTCTCAAGCTGGGAACTTGCCCTTGCCGCTTACAATGCTGGCGAGAACGGAATCAGACGAAGAATTATAAAGCACGGAACTAATGACTTTTATCAACTATCGCGTGGTAAACATATACCTTCTGAGACCATTAACTATGTTCCAAAAGTTTTGGCAGCGATGCATATTGTTAAGCATGCCGATCATTACGGTTTCATTCTACCACAGAAACCTCTGCACCTTTTTGATATGACCCAGTTGACCCCGACGAAAAAAAATGTCCCTCTTAAAGTAATTGCTTCGCGGATGGGAATAGAAGTAAAACTTCTTAAAAAACTTAATCCTGAACTAAGAAGAAATAGTACTCCACGTTTTTTTACAGGAACCTATATGCTTCGTGTCCCTAAGTCAAAATACTCATATAACTTAGACGTAGTTACTCCGAACACCAACATTGCCAATATTTATGTTCCAAAACTCTCTAAACCTGAGTCACGTAAAGAGCTTAACCGTAGAACGGCTGCGGTAAATACAGACGGACCTAAGTTTCACCTTGTTAAGAGAGGAGAAACTCTTCTTTCAATTTCTCGTAAATATGAAGTAACACCAAGAAAGCTGGCCTCAGTTAACAACTTCTCTACGTGGAAAACGAAAGTGAAATCAGGTCAAAAAATCTTTCTCGAACCTAGTGAAGATCAAGTTTTATCAACTCGACTTGCAGCAACCCCTAAGGTCAAAATCACTAATCGACCAATCGTTTATAAAGTTGTTAGAGGCGATAGTTTGACTGAAATTGCAGCTTTATTTAACTCTAAGGTCTCAAGAGTTAAAACAGTAAATAACCTCAAGCGTGGAAAAATAGTTGTTGGCCAAAGGATTGTATTACCCGATACTCAGAAAGCAATTTACACTGTAAAACAGGGAGACCGTCTTACAAAACTTGCAAAATCGTTCAACGTTCCACTTTCAACTTTGATGAAAATCAACTCAATGAAAAGAAAAGCGATTCATGCTGGTCAGAAACTTATTGTGAATATGGATTAAATTTAGGCTCTGCAATTTGAAAACTTGCCTTTAAGGGCAAGTGATCTGATAAGGCCGAAGGTAAAACTTCCGCCTTTATCATTTTGAGATTCTTATTATAGAAAATATAATCTAAACGTCGGTCGGATTTAGACGCAGGGAAAGTAAAATAGCGGGCCTCATCCAAAGCATAAATTTTATCAGGAATCACTTCAAGCAGGTCTGACTTCTGCATGGCCTCAAAACTTCCATCATTTTCATAATCATCTTCTTTATAACCCTTAAATCGTCTTTTCTTGGTAGCACTCATTGGAACCATGTTGAAGTCACCGCATACAATTTCAATATTGTGGTCCTTAACTCTCTTCACTAATGTATTAATTTGAGCAGTACGATTTTCTTTTTCGAAAGCTTCCAAATGTAAGTTTACGAGTTTAAGTTTCCTGTCACCAAGTTCAATCTGAACTTCCTGTTGAAAACGGTGAAGATAAAAAATATTATACCACCACGGATTTGAGATCGGTTTTGGCAGAAAGTGAACTTCGTGCGAAATAATAGGATATTTGCTTAAAACTGCACCGCCAGATTTCATGCGACCAAAATGTCGACTAAAAGGCCAATAAGGAAATGGAATGTAATTGGCCTGCCAGCTCACAGCTTCGGCAACATAAGGATAAGCCGCTTTAACAGCAAGATATTGGGCCTGATCAATATTTAAGCTCCGACTTGAATCAAAATCAATTTCTTGAAGGCATATAATATCTGGAGCCGATTCTTTAATCTCTTTCACTAGTTCATAAAGTTGATTTTCGAAATATTTCTTATCGCGAGGAACATAGCCAGATCCCGCTGAACCCTCGCCATAGAGAAAACCTAGATTCCAAGTTTGAACTTTGATGACGGCCGGAAATTCTTCATTATTTACCATCCCCTCAGGTTCAACGTGTACGATCTCTGGTTTAGTAACTCGTTCTTTTAAGCTCCAGGGATATCCGCACCAAGCGAGTAATAAAACTAAGCCAAATATCAAAAGACCTACTGATAACAGGGCCATTTTCATACTTTCTTTCCTTTAATAAATAAACTCTCAAGGCATCCAGGAAAAGTCACTCCAAGAAATGGACTGTGATGAACTTTTGTTTTTAACTTATCAGGTGTAACCGTTTGGGGTGAGCGAGGTTTTAAAATCGTAAAATTAGCAACGAATCCGGGTTTTAAAAAACCAAGACCCAAACCAAAGTATCCGTAATCTAAAGAAAGATTCTTCCATGATTCCATGAACTGATTATGAAAGTCTCCTGGGTTTTCAGCGGAGACTTTTGCGATAAGTTCAGGTGAAAAACCCTCGCTTAAAAGCCATGTTACAAATCCTGCATAGGTATCAAGCCCAGTCAGACCAGAAATGCCCATTTCTTTTTCCTCACTTGTATGAGGAGCATGATCTGTCGCGAGATACTGAATTTCACCATTCTTCAAGGCCGCTTTCAAGGCCTCACGATCGTGCTGATGCCGAATCGGCGGATTCATTTGAAACAGCTTTAATCGTTCGGGTGCCAGGTGTTCAAGATCAAAATAAAGATGCTGAGGAGTAACTTCAATCGATACATCAACTCCACAAGACCGTGCAGCACGAATCAGCCTTAAACCTTCATCCGATGAATAATGACAAAGCTTACCCTTGAGGCCATGTTTTTCAATTAACATCAGAGCATCACGAGTTGCCACGGCTTCGGCCTCAACAGGACGTTTTTCATGATGAGTAGAGGCATTTTTATGACTCTCCAAAATCTCCGGGTCTTCACAGTGAAAACTCACGTGCTGGTCGCGATAATGCGATAAAGTCTCATCCAAAGTTTGTAAATCTTTAAAAAATAACTCTCCCACCGATGGGCCCATATACACTTTGTAGGGAACTTTATAACTCAGTGGTCGGGTATTGGGTCCAATCCCAGCATAAAACCATAAACAGCGATGGGCCTTTGCCCCAAGGGCAAATTTAGCTTCATAGCTCGCATTATCAACCGGCGGAATCGGATTATTAGGCATGTCACCCGCATGCGTGACTCCCCCATTTTTCATGGCCGCCAAAGCAGATAAAAAATCTTCTTTATAATTATTTTTTCCAGACACGTCTTCACGAGCGTGAATATGCACGTCACCCATCCCTGCAAAGAGCAGACATGAATCATCAAAATAATAATCAACCTGATCAAGAGGAACTTTAAGATCCCCTACTTCCACAATCAGACCAGTTGATTCATTAAAACGAATTTGCTTTCTCTTTACTTCAACAGAGGTGGCACAAACAGCATCAAGAACTTTCACACTTTCCCTCGTACAACGGTCGTAGGAGAGCCTTGTGCCATCGGCATGGTGACGATTTCATCAATCACCACATGGCGAGGCTGATCCAACATGAACTGCATCATGCGAGCAATATCTTCACCCACCAGCGGATTCATCCCTTCATAAACTTTATCGGCCATGGTCTTATCACCACCAAACCGCGCCGTACTAAACTCGGTATTAACCATACCAGGTGAAATCTGCATGACTCGAATATTGCGGCCAGCAGTTTCTTCACGAAGAACACGCGTGAAAGCGTGAACTGCATGTTTAGTGGCACAATAAACTGCTCCACCTGGATAAGTTAAAAATCCGGCCACGGAACATAAATTAATAATATCTCCGCCGCCATTTTCGATCATCCAAGGAACAACCAAATGGGCCATTCTAAAATTTGCCGTCACGTTGGTAGAAATCATTTGCTCCCAATCTGAAAACTTAGAAGTCTCAACTTTTTCTCTGCCTAAGGCAAGGCCCGCATTATTTATGAGGATATCGATTTTTTTCCCAGAAACTCTTTCAATATCATGAGTGAGTTCGGGATCATTTACATCCCTGACCAATATATCAACTTTTAGTTTGGGATTAATAAGCAAAAGCTCACCACGTAATTCCTCTAAACGTTCTTTTCTTCGGGCCACTAAAATGAGTTGTGAAACCTTCGTGGATAAACTCAAGGCCATGGCCCTTCCTATTCCAGACGATGCTCCTGTAATCAATGCGTTCATAATCAATCCCCCAGATTATTAAATACTATAGGTGATCAAATAGGCCACTTATTTATGACTTAACTTGTTAAAATGATTAGAACA
>CAMDQH010000092.1 GCA_945905815.1 Bacteriovorax stolpii | reverse complement strand
TATGAAATATGGATGGACGAGCGAACTGGCATGGTCTGGTCTGATATCGTTGCAATTGCTGGCAACTGGTGTGAAGCATCCGGCAGTCAACTTCAAACTTCTGATAACGTCGGTGCTGATTGTGCAATCCTCGGTAAAGGTCAAAGCCTTTGTACTAAATACGATCCTGTTGAATTGCCAAAAGTGACTTGGCGTTTACCAACTCGACATGATTACCTTCAAGCGGACATAGATGGTATTCGCTTTGTTTTATCAAGAGGAACAAATTCTTTCTGGACAGCGACAGTCAGCACTGATGTTAAAGCAAGAGACAAAGCCTGGAATTACAATATGACTTCTGGAACTTTAGTTGCAGAACTCATGAATACCAACAGACATGTTCGTTGTATTGGAACGCCCAATTTCTAATGGATATTGAAAGTCATTATCAAAAAATTATTTCCGATTTAGAACTGGGCTCTCGAGCACTGGTCCGTTTTTCACAAAAAGAAATTGAAGAGCTAACAGAATTGTTTGAAAAGACGGTTTTAGAAGATAATACGGAAATACTTGAAAAAGTTCTCTGCTTAGTTGACCACAATGCTGTCGACTACTCTCCCTGGGAAGGGATCATCCTTAAGGCCCTAAACAAAAATATTCCCCCTCGATTAATGATTTTTGCCCTCAATTGCGCCCGAAAACATATTATCCAGTCGCGCTTCAAGAAAGGACATAGACTTCAGCCTGATTTTCTTCAAACTCTCAAGAAACTTCTCTTCAATTCCTCACCTGAAGTCGTAGAATGGACTTTAAGGACCATTGAAGAATGTGGAAACCAGGGTGTTTTCTTTTTGCAGGATTTTGCTAAAATTAAACCACCCCCTTGGAAATGGTTTAATCCACATCAAAGATCCATCAGGGAAATTATCACAATGCTTGAAAGACGATGGAGCCGTTTTGAAAAACTTTGATCATAAAGACCCAAATACAATTGTTAACTTTATCAAAAAACTCGAAAATGCAGTTTCTCAACCCCTTTTAGATCTTGAACGACGTGAAGACGTGAAAGTTAAGATAAGAGTTGATGAAAAAATTGGCCCGGCCATGTTTAAGGCAGATCCATTTATTCCAGATGGCTACATTGCAAATTCACTAACTATTCGGGCCATGCGCCCAGATATTTTTGTATTGGGCGATTCACTTGAGGATCTCAGCGCCACACACGAATGTGCATGCGGAAAAGAATTAGATGTTCAATTTTGGAAAATATGTCCATATTGTGCCCGTTCTTTTAATCTTTAGATTTTTTGACGAGAGCTTAAAAAAAGCTGACAATGATTGTTATGTTAATCGTTCAAAAATTTCATTCTATTCACGATATTGATGAGGAATTTATTCCCAGCCTGGAGCTACTTCTTCAGGAGGATGTCCCTAGTTTTAAAAATCTTATCGAAAAACACGATCAAGCACCTGAAGGTGACGTATTTACCTATTTTGTTTTTTTTGGTCCAACTCAAAATACTCCTATTGGGTTCGCACAAGTTTGCATTCATGCACTACCTGAAGAAGATTTAAGAGGCTGGTTTAAAAAGATTTTTAAATTTTGGAAAAAAGATTTATCTCAATGGAAACAACTCACCTGGAAGGTGGGTGACGGTAATTCGGGACTATTTGTTTTTGATCCCCGTTTTTCCAGATCTGGTAAAGAGCATATCCAAAAATTGATTCAAGAATATGAATCCCGACCTGAGGTAAAATCACAAGAATTCTTTTTCATCAAAGGACTTCAGGATTTTCAATCTGAATGGTCCACCCAAAACAAATGGGCCAAGGATCGTTTTGTTCTTGAGCCACTTGTTAAATCTTCAAAGACCTACCAGGACTATATAAGCTCACTACATGTAGATATTCGTGAGCAGATCAAAAGAGCGTGGAAGGATCTCCACCAAAAGAACGAAGTACAACTCGGTGATTATTTTTCAGCAAATGAAACTCCTCAGACGATTCCGATTGAAGAAAAAGTCCTGAAGGCATGGGAAAAGCTGGGTGTTCATATTCTCACTTTCGAAAAAGATCTTAAAGTTTTAGGATGCCTGAAGGTCCAGAAAGGCTCAAACGGAAATATATTTTTTGAACCTTTTCCATTTGAACCTCAAGGCCAGGCCTTAGTCCCAGATGAGCTATATACTCAATATGCCCTCATTAAATTTTTTGAAATGCCTGAGGCCAGAAAATGCCATATGCTAAATTTTGGCACTAAGTTAGTTTTTGATGAGAAAGAAGACTTAAAGTTTTTTCAAGAACAAGGTTTTCAATTCAAAACAATCATTCACCATTTTTTATCTAAACTTCCTAACATTACCAAGCCACTATGAGCGAAACGGAATGGATTTTTAAGGTCGTTCAGGCATTTTATCAAAAGGCGAAGGACGATGTACTTATTGGATATCATTTTAGAATAATCAAGGATTTTGAAACTCACATCCCTCGTATTGTTGCCTTCTGGGAACTCCAACTTCAAGGTTCGACTCAAAGACCATTAACTACGCCCTTTGACATCATGAAAGTTCATATTCCTCTCAAAATTAAAAGAGGTGAATTAGGAAGATGGATTGTATTATTCAAAAAGACTCTCGATGAAGAAATACTTCTTCATCCCGAGTTCAAAGATTTTAAAGAATTATGGCTGACTCGTTTGACATTTTTCGAGGGCGTCTTTTCAAGGTTTTTTGGCTTCTAGTGATTTTACAACAAATTTTTCAAGCGTCGGCTCACCCGTTACATCATCAAAAAGCCAATTTCTAGAATAGTAGCCACGAAATTTTTTTGCCGCAAACTTGGCCTGCTCTTCAGTTAAAAATTCAACCCCAATGAAAGTTAATTTCTGCACTTGAACTATATGTGCTGACAAGCAACCTTCGGTATAGTCAGTGCAGTGAATACCTTCCTCCATGGATCGTGGGAGAATAAAAGTAGTTGTGGCATCTGCGGTTTTGGCCTTGTCCAAGAACTGCTCCTTAGAGTACTTGAGCTCTTTGGTGCAGGAAGCAAACAGAAAAATATTAAAAACAACTAAAAATGCCTTCATACTAAAAGTTTAAACCAATATGGCCCAATGTGCATAACGCTTTCCTCACTGAAACTTGATTTGCAATGAAGATATGGTCCTTCACCTAGTCAATTCCACTTCGAACGGATAAATCAACTCCAGTTTTTATTAGGGACAACGGAGGACTGATGAAAAAAATTATCGCTTTGGGTTTAATCTTTGGGACTTTGCCTACTATCGCAGAGGTCGTGAGAAGTCCGATTCACTCATTAGAAAAGGTGAATAATAACTATCTCGTAAAGTTTGAAAATGGCCGTGTAGCCTTTCTTTCGGCCAATCATAAAAGCCTTGGTCTCTCTAACTTGAATGGACTCAAAGGAAGAATGGTTGAGGCCAAGCTTGCGAGGGATTATTCTCTTCTATCGATTCAATCATTAGAAGCCCCCCTTAAAGCCTTGGAACGAGCAGAAATGGTAGAACCGCCGCTTTATGAAGCAACAATCGTTTCCAGTTTCAATGAAGCAAAGAAGATTTTCAAAAGACTAAACCCAAACTACAAACGTGCCTCCGAATGCACTAATCGGGCCCATATTTGGGCGAGCGAAGAGTTCAAGAAGAACAATCTTAAATCCATGAAAATTTTTGTCCTTTTCACAGCCTCTTATATTGATCGAGTTCGCTTTAAATGGTGGTTCCATGTAGCACCAATGTTGACTGTTAACGAAGGCGGAAAGATTGAACGAAGAGTTTTAGACTACATGTTCGCTCATAGGCCCCTCACAGTTAGAGAGTGGACCAACCAACTTGTATTCAGCAAGCGTCCATGTCTGCCAACGACCAAATTTTCAGAATATGACGTGAACCCTCAAACCGAAGATTGTTATTTGATGGATGCTCCCATGTATGACTGGACACCAACAGATCTTCGTAACCAAGAGATACAAGGGAAATATAAAACAGAGTTTTCTCAAGGCGAAATACGTGCAGCATATAGTGAGGCATTCTAATGAAAAAGATTATTCCAGGATTGTGTTTATTGATACTAACTTCTTGCGGGGGCAAAGAAAAAGATGGGGCTGTTGCAAATGATATTCCACAGGAAATGCGATCAGAGGGAATATTTAAAGCGATCTTAAGACCCTATAATTTTACCGCGGCAGGATGGATTCCCAATGGAATGGCGGATATTAAAATCAACGAAAATCAGATTGAAATAAAGTCATGGATGGATGATTCATCCAATGTGGTCCACATGCAAAATATTCATGTTGGGACTCAGTGCCCTTCGATGGATCAGGACATAAATCATGATGGCTTTGTTGATATGAATGAATCAATAAAAGTGGCAGGAAAAATTCTCATGGCGCTTGATGATGATTTAAATTCGCAGGAGATAGGCAGCGTCTACCCAAAAGGCAACTACTCCTACTTTCAAACGGCTTCTCTGACAAACATGAGAAATTTAGAGGGTAAAGTGATTATCGTTACAGGAACGGCCAGTAACCCAGCTTTGCCCATTGCCTGTGGTGTGATTGAAAGAATGCCTGACATTGCAAATAACTAAACCATAATAAATAAGGCCACCTCATGGATGGCCTTATTTATTTTAGCGTCTTACTGGTAAGTAAATCTTACCTAACCCACCAAGAGGAATTGGTGAATTTTTGAAGTTGTCCGATCGCGCAAACATCCACAGAAAATCTGGTCGTGTTTCTGAAATCCAAGAGCCACCAATAATTTTTCCGGCACCATCGATTTCAAGATAATATTCGTAAGGTCGCATACGGAATTCTTGGTGAACCGTTCCCGTAACAGGTTCTTTAGAAACAAAATTCCTGATACCTGTCGCCGCGAGTTCAGGAGTGTGGAATTTTAATTCCTCGCCATAGGTCATTTTTGTTATTATGCGTACTTTTCGAGCGACACCATCCGCGCTTTCAAGCTCAGATATTGCTTCTTCCCCAACTATCTCTGAAGAATAACTAGTAACAGGTTGGTTCCAGACATCATTGTATCTATCGATGTCGGCCACAAAGCCTCTTCCGTGTATACCGAGCATATTTGATAGAACTACGTGGAAGGCCCCAGCGTTAACATCTTTACAGTCAGGACTATTAGCATCTTCAACTGTTGGAGGGTTTGTATTATGATCGCGATCATCACCTTCTCCGGGAACTTTACCACCAACTTTACAACGTTTACCGGTAAAGGAATAAGCCCCGCCGTAGTTATTAGCTTCATGCATAGCAAGCAAAGCCTTTACATCAGATGAACCAAACGGAACTTTGATACCATCAGGATTTCTGATGAGAACTTTTGATGGCTCCGGATAGTTTGAAGCGGCTTGGGACCAACCATGACAAATTCCTTCCCACCAAGCGTCTCTACTCGAAAATTTTCCAAGAGTCTTCCTCGTAAGCGTGTAGTTATAATCTCCCATTGCAACATCATACATTTCCGCTGGAGAAAGCTGTGATAACTGCTGCAAACTCATTTTCTTCAATTCATCTTTTGAATTAAATTTATATTTAAAAGGCTCAGGATTTGGACTACTCCAACGGTAAGCAATACCACCAACGTTGGCCGGCCAGTAGGTTTCCGACCATCCGTACCTGTCATCGAGTTGCTCCCCATTCGTGGGCAGTTGTTTTAAATTAAGTATCATCTCAGTTCCTGCAAGCTTCTTGAAAAAAGTAGGACTATTTCCTTCCTCAAATCTTTCTGCCTGAGCAGCGTAAGGAAGCAAAGTAGCAAGGGCCAGGAAAAAAACAGTTTTCATTTTCAATCCTTGTTTAAGTATTCTCGATGAACTTATAACTGAGTCGTCAACTTAGCGAAAGCTTGGAAATGTTACATCTCAATAATTTAACAGTGGGTTTTTAAATGGCTGTAATAGTGAAAGAAAACTTAAGATAAAGTGATGTCGGTAGGAATTAAATTATTCAATGCTATGAGTTTGATACATGCAATAGATGCACAGAGAAATTAGTACTCATTTTCTTTTAGTGCCATTTCTAGTGTCGCGTACCGATATCTAAATTTAGCAGCTTTAAATTTTTCAGGTAGAACTTTTTGACCTTCAAGTAATAACTGCGACATCTCACCAAGAGCAAGTTTGATGGCAAAAGAAGGAGCAGGCATGAAAGCAGGACGTCCAATTGTTTTGCCGAGAAGTTTTGTGAATTCTGAATTGGTAGAGGGATAAGGGGAAGTTCCGTTAAAAACACCTTTGAGCTCATTATTGTTCGCAGCTTCTATATACATTGACGCTAGATCTTTTACATGAATCCAACTCATGTATTGATTCCCAGAGCCCAATGGACCTCCGGCACCCAACTTAAAAATAGGGAGCATTTTTGCCAGAGCGCCTCCCTTACGACCAAGGACAATTCCAACCCGGATGATCACTACACGAACGCCACAATTCTGCGCTTTGTTAGCTTCATCCTCCCAGTCTTTACAAACCTTGGCCAAAAAATCATTCGCAAGGCTTGAAGACTCATTTATTTCTTCTGGGCCTCTATTGCCATAAATACCAATCGCTGAAGTAGAAACAAGAACTTTCGGCTTATGCTGAAGTTTATCAATGGCCTCAACAAGCTTTCTCGTTCCATTGATACGGGAATTGTATATTTTTGTTTTTTGTGGCTCGCTCCAACGCTTGGAAATGGTTTCACCCATTAAATTAATTATTCCATCGCTTCCCTCTAATGCTTCCAAAGGTGGAAGAGACTCACCATCATCCCATTGGTAATAGCGGCATGAGCTTCCCAGGGTTATGGCAGCTTTGGCCACATTTCTAGTCAACACAATAACTTCGTCACCAGCTGCGACTAATTGCTTAACAATGACTTGTCCAACAAAACCAGTGGCACCTGTAATGACAACTCTCATGAAATAACCTTTGATCAATTTTTATTCAAACTTAAGTGTATAGATAAATTGTGGTCACGTGAAGGCACAATCATCATACTTGCCGAATATCGTCAATTATCTTCTTCGTGCAAGATTTCTAAGATTGGGCATAATAAAAGTATGAACTCCAAACTCGGTTTAGTCATGACAGGTGGTGGTGCACGAGCAGCTTATCAAGTTGGGGTTGTCCGCGCCATTTATGAGATTTTAAAAAAAGATTCAAGCTTATTTGAAGTGATAACTGGAAATTCAGCAGGTGCAATCAATTCAACATATCTTGCAGCGAATGCAAAAGATTGGGATGTGGCCACTGCAGATTTGATGGCCCTATGGAAAAGAATCAGACCCCAAGATGTTTATGATCTCAGAGTCAGAACGATTTCAGAATTAGGTATGAAGTGGCTTGGAGGGACAATGTTTGGTGGCTTAACGCCTACAGGAAGTCATATCAATCATCTTCTTGATACTGCGCCCCTTCGTAAACTGTTAAAGCGCGAAATTGATTTTAAACAAATTGAAAATAATCTTAAAGACAGCACACTTCATGGTGTTGGCCTTTCAACGACTAATTTTAATTCTGGTAGTAACGTTGTTTTCTATGAAGGCTCACAAGAAATAGAAGATTGGTCAAGAAGTGATCGCTTTTCAATTCGCGAACATTTAAATCTTGATCATCTCATGGCCTCAGCAGCAATCCCCTTTTTCTTTCCACCTATTCAGGTAGGTGAAAGTTATTATGGTGATGGATGCATTCGACAAACAACTCCTCTTTCTCCCGCAATTCACCTTGGTGCGGATAAAATAATAGCCATTGGTGTAAGGTACCCTCATCACCAAAGTCGTATGAAGGATTTGGCGCTATCACCTTTCAAAAATCCAACAATCGGCCAGATTACGGGTGTCATGATGAACGCTGTTTTTCTGGATTCTTTAGAATCTGATGTAGAGAGAATGATGAAGATTAATTCGCTCATGAAAGAGGGCCATCGGGATTCATTTAAAGTCATACCGATAATGATGCTAAGGCCGTCGAGAGACTTGGGTAAAATGACTGAAATGCTAAATGAAGAATTACCAAGAACTCTGCGCTATTTACTAAAAGGAATTGGTGTCACTGAACACGAAGGACTAGATCTTTTGAGTTATCTGGCCTTTGATAAGTCCTATACCGTTCCACTCATGGAACTTGGCTATGAAGATACCCTGAAACTTAAAAGTGAAATTCAAGATTTTAACGCCGTTTAATACCGCGGTTTCTCTTCACAGGGGCTTCAGAAAGACCTTTCTTATAATCGGCTTTCGCACCTGAACGTCCACGTCCTGAGGATTTAACTGCTCTACCACGTCGGTCAACCAGTTCAGCATTTTCAGTTTTCTTAGATGGCTTGCCACGGAAGGTAGCAGGTTTTTTAATTTCAATTTTCTTTTCAAATTTCTTTTCTTGAGATTTTAATTTCTCTTCAGGAATGACTTCAAGATTAAGATGACTCTGATTTGCAATAGCATCATTAATTTGAGCAATCATTTTAGAATCATGAGGAGCAACAAGGTTGTAAACCATACCCTTTCTTCCACCACGAGCAACACGACCACAACGGTGTAAATAATAGATGGCCGTCTTAGGCAGACCGTAATTCAAAACCCAAACCAGATCTTTAATATCGATACCGCGAGCAGCGATATCAGTCGCAACAAGTACCTGTGCCTTACCTTCTACAAAAGCTCTAGTGTTACTTTCTCGCTCTTTGATTTCAAGATCTCCGTGGAGAAGTCTCATCTTAAGCTTCGGCATTTTCTCTGTCAGATATTTAAATACTTCTTCGGCTTGGTTCTTTTGATTGGTGAAAATAATCCCACGTCCCTGAGCTTGTTTCTCCATAAACATTTTTACAACCATATTCTTTTCGGCAGGAGTCACACTTACGTTATAAGTTTCAACTTTCGTTTGTGGCGCATGAGAATCACCTCCAGCAATTTTTTCAAACTTAATCATTGGAAAACGATCAATAATAAACTGCTCCACTTCAGTTGGAAGTGTTGCAGTGATAAAACCGAACTGAGTCATGTTCATATCAAAATATTCAATAATGGTATCAAGATCTTTTTTAAATCCCATATCAAACAGCTGATCCGCTTCATCAAAAATCACATATTGAAGTTGATTAAGACTAAGCTCCTTATGACGAAGAGCACTCTTAATCCTGGAAGGAGTTGCAATTAAAATTTCATATGAACCACTTGCAACTGATTTCATTTTCGCGTTGGTGTCTCCACCAGTAAGGTCACGCACTCTCAGTTTTGTATGGTGAGAGATACTTTTAAAGACATTATAAATTTGCGTTGCCAATTCTCGAGTTGGAGCAACGATCATGGCGTAAGGAGCACCCTTCAAAGTATTTTTAACTCCATCATCTTCTTTAGTTTTAAGCTTGCTACAAATAGGAAGAGCATAGGCCAGAGTTTTACCTGATCCCGTTTCAGATAAAACGATGATTGATTTCCGATTAAGGATCTCAGGAATAACTTTTTTCTGGATCGCTGTGGCAGTTTTAAGCCCTTCTTCCTTAAAGAAACCTTCAAGGCCGGGGTGCAGGGGAACGTGTAAAAACGCCATAAAAATTCCTAAGATAATGATTTGTGACTCTGGGTACCATCTCTAGTGGACTTTGTCAGTCTGAATGGTAAAAAGTTCTGAATGTCCCAGAACGGCGAAATCCAGTAGAATGTATGGAACGATTATCCCTTTTAAGGAACCCCTCCATGCTTAGAAAGACTTATCTCCTGGTACTTACCCTGATTGCAGGCCTTTATGCCTCTACTTCGAGTGCGCAGATTTTTGATATTCAAGTGACTGATTACGGTACAATTCCGGCCGGTGCTCTCCGCACTTTCGTCGATGAACAGATACAGACAGCTGAAAATAGCATTAACAAGGATTTTCCGAGTGGTGCCCCGGACCGTTTGATGGAAGGCATGGCCAATTCTTCAGTTATGGCCGGAAAAGGAATTGGAACGGATTACGCTTCAAATATGAGCGTTTTTCTCATAGGCGCAGGAGTTGGTGTTGGAGCGGATCTAGACAAACCAGCCGGAACGGATAGCCCACTCTCAGGGGTTGGAGTGGCTCCTGGAGTGATTGTTGGTTTTAATCTAGGCTTTTTGGACACAAAAAAGATTCTAGGAATGGAGACAGACAGACTCAATCTTTTTTTCAACTTTATGAGTTATGACATGAAAAAGAAGATGGGAGATCCCGGCAAAGAGTCAGAAATTGATCTATCAACTCTCGCCTACGGAACCCACGTCAGGTATGACTGGATTAAAGGCAGTGGGAATAAGCTTCTTGGTTGGGGTGGGGTGAAATTGAACTTTGGGTTTGAATATAATAAAACAAAATTCGGATTTAAATCTCAACTGAACGAAACCAT
>CAMDQH010000091.1 GCA_945905815.1 Bacteriovorax stolpii | reverse complement strand
ACCAGTCGATAAGAACTTAGGTTACAAAGGAAATATGATGAAGACCGTAATGCTTTTTATAATGGTATTTGTGCAATTAAATAGTTGGGCGCAAATTATTACTAATCCAGGTGGTGGCCCTAATGGGTCCATCGAAATCACAACAGCTTGTCCACACGTTGACCCAGCAGTTTACGTTTTTGAAAGATTTTTTATCCGGGATATGCAGGTGAGGTATCCCTCAATAACAGAGAATAATTTATTTTCTTTCTTGGAAAGTATCTCAATTGTCGATTCTCTGAATACGATTCAGGTTCCCGGGCAGCTAGGCCTGCCAAGAATTGTATGCACTAATGACGATAAAGAGTCACTTAAAATAATTTATGATATGTATAAAGCTGCGATGGCATCAGACAAGGAATGCGCTAAATATCTTAAATTTACCAAGAAGTTGGAAATCATAGAGAAAACCATTCAATCAGATGAAAAAAAATAACGTTGAAATTGAGTTAGATTTTTTTAAAGAAACTTTTAAGCTTCTTAACGTAGAGCCTAGGAAGTTTGAATATAGACTCAAGTCCCATCCTTTTGATAGAAATCAGAAAAAACTTCTTGAAGCCTTTTACTTTTTTAAAAAAAATAATAAACAACTTACATTACAACGCTTAACCGGGCCGCCGCTAGACCATCCTTTTCTGGAGGCGACTCGTCTCTATTTGCTGGGACTCGCGCAAAACCATTACGGCGTCTTTAAATTTTCAGTGGAACATCTCACACAATCAGTGAAAACATATGAGTTTATTAATGAAAAAGAATTTGTTGTTTATGCTTTAACGACACTCGTTCTTGCCCATGGGAATATGAAAAACCTCCTTGAGATGGAGAAAGCAGTGGATCACATGAACTCTTATACTCCAGGAGGGGATTTTAGCCGTCTGCTGATGGTACAGGCCGAGGTGCAATACCTTGTTCAAGCAGGGCAATTAATTAAAGCAGAGCATATTTTGAATCGAACCTTCAAAAAAGCCGGCCCCTCTCTAGATGCTTTTAGGCCCTCGTTTCTTATTATCCAATTTTCTATTCTTTTAAAAAAATCAAGATTCAAAAACTGTTTTGATGTTTTAGAGCAGTATAAGGAAACTAAAGGTTTTGTAGTTAAGACAAATTACACCTACATGAAAAGCTTGCTTGATCATCTCGTTGATGAAAAGGCCCTCTACGTTTACGAAGCTGACTTCAAAGACTATCCCGAACTGTTTCATCAACTAGAAGTTATTAAGGCCCTCTCTCGCGGAGATATTGATCGCGCTTGGCACTTTTGGGGCCTATTGGCCAAGCATAACCCTATGGTCTATCAGGATCAATTTAACTACGTTGCCGAATATTCCCTTTTTTCAATGGCGATCCACAAGTACGCTGTTCATGCCAAATCTTTGAAACTTGATCGATCCCAACTTGCTCATTGCAAAGGTCCATTAGAGAAGATTCAGTTTATTTTTTCTGAAACAGACTCACCAATATCCAAAGCAAATATTATTGAACTTATTTGGAATGAAGAATTAACAGAAAAGTCGATGAACCGACTCCGAAAACTTGTTTTTGAATATAATCAGAAAATTCAAGACAAAATAATTTCTCATCAGGATTCTTATAAGAAAAGCAAGGCGAGCTAAAAGTCATTGTTTCTCGATTTTATGAATACTCTTCCGCTGAATTAAAATGAAAAAGCTTTGCCGATACCAATAAGAAAAGTTTGTGATGTTAAATCTCTTGTCGCACCACTGGTCTGAGTGCTCATACTGGCCGAGAAATTGAGGAAATAATCTTTTGACCAGTGCCAATCGACTCCGGCCGCTAAATCAAAGCCTGTGAAACTTATCGAAACTGTTTCAGCTTCCAGAGTTTCTCGTTTGCCACCCAGCTGGACATAAGGTGCCCAAACAGGGGATTGGTTAATCTTTTTATTGTCTAGTTTCGATTTAAGGACTGAACCTCGTCCTAAATAATAGTAACGAACGAACGCACCAATGCCTGAAGAATTGAAATCGGCCAATAGCGATTTTTGAAAGTAGTACACACCTGCCGCCAAATCATTGGTGAAATAATAAGTTAATTGGGGCCTCATTTCAAATTGGTTAAAGCTCTCTGAGGAGTCCTCAGTGCTGCTCGATTTCTTGGAATTCAAGGTTTCATGACTCAGTCCAAGATTAACTTGTAAATTGAAATGATCGAAATTCGTAACATCGTTGCAAGGGGCGTTCATTGAACAGAATGCTAAAGCACAAATTAGAGGGAATTTCATTATTGTATCGTTCCTGAACTATTATTAGCGAAAAATTCATGTTTAAGACGGAAACTGTCGTCTGTCAGTTTGATTCCAAAGCGCTGTAGCTGTTGAGATTTAATGTCAGGTAGACGAGAGATAATACCTGCCTTGATGTCATCTGGCATAATCGCTAATAATGATGAGAGTTGGGCGATTGCCAGGGTCTTGGCAAATTTTTCAAGATCGGACAACTGTTTCGCGCTCAACATTTCCCAACTGGTATTTTTTTTCCCAAGTTTTCGGTTAAATTCCGCTTCCAGTTCCGGAGGCAAAAATGAGGCAATATTATAAGTGTGCTTGGTGCTTGGGTCAGGGTTTACAAAACTGTCTAACTTTTGGGACATGGCACTCAATTCGTCTGAAGTTAGTTTCTTAGGGCTTAGGTACTTAAACCTTTCAATAAGCCTTGGCTCTGCTGCCAAAGCGGAGGCGACCATGACAGGGTCGATGAGTTGAATCAGTTGGGAGAACTCGGCTTCGTTAGAGGTCCCTATGAAAGCTGGAATATCATTTCTTCTGAGCTTTTGAACCTTCAATTTTAAGGCTTTGTTTTGAAGATAGAGTGGATCATGACCCAGTAGCTTCAAATCACTAAGAATATCCTTGGCCGCGAGCTGCAACGTTCTTTCCATATCTGACCCTGTGTTAAACTTGGCGATAAATTGCTCATATTCCTGCTTGAAAAAAGTAGGCATTTTTTCAAGTAAGCCAGTTTTGTCTTTATCAGCACACACTTCCATGATCACCATCATTTTAGAAGGCTCATGGATATCGACAACATGATCAAACAAGGCAGACAGTTTGTCCGATTTTTCAGAAATCACTGACTGGATTTTTTTAGCGAGTTCATCATATTTTTCTAATTCTTGAGATTGAGTCGCATTCATCGGTTCTGGAATCCTGAGGTTTTGTTGCTGATTTACCGGAGCTGAAGCAGCACTGGACATGGCCATAGATGAGAGACCTAGGGATAGGTCTTTGGAAAGTTTTTCCATCTTCTTAAGCCCGAAGTACATTGATAGCCCAATGACAAAGGCAATAAGTAAACCAGAGGAAACTATCACAATCATTAGAGTATTAATTGGAAATGACGGATCTTTTGGTGGTGCAATTTCCGAATTGCTCTCATTTTTGACAGAATCCTCTTCAGCGAGCTTTGATGCTATAAAACGGAAGTTAATTTTATTGATATTGAGTGTGCTGAACTCAGAAGTGATTAAATTTCTAACTTCTGACTCGAAAGATGCATCTAACTTCTTGTTTGAAAGAATTCTCACATTCATTTGAGTGACAGCACTCATAACATCACTCGAAGTAGGGGTGATATTTATAATCTGATTGTCGGCCATCTCACTCGATTCATCAATCCCGGGAAGTGAGAATTTGGATTTTTTTAGAGAGATTCCAAGACGTTTGGCGAGAACCGTCGAATCAGTTGCTAGTTTTACATCAACGCTTAATTTCTCTAAAGGGTATTCATGAGCGAGTCTTTCTTTGAGAGTCGAATTCAAGCTTTTTTCTAATTCAAAAGTCACATGTCGAATTTTTTCGACTAATATTTTCTCTGTTCCTTGGCCATAGGCCCAAGAAGAGAGAAACATAAAAATTACAATTAGTAATTTGCTCATTGCTTATCCTTAGATTCTAAACGAATTGAAATAGTTCTCGCGCTGTTGAATGTTGTTGTGTCAACTTGATTTCCATCAAGAGAAAGTGGAGTCTGCTCTTTGCTACTAGGACCGGCCATAATACCTTTTCCTGTGATGTAGACCATATCTTGTGGGAAACCTTGTTCTAGGAATAAACTCTGAACATTTAACGCCCTTTGAGCAGAAAGCTCACGGTTATTGTTCCACCAACGCTGTATTGTTGGTTTGGGATTCACTGGGCTTGGATCGGTATAAGCGACAATATTTACATTCAATTTGTCTTTATAGTTTTTGAGCGCCTTGAAAACCGGTGCCAGTTCTTCTTTAGCTTTAGGAGTAAGTTTGTCAGAACCTTTGTTAAACATATTTCCATCCGGGAAATCGATAGACACATAGTTTTTGTAGCTTAAAATTTGAACTTTACCCTTTATGTTTAATCTTTCTAATTCTGAAACAATCTTTTCATCGCCGTAGCGATTTTTGATTAATTCTTTTACGTTCTTGAGGTTCGTTCCCTGAGCATTTTTGAGTCCAAGTTCATCTTTTATAAAAGACATGACTTCGCTAAATTCTCCGGTCGTTTTGCGCTTTTCGGTTGAAAAGAAGAGCACAAAGAAACATAAAAGCATGGTGATAACATCAGCATAACTAAGTAGCCACGCATCTCGTTCATCAGGGAGCTTTTTATAGAATGACTGGGGTGATTTTTTTGGTTTAGAAATCCTCATTAAGCCAGTCCTACAACAATTTGTTTTCGGGCGTCAGGCTTAAGATTCACGACTAAATATTCTCTAATATAAATGGGGTCACACTTTTTCTGCATTAATACGACTCCTTCAATAATCATTTTTCGCACATTGATCTCGTGATATAAGCGGTGAAGAAGATTATCTGAGAGTGGAACGAAAAAGTAGTTGGCAAGGATAAGACCATAAAGAGTCGTGAGGAGGGCAATCGCCATGGATGGTCCGATCATGCTATTCATTGCGTCACCCTGAGTACTCATGGAATTCATGAGGCCAATAAGACCTATGACCGTTCCGATCATACCGAAGGCTGGTGGATATTTGGACAGGGTCTTTAAAAGTTCTACTTCCGCCATGTGACGGTCGTATCTTTTTTCCACATCATTATTTAAAATTTCATTGATATCGTCTCCAGAAAAACCATTATCTAATAAACGCAAACCATCTTTAAGAAAAGGGTGGATATCCTCGTTTAGAAATGTCGAAACCATCTCTGGATTTTTTTCTAACTGACCAGACATCCTGATAATTTCGGAAATTATCTTTTGTTCATTGATTTTAGGCCGCACAACCACCTTTAAAGAGATCGCGGCTAAAGAGGAGATTTCTTTCACTCCATAGGTCATGATCCCGGCCGAAACAGTTCCACCAACCACAACCAATATTCCAATTACGTTAAAGAGAATGACTACGTTGGGAATGGCATCAGTCAGTGCGAGATAAATAATTATGGGAGCAATTAAGAAACCGAGGAAGGTAGATCTCATTGACGTGATCCTTCATTTTTTAGATCGTTAAGAATATTGATTGTTTCTGGATTGTCAGACGAGATTTGAAGCGAGCGCTCATAACTTGAGATGGCCTCATTCTTTTGTCCCTTCAAGACTTGAATACTTCCCTTAAGGTCTAATAAAAAAGGGGCCAGGGGATATTCCGCAATAAGTCTCTCTACAGTGTTTTGAGCTTCCTCGAGTTTTCCTTGGCGAATGTTGATGTAAATTCTTTGAAGACTTTTACCCATCTGATTGATCACATGAGACGGTTGAGCCCTTGAAGTATCATTCCACCACTCAACCGGTTGAAGTTTTATTTGAATGTTTAAGGCAGATGCCTGAGCGCGAGGAACAATAATATTTTCTGAAACGAATCCAGGAGCAGAAACGATCAGAGAAATCCATTCGGCATCTCCTGATTTTTCAAAAAGTTCTTTATAGCTTGATTGGAAGGGAGTGGTTCCTAATTCTTGTGCTTTTTCTGTTTTCTCCTCCCATAAACTTACTTTTGCCTGCTTGTCAGTGGTCACATTTATTGATGAGTTCAAGGGTCTGAATCGGGCACAAGCGCTTGTGAAGTTTAATAATAGGAATAGAAAGAGAAAGTAATTGGATTTCATCATCATAGTTTATAGGTTCTTTATGTTGTTAATTGTTTTGGGAAAAGAGAGTGAGCTGTTTTTTAAGCTCACTCTCATTATTTTAGTTATGGTGCGCATGTGGACATGTTGTAGTTGGCTGCTTGGGCGGCACAGTTTTGCTTGATTTGCGCTTGCGTGAGCCCATCATTGTAAATGTGAACAGCACCAATATCTCCATTAAAATAGGTATCATTACCACCACTATAAGTAGCTGTAATAATTCTTCCTAAACTTGATCGAACATCTTGGCTACTGGCATAGCTAATATTAGATGTGAAACCCACTGGACCGACTATCACGTTCCCGTCTAAGTAGACTCTATAGTTGGCTCCATCAGCTTGGGCACAGGTATAATGCCAAAGACCGTTGAGGTAAATACCATAATTCGCACCACTACTTTGTGTATATGTGCCATTTAGGTAAACCCATAAAGTACCATTGTAACCACCTAAAAGAAAGTCACCCCAACCACCAGTTGAACGAGAGAAAATCGTTGAGTTTGCATACTGAATCGTTCTCGTCCATGCACAGACAGAGAGTTTATTTGGAGTTGTATTGAAGAATGGTTTTGTTCCTAGGTCTACCCAATCGTTAGTTCCATCAAAAGTCAGTCGATAAGGATCTGTTGGAATACCACTGCCATTCCAGCCATTAGTCGTACAAGATTGGAAGTTCATGAGTTTTCCTGATTCTTGTCCGAGGCCATTCGGGTTTTGACCCATATCATACCAGTCGACTTTATTATCATTACATCCAGGGGAGTAAGGTCGTAATCCGTCCATTGCTGTAGAGGCTTCATACCAACGTACCAGATTTGTTGTGACGATATTTCCGATTGGAGCGACATGATGTTGATTAGCAGAATTATAAAAGGCATTTTGCTGGTTTTGAGTCGTTGCAACGGTTGAAGTTGTATCAGATCCATGGATTCTAAGATCCGTGATATGACCTTTAAAACCGTTAGATGAATCTCCAAGGGCTATATTTAAATTTTCATTGGTGAGAGTCACCATTGGTCTAAGCGCACACTCAAGTTTTGAGTTTCGACGGATGTTAATTGTTGTTCCATCAAAAATTGAGCTAATGTAATCAAATGGCTTGGTATTAACTGGATCAAGTCCTTGAGTCGTTATAGAGATATCGCAATATCTTAAGCTCGCTTCATTTGCTTGTGCTCTAATTTCATTTACAGGAAGAACTTTATCGTAAAGAGCATCTTCATCATGAACAAATCCAGATTTCGTCCCAAGAATGTTACCACCATTTGATCGTGATGATGCTAAAAAGAAGTACCATGGATTTGCTCCGCCTGATCCAGTTAAAGCAGAAAGAGTCGTGGGAATTGTTCCAGTGGCGGCAGCCATTTTCGCAGGTACACCATTCACATAAAATTGAACACGCTTATCATTAGCTTTTGCTCCATCATAGGTCATCGTAATATGATACCATCCCACAGGAATTGTACTGTTACTCGACCAAGGAACGACTGCAGAAGCCGTTGAGATATAATTTGGTACTGCAGACCAGGTTCTATCAAACACAGTATAGAGTCTTCCATCTCCGCCATTGGCATAAACCATAAATCCATAGGAACTATTGCTCCAGCTTCCAAAACTAAAAAATGGGGTAGAGTTTCCTTGGTTGCTTGTAAAATTTATCCAAGTCGTATAGGTGAATTTGTCGTTGAATGTGAACTGTCTATAGTTCATTGGCCACATCCAATAGTCCCCACTATTCGGATAAGATGCTAAATCGGTATCTAAACCTGATCCACCTGAGCGAACATAAACTCCAGTCGCATCATACATACTGTAGTTTTGAGCGTGGTGATCGTACAGATCCCCTTGATTCCCAGTATAATCTTTCATGATGGCATAGCCATCAGATCCCCTGTAGTAATTACGAGGTTTCGTTTGGGCGATGGAATTGGCAGGGAAGAGAGCTTGGTTTCGATTGAAATGATCTCCGGCCGCAAGATGATCTTTCATTTGATTTTGTGAAAGGGCAAAACCATAGAAAGCAAATTCATCTACTGAAACCGGATTATTTGAGTCACCAGCTGCCACAAGCCAGAAGCCATCCGGAGTTGATGGCCATGTGATGGCGCCATTATTGATGCCGGAGTAGCTCAAAAGTGTTCCATCTAAATAAAGAGATTTATTATTGGTTGAAGATGAAGCAAAGATAAGATGATGCCAATCACCATCGTAGATTGCGCCATAATTAGAGTAAGTCGGAGTGAGTGCAACAGTTGAAGCATTTGCAGGCTTGTAGCGAACAGTTAAGACACCACTTTCCATTGAAATCCTTAGACCTGAAGCAGTTCCGGTTGAGTTGAAAGTGTAGAGATCATGGTCTGCTGGTAGATTTGCATTATCGTATTTGACCCAAAATTCTACTGAGAAATCTCCGGCCGGTTTAAAAGTGCTAATGTTAGGAATATTCAAACGATCAGTACTAGTTTTTATAGCAGTTGACGTTTTTTCTCCCAGGGTTGCACCAGTTTGACCAGTCACTAATCCTGTTGTCGAGGTGCTTCCATAGGCGCCACTTCCGTAGATAAAGCTAACTGAATTGTTGGTTGAAGTAAATGTTGATCCAGTACTCTCATCAAAGCGAATGTGGGTGAGTGGATTATGAGCAGCAACCACATCGACATAGTTTCTCTCAAAATCAAATCTTAGAGACCGAGCACCAGTAAGCTGAGTATTTTGAGTGATTTTAAATCCATTGTTTGTATTGCTTTCATCCATTTTTAAAACAACTGATCCATTTGAAAAAGTTGATTCAGGATTACTGACCCAAAAATCTAAAAAGAAGGCGCCATATCCTGAAAGGATTGAGCCAAGATCAATTTGAGATGTTCCACCAAAGCTTACCCGTTGAGGATCTGTAATGGTGTTATTAATAGATCCTGACGCCCAAAGTGGAGTTCCTGAAGACACAGTCCCATATTGATTTGCTCCAGAGATATCGCTCCAGCGATTCGCCGATGCAGTATTTGGCTGAGTGAGAGCAGAGAATGAGGCCCTGAAATCAGCAAGAATTGTGGCAAGATTGGGGGACGCATAAGGATGGGCCACGTTGACAGTGAAGTAGCGCACTCCAGTTCCATTCACATCAGTTCCACTTAAGGCAAACTCGAAGACACCTTGAGTTCCAAGTTTTGGTAACCAAGAGAATGCTCCGGTCGCGGCATTCAGAGAATAGGTCCCTCCAAGTGAGCCTAGTGTACAGTTGGACTTGCCGACTAAAGTGCCAGTGATCTGGCGTGAATACTTACAGGTATAAGTCATACCTGTATCACCCACTGGTGTGGTATTTGTTTTATTAAAATCTAAAGTAAGTGCTGTTCCACTTGCGTAAACTGGATTGGTTGGGAAAACAAAATGTCCAACATCCGTTAAGACTGGGACTGGCGAAGTGTCTGTAAGCGCAGAAACATCATTGGAGTTTCCGTCTTCTTCGTTGGCGGTGTTTACAGCGCGCACGCGATACGTGTACGAGGTGTTTTGAGTGAGAGCAGAAATACTATAAGTAAGAGTCGAAGAAGAAAGAGTTGCGAGC
The DNA here is from genome assembly GCA_945905815.1 of Bacteriovorax stolpii. Lineage (GTDB taxonomy): Bacteria > Bdellovibrionota > Bacteriovoracia > Bacteriovoracales > Bacteriovoracaceae > Peredibacter. The sequence continues at coordinate 722 of CAMDQH010000091.1, read as the reverse complement.
AACGTTGGTACACCACTTATAATTCTATAAACTCGGTATTGAGAAACAGTTCCACCTGTTGCCGCCGCCCAATTAATTCTGAGGGAAGTAGTGGTGATATTATCAATGCTTGAAATTCCCACAAAAGTCAGCGCCGGTGGACCAGATCCTTCAAGAGCGAGAACAGCGTTTTGACCATTTGATCCATCATTTAGTGAAGACCAGTTTAAAAACACAAATTTTGAAGATGTTGTACTTGACGTGGGTGAATACGAAATCACAACAGTACAAGATTCAGTCGTTGCAAGTGGAGTCGGAGAACGAGGACAGGTATCAGAAACAATCGTAAACGGAGTTGATGTAGTCGTAAAAATAGAGTTGATATAAAGTCCATAACTCGCAGTGTTTGTCACCGTTACTGATTTACTTGGGGCCGCCCCAACGTTGGTGTTAAGCCATGAGCCAGAAGCAGGCGAGTAGGTAGAGGGGTTAAATGAAATAGTCCCACCACTTCCGCCGCTGCCGCTGGTGGTAGTGTTAAGGGCGAAAGTCACAGAACCAACACTTGAAGAAGCCAGAACAGAAATAGGCCCTGAGGTATTTGAAGAAGTAAAAGTGGTAGACGCTTTACCATTGGCATCAGTCGTTCCAACGAGAATTCCTTGAGAATTTGAAAGCACACCACCATTAGTTGTAGTCACAGTAAATGTAACGGTAATGCCTGCAAGTGGACTTCCACTAGC